>CBDUCX010000036.1:0-25994 GCA_965365755.1 uncultured Pleurocapsa sp.
TTTACTACTGCCAGTTTTGTAATTTATTACTGTATTTTTTTAGTTGATTAAGGGCTTGAGCCCGCTGCTTTTGCTTTTCAAATCGTGCGGCGATCGCAATTGAGCAGATTCCTGCCAATAATCCGAAGAAAACATTAAATTCCATCGAATTGTAACAGTTGTCTGATTAGTTACAGTTAAAAGCAACTATTTGAGGGAGTTTGAAATAGTAATCTGATCTATTTTGACTTTAAACCAAACATGGGTAGAAAAAGAATTTTTAATCACGACATTATGCACTGCACTAACGATGCAGTAGTCGGTAATTATTTATATTCAGGTAGGGTTTTGGGCATGAGCGAACCTGACGATTTGATTCAATTACATCCCGATTTAGAGTCCCAGTGGGCGGCAATTAACGCTCACTATCGTCGTATTGGGTTGAGCCATAGTCAAAATCCAATTTGGAATGTTTCTTTTGAGGAATTAAGAAAACATCCAGATTACGAACCGTCGGTGTTTATCTTTAGCGATGATTTGGACAATTTACCAAAAGATAAGGATTGGTTTTGTGAGGTTAACCAAGATTGGCAAGAAATAGTTCAATTTATTAATTCCAAGAACAATTTTATTCGCTTGGCAGAAGATTTAAACGTTAATGTACCTCGAACTGTCTGTGCAGAGAACAAAAGCAAATTATTAGAGGACAATGACAATATTCCTTTTCCTTGCTATCTCAAACCAGCGATTTCTGTTGACGGTGTGGGAATTTATCGCTGCGAAAACTCTCAGGAATTAAATAATTCTCTGGCAAATTTAGACGAAGATACTCCCATACAAGTACAGCAAGAAGTAATCGCCGATAAATTCCTCAATCTACAGTATGTGGTCAAAGATGGCACTGTAAAACCTTTAGCTGCTACAGAACAAATTCTTGATGGCTTTGCCCACCAAGGCAATCGTTATCCTACCTCCTATCAACCCTGGGATTTAGTCGAACCAATGGCAAAATGGATGGCAAAAAAAGGAATGAAAGGGATTTTTGCTTTTGATGTGGCTACAGTCAAAGACAAAACCGAATGTTTTGCGATTGAATGCAATCCCCGATTTAACGGGGCATCTTATCCCACGGGAATTGCTCAAAAACTGGGGATAGACAGTTGGTGTAGCGATAATTTTGCCACGAAATATCGTTCTTTAGATGAAATTGATTTGGGCGATTTAGAATATAATTCTGCGACTAAGACAGGCGCTATTATCTATAACTGGGGTAGTGTTTTGGCGGGCAAACTAGGAATTTTACTTGCAGGTTCGATCGCCCAACAAGAACAACTGAGAAACCTACTCAAGCAAAGGTTAGCATGATATATAGCCGTACAAAGTTAGGTTAGGACACGAAGGATATGTAGGATCGAAAGTAACGAGTAACAACGTCCTAACACAACTATGTATTCCTATAAATGTATGTATTGCTATAAATGCGGTAGTGTACTTAATTATTGCCAGTTTTGTAATTTATTACTGTAGTTTTTTAGTTGATTAAGGGCTTGATCTCGCTGCTTTTCAAATCCTGCTGCGATCGCAATTGAGCAGATTCCTGCTAATAATCCGACAATCCACTTTAGGAAAGAATAGGTTAGGACTAAGATCACAAGCTGGTGTATGGCGGTTAAAATCAGCGTTATAGTGCCTGTAAATAGAAAGGCTCTAATTTTTAAACCTAAACCCAGGAATATTAAGCCAAAACTAATTGCCCCTGGAATGATTCCTGGTTGCTCCAGCAGGGCAAAGATACAGACAATGCTGCTACCCATTAGACGAAGATAGTGACGTTGTTGGCGATGAGTTTGGCAGTAAGGATCGAATTGAGCAATATATAAAATCGATAAACTGATGATGCTCCCTAGCCAAATAAATTCGGGGTTATGTTGCCAAGTAAATCTGATCATTAACCAGTTAATAAATCCCAGGCTAATATAGCTCCAACGGATATTCTGTTGAGCATAAGCAATACGTAGATAGAATAAAGCGGTAACTAGTAAGCTGAGAGCAGAAATATCTTCGGCGGTAACTAGAGCCATCAGTGCAGGAATAATTAAAGCGGTGTGTTGCCAAGGTGTAGCTCTCCAACCTAAGTTGTGCCAGGGTATCTGATAGATTAAGAGGGCGATCGCGCAGGTAAATATAACTCGCCAAGGATCAAATAAGCTTAATTGACTAATGATCAGACGACTGTAAATTAGGGTGGCAAAAATTTCCACTAATCCCACATATACCCACCAGTCATTAGACGCAGATGGATTTGTAGATGTATTTTCTTCTCGATCTTGTCCTTGAATTACGGCATATATCCCCAAACAAAAGCTAGTAGCGATACTAACGGAAGTTAGACGAGGAGTTGCTGCTACTTCAATTGCAATACCCGCAGCCATAATTTTCAAAATGCTGCTAATTGCCCAGTGGATATGAGCCACTAAAACAACTCTGGATAAGTTGAGGTTAAATAAAGTCCCATGGTTGTATTGACGATACCACCAAGAGGTAAGACGATAGGTAAAAGCGATCGCCGCACTAACTAAAGCTAAAATAGTTAAACCATCAGCAATAGTACCTCCAGTTGAGGATTGCATTTGGTAGATAACTAATTCATAAACCCCACCAGAGATAGCTGCCAAGCCGAGATAGTTAATTATCCTGTTAACTTGTTTATTATTCTGTTGAGTATTAATTAGAATCCAACCTGCACCCAGGGTTAATAATCCTGTGTAGGCGTTAAAATCTTGCAGTCGCCAAAGTATTCCGCAGGTGGCATATATTAGTGGCACCCAGGATAAATTTAATTTTGTTTCAGAGGGTAATGATTGATCTAACCAGCCGACTATTCCTAAAGCTACTATTCCCAGAATGATATTAGTAGCAGCAAAGATGAAACTGCTTTGCCCCCATCCCATCACCAACCCCCAGGCAAATAATTCTCCCAGCCAAACTAGAGTGTATAAAGCTAAATTATTCGGCTGTGGGCGGTAACGCCATAGTATAGCGCCAGCAATTAACCCAGTAGTCAATAAATAGGAGAAATACTGCCCTTCAAGTTCTAAATTGGGCAAATAAAGATAAATAATACTGAGAATAGCTAATTCAATCGCGATTAAAGCGATCGCCCAATAGTCTGCTGCTTTGATATACTTGGCGATAAGCTTAAAGTTTTTTGTCTCTACTCCCACTCCTAAAATTCCGTGGGCAGTGCGCTCGGAAATATAATCAATTTTGGGGCTGTTACTCGTCTGTAATAAATATAAACGTAGTTGATATAGTCCTAGAATAGTTGCGCTACCGATTAATAACCAATCCCAAATGTTGGTTAAGTTCAGACTAGCAAACAAGCTGGTAATTAAGCTAAGAGCAAAACCCAAGTGAATTACGGTAACAATAGTACGCCGTAGATTAAAGGCATTGATCGACATCAACCCCATAGCTACAGCCAAACCGATGAATCTGGTTTCAGGTTTACCCAATACTAATAACTGTGCCCCCATCAGTGCCAGACAACTCAAGATAGTTGTTAACCGTCGCTGCTGGATGCTGCGGGTATATTTGGCAATCAAGGTTAACATACCAGGGGCAACTAACCAGATTAATCCCCAAGGGAAAGAATTAGTTGAAAGGAAAGATGTATTAATCTGCGCTAAGAAACAGGTATAGCTGACGGCACTTAGTAACAAACCAAAATACCAACAGCTTTGCCATAGCACAGCGGAGAAAGTCGGTTTCAGCTTGCGTTTCAACTGACTTATATAAGCAGTCCACTCGATAGACATTAACGCCAGCAAAATAATACCCCAGAAGGTTTTACTTAAATTGGGTAAAGCAAAGTCGATTCCATTGATGACTGTAATTAAACCAAGTAAGTGAGTGGCATAAATTAAATTACCTCTGATGGGCTGTCGAATTTTGGCAACATAAGCCAGGGTGAAGGTAGAAAAAAGCAAATTGAGCGATCGCCAGGTGGGATTAGTTAGACTGAGACAAGTTAAGCCAATACCGAGAATTAAGGTTAGAGATTCGGCGTAGTCAGCTAGTTGAGGTTTTTGCCTGCGATATAACCAAGAAGCGATTAAGACAAATATAATTACGTAGGGAAATAGGGTTACCCCAAACACTGACTCAGGGAAGTATTCAGTTTTACTCACAGCAACGGAAAGATCTAAAGCTTCGTTACGTAAACCAGAGGGAATTAATTCTTTAGAGATGTATAGAGTTTGTAAGCCCAATAAAAAGATGGCAGTTAAATCTTGCTTACGCCAATAAAGTCTGAGACGTTGACTAAATAGGTGAATAGCTAACCCACTGATAGCGACAGTTTGCCCAAAAAATAATGATGATTCCACAATCCCGCCAAAAACGGAGATCATCCAAGTAAAAACAAAGAGAATAATGCTCAATATTTGGCATATTTTACCGAAGAAGGTGTCAGCAATTTCTCTTGACGACTGCTGATTTAGAGGAATGTTGTTCTTTGGGGTTGGAGTTAAATAAATCGTTGCTAATAGCCAACCTAATATAGCGATCGCCAGACAATAGTTAGATATCAAACTAACATCAGTTATTAATATCCTTGCCAATAATAATGACCATGTTGCTAAGATCAATAACAAATCAACCGTAGGATATTGTTGTTGTTTTCGCCTTAATCTGTAGTTAAGCAAGCTGATAACTGTAATGCCACCGTATACTGAAACAAGAGAAAACAGGGGAATCTGCCAGCCTAGATGGAGATAGCTAAGTAAGAGAAACAGGGGAATTCCCAAAGTATTTTTAGCAGCTTTTTTACGTCGAGGTGAGAACCAAACAGTAGCAGTCAAAACGACTAAAGCAAAAGCAATTATCAGCCATTCAATTAACCTATTTCCTAACCCTAAATGACTAATTGCCCAAAAGTTAATCGGAACTAATAAAGTGGCGATCGCAGTTAATGTCTGAGAAGTTAATTTTAATTGAGCTTGCTTACTTGTCCACCAGCCAATAGCCCAGAAACTAAGAGTATAAATTAATAGAACTAAATACTGTCCAAATACAGGAAAATTTTGCCATTGACTAGCAGCTAAAACTCCTGAAGAAAGAACAACTAAAAATATACCTAAAAATAATAACCAGCGAATACTTAATTCATCTAAAAATCCCTGTAAGATACGGGAAAAGATATTAGGCGATGGCGCAACATTGACTAAACTTTGATCAGTCGTCTCGGCAACTTTATTCTTCTCAATTGAAATCGACTTAACTGCCTCTATCTCTGGTAAAGCACAGCTTAAGTGATTACGACATAACTTTCTTACCTGCCCGTGACTAATTAAGCCTAATTGCAACCATTGATCCAAACCTTTCAGTAATTCTGGATGATTGCCTGGAAGATAAATTTCTAGACTTAACCACGAATCATTTAGAGACGCTGAATTGCGATCGCCTTGAAACTCCTTACCAGAATCTTTGTAATCGCCGTTTGTAGACATCAGAAATTATAAATTAACTTATTATTTTGAATAATTTTGTGGATTATATATTGTAGTAAGTTGATCGATTAAGACATAAAAGTTAATAGCTCGTAAGTAATAAGTAATGAATAATAAGTGCCCCTAAAAAAGAGTGCGTATTGTCATAAGTTTTTAACTCTTGATTTTATATTTAATCAACTCTACTGGTGAAATAAAATTAAATAGATTAAGAAGTATGAATTAGGATCAAGCTATTACTACTAACGACTAACGACTAACGACTAACGCTCCTAACAAGTTAATTTTATTGACACTGACCTACTTATAACTCAATAACCAATTATTTTCTTCTCTGTTACCAAAGTACAACCAACCCAGTTACCTTGTTCGTTATAGCTACGTATGATTCTCTGCCTAATATTGGATTGAAGCAACCAGCCCATTTCTAAAACAAAATTATGACCTAGCTTGACTTCCAGAGGACAATTGCAGGATGCACCATCAGGCAGCAAGATGATTTGCGTCGGTAATTCACTGTTTTCAAATAGTAACCTTGAGCCATCTACTCTTGCCCTGGAACTAATAGTGCGATTTCCAAAAGATAAAATTTGCTCGATATGATTGCTGTCTTGTTGCTTAATCTTTAAATAGCTGGAAAACTTCCTGGGATTTTTTAGATCTGCATCGAGTGTTACTGCTTCTCCCTGCCATTCTCCTAATAAGTTATCTACTGTTAAAGCTGGTCTTTCTGGTACGTTGCTAGTGGGCAGTTTTTCCCTGATTAGCACAACTTTTTCTAGTTTAGAAGAGGAATTATACAATTCAACCATTCGCAGTCTGCGGGAACCATCACCAAACTCGTTATCAATTAAGCCAAATTCACCGCCAAAGGTACGGTAAGAACTCCATTGCATACTGCCCTGAGAAAAAGCCCCATTCTCAAAAAACAAGATACTGCGATCAAGAGAATCATAATCCACAACGACATCACGGGATTGTTCTCCTGGAGGCAAATAGCGGACTACCTGGTGAACGTTTTTATTATTATTCAATCCTTCAAGAGTTACCAGAGTGGGAGTATCCAATATTTCTTCTCCTTCAGGTGAGAAGCGAGTAAATGAGCCGTGCCATTCACCCAGGTTTTTGAGAAAACAATCCCATTGAGCAGGCATATATATTAGCGTCCTATGGGCTAGGTAGTGGGTAGTGGGTAGTAATATCGTTTTACTTTTTGGTTCAGACAGATAGCTAATAGCTAATAAGCAAGTAGGGCGAAATAAAGTCAGATAGGTTAAGAAGTATGAATCTGATTAAAGCTATTACAACTAACAACTAACAACTAACAGTCTTAACAAGTTAATTTTATTTATACCGACCTACTTAACTAAGAACTAAAAGCTAATTGCTAGTTGATCCTAAGCGCAGTCTATTCAATTCAAAACTGCTGCAATATCAGTGAGATGAAGTTTTAACCGCACTAGGTTGTAGCAAGCTAATAATACTTCCATCTGGGGTACGCATTGCCGCTACTTTACCAAAAGAAGGTTCTCTAACATTTCCTTCTAAACTTGCACCTCTTTCTTCAAGAGTAGCGATGGTTGCATAAACGTCATCCACATGAAAACTTAAAATAGGAGAACTTCCTGACTGACCATTCTCGGAAGCTGCATGAAGTGCAATCGTAGTCCCATTGGCATCTAACTCTGCCCATCCTGGGCTTGACATAATTACCTTGAGTCCCAATCCTTCGCTATAGAATTTTACTGTAGCGGGAATGTCTTTAACCATCAGCATAATATGCTTGAATTGAACTGCCATTGATGATCTCCAAAGATTGTTTATACTTACTGCATTTAGTATACAAATTTTGCGTTCTCAGCATACAGGACTTGGCAATTTTGGTTCTTTAGTTAGATATTAGATACTTTACGGTTGATTCTCACCCTACGTTGCCAGTGGGGTGATCGTATCCATTTGCGATCGCCTTTATTTTAGACATAATCTAAGTTATTTAAAGATATCAAAAAGTTGGAATAAGTATGCAGCGGTCATTCAATATCAAACCCAAATAAAAGATACCGAAATTAAGGATAACTGTCTTTTCGCCTACTAACTAATGCCCAATAACTTACTATCTACCCTAAATATCGCCTAACTAATTTCACTTAACTACTTACATACTTTATTTGAATTTAAAAATTTCCCACCAAAATTTATTAAAGATTTATACTATCAGCAAAAATACGGTGTTATTTTTGTAAATAATATGTAGTCAGCTAGAAAGTAGTTATTAACTATTAGCTATTAATTATTAATTATTAATTTATAAATAAATGAGCTATATCAATAGTCTAAAGCCAGATCCAACCTTAGAAAATAATTCTGATATTCTTGTTGTTGATTCCAGTATAGATAATTATCAAAGTCTAATCTCAGGGATTGATCATGCAGAAATAATTCTCTTAGAACCCAGCAAAAATGGCATTGAACAAATTACTGAAGCATTAACTATTTACAGTGAAGTTGACAGTATTCAAATCATTTCTCACGGTCAAGTAGGCTCTCTACAATTAGGTTCAACTAATCTCAATGCCGATAACTTAGATAGCTATGCTGAGGATTTTGCAGCCTGGTCTGAATCCTTGACGGTCAATGGAGATATTATCCTTTATGGTTGTAGTGTTGGAACAGGGTCAATAGGATTAGAGTTCATTAATGAGCTAAGTCAACTGACCAATGCTGATATAGCTGCATCCAATGACTTGACAGGTAATAGCCAATTAGGGGGTGATTGGGATTTAGAAGTAATTACAGGTGATATTGAAGCCGATTTAGCTATTGATCTAGATACTAGAAATATCTACGATTCAGTGTTGGAAACAATCATTGATTTTGATGACTTTTCTGATACTAGCCAACTTACTTTTAATGGTAATGCAACTCAAGTTAGTAATGCCCTAAGATTAACATCTGCTGAAAGAAGACAGATCGGTAGTTCATTTTTTAATCAACCTTTAGCTGTTGATAATAATACCTCCTTTGAGACTCAATTCCAGTTTCAACTTTCAGGAGGAACTGATGGTGCAGATGGATTTACTTTCATGTTGCAAAATAACTCACAAGGAACAAATGCTTTAGGTGCAATAGGAGGCGGTCTTGGTTATAAACATATTACTCAAAGTTTAGCAATTGAATTTGATACTTTTGACAATCGAACTATTGACGATCTTAATAATAACCATATTTCTATATTACGAGATGGTGATATTCACAATCCTCTAACCTCTATCGCTGCACCGTTTGATCTTAATAATGGAAGTATCCTCAACGCTTGGATTGATTATGATGGTGTTAGCGACTTATTAGAAGTCTTTCTGACAGACACAACCGTTAAACCAGAGACTGCTTCCTTATCACTAAATATCGATTTGGCTTCTGTAGTAGGTTCACAAGCATTTTTAGGTTTCAGTGCCGCCACAGGAGGTAGGTCCAATAACCACGATATTCTCAACTGGGAATTTGCCACCATTCCTGATAATCCTGGCGTAATCGGATTAGAAACAAGCAATTATAATGTCAATGAACAAGATGGTACTGTCGATGTAACTATTCTACGTACTAATGGTAGCGATGGTGTAGTCTCTATTGATTATGATACCGTTAATGGTTCGGCGGAGGAAAATGATTACACTGCTGCTTCTGGCACTCTCACCTTTGCTGATGGAGAAACCAGTAAAACCGTAACTATTCCGATTCTGGATGATCATTTAGTAGAAGGTAACGAAAATTTTAGCTTTACTATCGATAATCTGGTTGGTGATGCAATTTTGCTCGCTCCGAGAACTGCAATAATCAACATTGTGGATGATGAAGCGGGATTAGAACCAGTCATTGACTTTGATGACTTTGCTGATATCAGCCAACTAACTCTTAATGGAAATGCAATTCAAGCTGGTAATGTCCTAAGATTAACACCTTCTGAAAGAACCCAGAAAGGTAGTTCATTTTTTAATCGACCTTTAGCAGTTGATACTAATACCTCTTTTGAGACTCAATTTCAGTTTCAACTTTCAGGAGGGACTGGTGGTGCAGATGGATTTACTTTTATGTTGCAAAACAATACCGAAGGACTAAATGACGGAATACAAAATTTAGGTCTTGGTGGAGGAGGTCTTGGTTATAGTGGTACTCCCCAAAGTTTAGCGATCGAATTTGATACTTTTCAAAATCGGAATGGTGGGGATATTAATAATAATCATATTTCTATCTTGCGAGATGGCGATGTTAACAATGCTCTAGCTTCGATCGCTGCACCGTTTGATCTCAATAGCGGAAGTTCTCTTAATGCCTGGATTGATTATGATGGTGAGACTGATTTATTAGAAGTTTTTCTGGCGGACACCACCATTAAACCAGAGACAGCTTCCTTATCACTAAATATCGATTTGGCTCCTGTAGTCGGCTCACAAGCATTTTTGGGTTTCAGTGCCGCCACAGGAGGCAGGGTCAATAACCACGATATTCTTGATTGGGAATTTGCCACCAATTCTACTCTACTAGATTCAGTAGATCTACCTCCTGTAGAGAGTGAAACTGTTATTTCGGGATTAAATCAACCCACGGCAATTGAATGGACTCCTAATGGCGATCGCATTTTTGTGGCCGAAAAAGGTGGAGTGATCAAACTTTTCCAAAATGATCAATTACTGCCTACTCCCTTTATTGATATTTCAGCCCAAGTTAACGCTCATGGCGATCGCGGTTTACTGGATATTGCGGTTCATCCCGACTTTTTCAATGGTAGTCCCTATGTCTATGCTTTATATACCTACGATCCCTCTGAAGTATTCCAAAATACTGGTTTAGCAGGAGAAGATGGCAAGGGCAATCGCGCAGGCAGACTGACTAGAATCACGGCTGATGCTACTACTGGCTATACTACCGCAGTTCCTGGTAGCGAAGTGGTAATTCTGGGGACAAATAGTACTTGGGAGAACTTCAATGGATTTGTTAATAGTACTGTTGACTTTGACGAAGCACCAGCAGGTATTCTTGCCGATGGCACAAACTTAGAGGACTTTCTGGCGGCTGATAGCGTATCTCATTCTATTGGTTCAGTAGAATTTGGCCCTGATGGGGCTTTGTACGTTACTAATGGGGACGGAACATCATACAATCAGGCAGATCCTCGTACTGTCCGTGTACAAGATATTGATAACCTTTCGGGCAAAGTTCTTCGCATTGATCCCATTACAGGAGATGGCTTGGCTGATAATCCTTTCTACGACGGCAATCCTCATGCCAATCGTTCTAAAGTTTATCAATATGGATTACGTAATCCATTCCGTATGACTGTTCATCCGGAAACGGGACAAGTGTATGTGGGAGATGTCGGCTGGACAAAATGGGAAGAAATTAATGCGGCAGCACCTGGAGCAAACTTCGGCTGGCCTTACTATGAAGGCGGCAACGGTATTAGTTTACAAACTGGTGAGTACGAAGATTTACCAGAAGCCCAAGCTTTCTATGCTAGTGGAGAGTCTGCAACCCCCTCTATCCTTGGTATTAATCATATTACGGAAGGTATTAATGCGATCGTCTTAGGTGATTTTTACACAGGAAACGCTTATCCCGAAGAGTACCAAGGAGATTTGTTCTTTAACGATCTGGGTCAAGGTATTGTTCGTAATATCAACTTTGATGAGTCAGGGAATATCACCTCGGTAGAGCCATTTGCCAATGGTGCCAACATAGTCGTACAGATTATGGAAGGGCCTGATGGTAGTCTCTATTATGTTGATTTGGATGATGGCACAGTAGGGCGTTGGTTGTTTAGTACCCGATGATAGTTCTGAAAGTTGGGCAAATTCTCTAACCCCATTACTTCTAGTATTGAAGTTACCGTTCGTCTTCCTGTTGCTAAAATTGAACCCACTAACAAGACTTGGACATGATTCCAAACTCTTTGAGAGAACAATCGGGCAAAAGGCAAAAGTATTGTGATGATTTCGTCGGGTAGATTAAAGCTCACGTTTGATTAGAGAAAGATGATGCTCAACTAAAAAATACTGTACCGTTATCTCTTAAGTTTTTCTGTTCTGTTTTTCCTCAAATGGATAAAGTCGAGCTAAGCTATTATGCATTTAAATTAGGTTTTTCCTCTGCTGATTCCCTGTTTCCTGTCTAGCTTGCTTTGTATCAATAATATTACTTATTGAATTTGTAGTAATATATACTCGAAATTTTATAAAAAAATTGGTAGTAACAGGATTATGACTATCAAGATATTTTTCAAAAGCCAACATGAATAATATTCCTTTAGTTTCCATTATTCTAATTTTTTTGAACGAAGAGGAATTTCTCACTAAAGCGATCGCCAGTATTTTAGAACAAACCTATAATAACTGGGAACTGTTACTAGTAGATGATGGTTCAACCGATGGCAGTAGTGCAATCGCCCTTAATTATGCCAAAGAGTTTCCCCAACGAGTTAGATACCTCGAACACCCCGAACATCAAAACAAAGGCATGAGTGCCTCTCGCAACCTGGGAATAGAGCAAGGTAAGGGAGAGTATATTGCTTTTATAGACGGGGATGATGTTTGGTTGCCTGACAAACTTGAACAGCAGGTAGCTATTATGGTAGCTCAACCCGATGCCGCCTTAGTATGTGGACGAACTAAATGGTGGTACGGTTGGACTAGTAAGCCAGAAGACAAGCAGCGAGACTTTATCCAAAAATTCGACCTGGCTTTAAATAATTTAGTTGAGCCACCAGCAGTATTACTACTGTTTTTACGAGATGAATGGGCTTCTTTATGCGATATTTTAGTAAGACGTTCGGCAATTAAAGTTGTTGGGGCATATGAAGATTCTTTTCCTGGCATGTATGAAGACCAGGTTTTTCATGCCAAACTCTGTTTGAATTTTCCTGTGTATGTCTCTAGTGAATGTTGGTATCTTTATCGTCAACACGATCGCGCTTGCACCATGCAGACTCATGCAGCCCAAAAATACTATAATGCCCGCAAGACATTTTTGATTTGGTTAGAGCAGTATTTAATTCAACAGCAAGCAAAAGATACTGAAGTTTGGCAGTTCGTACAGCAAGAATTGTGGCACTATCGACATCCGCTACAAAGTCGAATTTTAGCTCGTTTCCAGCGACTGAAAAAAGACAGTCAAAATTTAGCTAAACGAATTATTAACCAGGTAGGTAGTTGAAATTAATGAAATTAATTATTTTGTGATGGAGGCTGAAACACAAAAACCTTGGCGAGGTAATTTTGTATTAAAGGATGGTAATTTAAGACGTGGTTGGATACATATTAATGCTAGACATATCACTGGAAACCACCCGAAAGGGGCTGGCGATCTCTTTGAACTAAACACAACTAGAGCAGAAATAGAGTCATTAGCCAAAAAAATTATCGAAAATGGTAAAAGGATTTCTCAACCAGATAAAACCTTACAAATTTTTGAATATGAAACAACATTTCAAGATAAACATGAGTGGTTTAGAGTGGTAATAGATACTGCTGTTAAAGAATTAGTTACTATATTTCCTATAAGAAGCGATTGAAAATTATGTTTGATTTAATAATTGAAATACACCCCTATGATTTAAAAGTAGGAATTGATGGTTTTACGACGGCAAATATGAATATAAAAGGCGATTATGGCTATTTGACTTCAAAAAGAGACAAAGCTCCATTTCAAGATATGATGATATTTATTTCTCTTTCAGATCTGCTTGATTCTATTGTCAACCTTGTAACAAAAGGTGCTAAAAAGTATGAATTTGTCGGTGTTGATAGTTCATTTGTTTTTTTTATTAATAATAAAAAAGGTAGTTATATATTAAGCGATTCAAGTAAGCAAGTTATTGCCAAATCTACAGAACAAGAATTGGTTCAAAGTATTTGGAATGGTGTTAGTAACTTTTATAACACTTATAGACCTTTGGTTAAAGAAGTTGATGGAGCTATCAGAGATCTAGATAACTCAATCGAAAAATTTAAAGCTCAATTTGCAGATGTGTTGAGTCAACAGCTCAAAAACTAGTAGACCTGGGCAAACATAAAGCTACCATTTATTTAACTTGAAACCCTGACAATATTTGAATTGCTATATGCGTTTATCCTAAAAGATATGCGGAGCGGTATGCTTTAGCACTAACTACGTGTGACGCGTTAGCTAATCCTTTAGGACGCGAAGCAAGTCCGTAGGACTCAGCGGAATCCTTTAGGACTTGTTACTTGTTACTTGTTACTTGAGCGTAGCGGCACTAGTGGATTCTTGACCGACTCCTGAAATCAAACACAAAAACACCAAGGAAACATTTATGCTCACCATAGCCAGAATACAGCGTAAAATAAATCGCGTTGCCGAAAGAATCCAGCAAAAATTTTGCGCTAAAGGTCTGATCTTGATGTATCACCGTGTCGCCGAAGAAGATATCGATCCTTGGTCATTAAGAGTCAGCCCCAAAAATTTTGCCGAACATCTACGGATTCTAAAGCAGTATACTCAACCCATGAGTCTTAAGGATCTGGCAGAGGCTCATCAAGTAGGGAAGATTCGCGATCGCTCTGTGGCAATCACCTTTGATGATGGTTATGCCAACAATCTTCATCAGGCTAAACCTCTATTGGAAAAATATCAAATTCCTGCTACGGTATTTGTGACCACGGACTATTTAACCCAATCCAGAGAATTTTGGTGGGATGAATTAGAACGAATTATTCTACAAACAGAAACATTACCCGAACAATTAGCTTTAACCATCAAGGAACAACCACAACAATGGCAGCTAGGGAACGCTTGTAACTATAGTAAATCTGAAGCTTGGCACAATCGTCATCTCCCTGCCTGGGATGCTCCACCAGGCTCGCGGTTACGTTTTTACTATCAACTTTGGTCACAGTTGCAACCTTTATCTCCTGAGCAAAGACAACTCTTATTAGAGCAAATTAAAGCCTGGGCAAATTATCAACCTCTACCTCTTCGTTTAAGTCATCGACCTCTGGCTATTGCCGAGTTATCTGAGATCGAACAGGGGAATGTTATTGAACTAGGCGCTCATACCGTTAGTCATCCTCTGCTTGCTCAACAGTCTTTGAGAGTACAAAAAGAGGAAATCGAGCATAGCAAACTAGCTCTAGAAAAATTGTTAAATCATCCTGTGACTAGTTTTGCCTATCCCTTTGGCTCTTATGGCGATGAGACTCCAGCTTTAGTAGCAGCAGCAGGATTTCAATATGCTTGTTCCACAGTAGAAACAACTATTTGGCACAAAAGCGATCGCTATTTACTACCTCGCTTGGAAGTTCAAAACTGGAACAAAGCAGAATTTGAACAACAATTACTTAGCTGGCTTAAAAACTAATATCAATTTATGAATTTGTTTTTCATACAGTTTTTTAGGTGATAAAAATAAATGTATATCAAGGATTATCTTGTGAAATTTGATAAAGTTAATATATTTTTCTACCAATTTAAATTTTTACATGCTGTTCGCTTTCTTTTCGCCGAATTAGCTAGAAAAGTTTTCGATCCTTACAATATATCTAGTTATGCCCAAACAGGAGAAGATTTAATCATTACCTCTATCCTAGGTAAAACTGGATTTTATGTTGATGTAGGGTGTAATCATCCTGAAATTTTTTCCAATACTTTTGTTCTTTATAAACGCGGATGGACTGGAATTACCATTGATGCCAATAGAGAGTTGATTCAAAAAAACCAAAAACTGAGAAAGCGAGATATAAGTATTTGCGCTGTTGTGTCAGACAAAAAGCAAGAAGTTACTTTTACCGATTTTGAGGATTCATTAGTCTCTTCGCTAAACGCTGAAGTGATAAATCATTGGCAAAAAACGAGCAAAATTAAGGAGCAAAGAGTTGTAAATACTGTGTTGTTAAGTACTATTTTAGATAGTCATAAAGTTCCCAAAAATTTCGATTTACTATCTATTGATGTAGAAGGACATGATTTTGAAGTTTTATCCTCTTTAAATCTCAACATCTATCGTCCTAAACTAATCGTTATTGAAATGCTTGAGTTTGATTTTCTTAACCCTAGCTCGCATAAAATTTATGAGTATTTAATAGCGAATAATTACAAAATGATTGGTTATGTAGTATGGAATGGTTATTTTCTAGATGCTTCTACAACTGACTACCTTGCAGAAGTACCCTACTGGGCGAAAAGACAACTGCAAGCCAGTCAAGGTTAAGGGATGATATGGAATGAACAAGCAAAAACTTAGACAAATCGTTACTAAAGTTTTACCTTCCCCTGTACATCGTTGGTTGGGTAATCAATTCCTCGGTCAAAAATATTGTCCACCAGTGGGGAGAGTAGATTTAGGTAGCTTGAGACGTTTAGAGCCTTTGAGTAGCTGTTTTGGCTATGACAGAGGGACACCAATAGATCGCTATTATATTGAAAACTTTCTGGCAGCCCATCAAGAAGATATTAAGGGACACACCCTAGAAATTGGGGATGCTTCTTATACTAAACGCTTTGGTGGCGATCGCCTTAAACAGATTGATGTACTGCATGTAACTGAAGGCAATCCTCAGGCGACGATTATTGCTGATCTCAGTAATGCAGACCAAATTCCCAGTAATACCTTTGACTGTTTTATTCTTACTCAAACCCTGCAATTTATCTACGATATACCTCAAGCAATAGAGACGATTTATCGTATTCTCAAACCAGGTGGCGTAATCTTGGCAACCGTACCAGGAATCAGTCAAATTGCAGACGATGAATGGGGTGAATCTTGGTATTGGGCATTGACTAAGTTATCAGCTACCAAGCTTTTTGCCGAAGTATTTCCCCCAGAAAATATTGAAGTAGCTGCCTATGGTAATGTTTTAGCTACTACTGCCTTTCTTCAGGGTATGGCAGCAGAAGAATTAAAACCTCACGAATTAGCTCATAGCGATCGCCAATATGAGATGTTGATTACGATTAGAGCAGTTAAACCACTCAACAGGGAGTAATGAATTATCAACCATTAGTTTCAGCGATCGCCATCTTTCTTAATGAAGAGGAATTTTTAACAGAAGCAATAGAAAGTGTCTTAGCCCAAACCTATCAAAACTGGGAACTTTTATTAGTAGATGATGGTTCGACAGATGGTAGTACGGCGATCGCTAAAAAATATGCTGAACAATATGCCGACAAAATTCGCTATCTCGAACATCCCAATCATGAAAATCGTGGTATGAGCGCTTCCCGTAATCTGGGACTGAAAGAAGCTAGGGGTAAATATATCTCGCCGATCGATGGTGATGATGTCTGGATGGCTCAAAAATTAGAGCAGCAGGTAGCTATTCTGGAGGCACAACCCGAAGCGGCAATGGTGTTTGCACCTCTATGGATTTGGTATAGCTGGACAGGTAAGACTGAAGATCTAGAGCGAGATCATCCTTTTGGCGTATCTAAAGAGGGTGGTTTACATCCTTTCCATAATACCCTAGTAACTCCTCCCAAAATGTTGAGTCTGTTTTTACGCCGTGAGGAGTTTATTCCTGGTGGGGTATTAGCCAGAAAATCAATAATTGAACAAGTTGGTGGTGGTGAAGATAGCTTTCGCAGTAGTTTTGAAGATGCCATCGTCCACGTCAAAGTTTGTCTTAAATACCCGGTGTATGTCACCGATAAATCTTGGTATAAATATCGTATTCATCCAAATTCTTGTGAAAGACAGGTTGTTGATTCGGGACAGGCTGAAGCCAAACGTCTTAAATATTTAGAGTGGGTAGAACAATATTTAACCAAACAAGAAGTAACAGACAAAGAAGTATGGCGATCGCTGAGACATGCTTTATTTCCTTTTCGTCATCCCAGACTGCACCAGCTAAATACTAAATATCAACAGGCGATCATTCAAAGCAAAATTTTAATTAAAAAGTTGGTCAATACAATTCAAAATTATCAATTAAAAATTAAAAATTAACCAAGTCAAATTGCTATTAAGATACGACCGATAATTAGGAGGGTGGGCAATACTGAGTTGCAAGGAAATGAAGAATTTAATAATATTTTTGCACTAAAGTATATGCGCAGCGGTATCAGTGATTGGCCCGTCACCCACCTTACAAGGTAATATATTTTCGAGAAATCATCTTCAGAAGTCACCAGCTTTGATGATTAAGATAACTTGTATAAAAATCCTAATAATTTTTTAGTTCTCTCTGTTAATAAAGTTCGTCGATAGGTATCAGCAGCCTGTTTAATGGCACTTGCCTGGGTAGGATAAGGATGAATTACAGTAGAGAGCTTACTTAAACCCATGCCACCGATCATCGCGGTAGTGATTTCGCTAATCATCTCTCCTCCATGACGGGCGACTATGGTAGCCCCTAAAATTTCGTCTGAACCTCGTTTGTGCAGAATTTTTAGAAAGCCCTCAGTCTCCCCATCTGCCAGGGCGCGATCGACATCATCAAAATTAATTTTAATTGTATGGCAGTCAATTCCTTTGGCTTGTGCCTCTTCTTCATACATACCCACATGAGCAATTTCAGGATCGGTAAAGGTAACCCAGGGCATAACTAGATCGCTTAATTTTGATTTACCAAAACCAAAAGGAGAGAACAGAGTATTT
Organism: uncultured Pleurocapsa sp.; assembly: GCA_965365755.1. Taxonomy (GTDB): domain Bacteria; phylum Cyanobacteriota; class Cyanobacteriia; order Cyanobacteriales; family Xenococcaceae; genus Waterburya. The sequence continues at coordinate 18,094 of CBDUCX010000036.1, forward strand.
TTGATCACAATTCGGGCTGCTGCATCTGCTGCATGGGTAAATTTCCAATTCATGCAGATATCTCCAGCTCCATATATCTTGGAGTTAGTAGTTTGCAAGTTATCATCAACTTTAACCCCTTTCCTGGGGTTATACTCCACACCAACCGCTTCTAAATTAAGACTTTCTACATTAGGTTGTCTGCCTGCACCCACCAGGATTTGATCGACGATCACCCTCTGTTGACCAGCATCGCTGCTAAAAGTAATTACTTTACCTTCTGGACTTTGCTGCACTGACTGTAACTGGCAATTTAATACCAAGCGCATCCCTTCTTCGACAAACGCCTGCTGAACTACATCTGCTGCATCGGGGTCTTCTTTATTTAGTAAGTGAGAGCCTCTATGAAACAAAGTTACTTCACTGCCTAAGCGATGAAAAGCCTGTGCTAACTCGCAACCAATGGGCCCGCCGCCAATTACTGCCAGTGTTGGGGGTAATTCAGTTAGAGAAAAGACAGTCTCATTAGTTAAATATCCAACTTCCTCCATACCTGGAATTTGAGGTTTGACTGCCCGCGCACCAGAAGCGATCACTGCTTTTTTGAACTTGAGACTTTGTTCGCCAACAGTTATGGTATCTGCGTTGGTAAACCTTGCTTCACCAAAAAACACATCAACTCCTGCTTTCTTTGCCGCCACTGCCGAATCTACAGGGCTAATTTTAGTTCTCACCTGGCGCATTCTCGCCATTACTGCGGGGAAATCCACCTCAATATTATCGGTCGGTTGAACGCCAAAAGGCAAGGCTTGCTTCATGTCTGCCACTACACGAGAAGAGCGAATTAAGCATTTGGAGGGAACACAACCGACATTTAAACAGTCTCCACCCATGAGATTCTTTTCAATCATGGCTACTTTTAGCCCAATATCCAAACCTGCTGCACCTTTAGCCGTTACTAATCCTGCTGTACCGGCTCCAATAACCACCAAATCATAACAGTCAGCAGGTTGCGGATTTGCCCAATCAGGAGGATGAACGTTAGCCAATAACTCCTGGTTGTATTCATCCATCGGCGTGATGGTGACGGCATGGTCTTGATTATTCATATTTAAGCAGTTGTAAAAATTAAATTTATGAGCTTCCTTGTGGCTTCGTCAAGCAGAGGAAGAGAACCTCTAAATAATTAACTATATCTGTTGTTCATTCCCAGTAGTTTCACCACCATCAATCGACTCATTTAAGGCTTTTTTGGCAATTTTTGTAACGTAGAGAGTGACTGCCACAGTGGCAGCAAAACCAACGATCCGAATCGCCCATTGAGCGATGGGATTAGCATCAGGCTGAGTCTCGCCACCAATAGTTGCAATACTTCCAGCCAGAGAACCAATATAAACGTACATGATAGTACCAGGAATCATCCCAACTGAAGCCAAAACATAATCTTTTAAAGAGACTCCAGTAACCCCCATGCCATAATTGAGCAGGTTAAAGGGGAATACAGGGGACAAGCGAGTTAACGCCACAATTTTAAATCCTTCTTGCCCAACAGCCTGATCTATCGCGCTGAACTTTTGATTCCCAGCAATTTTCTTCGAGATCCATCCTCGTGCTAAGTAACGCCCCACTAAAAAGGCTAAAGTTGCCCCAATAGTTGCGCCGACAAAGACATATAAAGAACCCTGAATCACGCCAAACAGTACCCCTGCACCTAAAGTAAGTACCGAACCAGGAAGGAATGCCACCGTAGCAACAATATAAATTAAGATAAAGGCAATAGGTGCGATCGCACCTAAGTCATCAACCCACTGTAAGGCATTTCTCAATAATTCTTGAGGATTAAAGCCTCCACTACTTGCAGCTTCTTGTGCTTGAACCGGCGCAGCAGCCAAAGTTACGCCAATTAAGATGAGCAGAGCTATTCTTAGGTATTTATATTTATTGGTTCCCATGATTTTTGAGACTGGATATCGCCTATACTTTAACTCGATAAATCAAGGTTCTCAAGGTTTACTTAAAAAGAGCTTAAAACTTGACTAGCTACCTCTTAATTTTGATGCTCAAAAAAATAAGCACCCGATAAATCAGATGCTTACTAAAATAGACTGTTGGAACTTTACTTAGAAATATTATTGCTTAAATAATAAAATTAAAGAAGGTTAATCTTAAGATCCGAGAAAGCTTATGCTGCTTGTGGTTCAAGCATTGTGCCTAATTGTTCAATCCCTTTGTGTAAATGTCTGGTGACAGTCATCGGACTAATGCCGATATGTTTAGCGGCTTCTTTGCGAGGTAAATCCCAAAGAAAAACACATTCAATTGCAGCTTTGGTCTTGTCTTCTAACTGACTCATTGCTCTTTGTAGTTGCAATTTATCATCTTCTAATTTACGCTGCTTTTGGTAGTTAGGATCGGCGATCGTATCACCAAAGGTAATGGAAGAATCCATTGAATTATTAACAACTGCATCCAAACTAATTGGTAGGCGGTTTTGCAAAGCTAATTGGCATTCGCTCCATTCGTTTAACGGGATACCTAACCCAGCAGCAAGTTCCGTATCTTTGGGTAAACGACCCAGTTTTTCAATTAAATCCTTGCGTAGTTTTTTACCTTTAGTATAAAGTTCTTGCCATCTTCGTGGAATCCGCATCATACTACCTTTATCTCTCAAGTAATGTAGCATTTCACCTCGAATATAAGGAATTGCAAAGGAACTAAATGCCGAACCCTGCTGCGGATCGAATCGTTCAATCGCTCTAATTAGACCAAGATAACCAATCTGTTCTAAATCTTCGTAAGGTTCTGCACATTTACGACAGATTTGGTGAGCTACTTTTCTAACTAAACCTGCATTTAGCTCAACTAATTTATTGCGTAATTTTAAAGAGGGGTTGCGATGATAATTTTGTAAAAAATCCATGCAACGGTAACTAAGAGCTTGAGTATCCATAAAAATAAAGTTTTTTCGGGATCAACAATCTATTTAGGTGAATCTAAATCTTATTTTCTGTTGATAGAAAGAACTTCACCATGGTTGTTTTACGGAAAAACTTATTTCTACTTTTTTCTTCTACGAGCAAATACGCACTGAAAATTTAGTTATATATACCTTGTTTGAGCCAATAAACTATTTATTTTAAATGTATCATAAAATGTATTGGGTTAAAATATGCTAGATAAAAAAATCAAATAATAATAGTATATTGAATTTACTATTATTTTAGTAGGTTGATATATTTATATTACTGATCATGTTGTTTTTATAAATTCATCAACTAAATCTGAACAAAAATATTAGAATTATTTGAAGTAAATTAGCTACTTTTAGATCGATTGATTTTTTTTCTTCGAGATAATTAGACAATTTGCCACATAGTTAGACATTTAATTAAATATTAAGCAATCATGTCTAATTTTAGCAGCGTAAAGGAAATAGCTTTTCTTATGAGGTCGTTTCAGAAAAACCACTACTATAATTGAAAAAAGGTATAATACTGGCGAGTAAAATTACCCAAGGTCATCCCGTCTAGAATCAAAGTAATCAATGTTGCTCGGATTCAAAACAGAAATTAAAGTTAAATCCCATCAAAGAATCCTGTTAGTCAAATACGCAGGAGTAGCACGCCACGCTTGGAATTGGGGTTTAAACTTAACCAAACAAATTCTGGCTTACAACCAAGAAAAGCCATCAGCCTTAAAGGATACCGCGACCCATAAAAAAATCAAATTTCCCACAGCGATTGACTTGCACAAATGGCTAGTTCCTCTAGTAAAATCCGATGGAATGCGTGGGTAATTTTATCCACTTTTGTCTAATTATGTCTAACTTTCAGATAACGGCGATTTTATGTCTATCAATGATGTACGGAAAAACTCTCATCAGCAGGGATACCTTGCTCCATTCTACTTAGGGCATATTTAGCTTTATTCGTCCAACCGTCTTGTCGTTGATAGATATCTAAAAATTTTTCTAGATGAGTTTTTGCTTTGGGATAGTCGTCTAAGACATAAGCCGACATTCCCGCATGATATAAAGCCATGTAATTTTCTGGCCAATAGCGGATCACTAAGTCCATAATCGGCCCTGCGGATTGATCATCTCCTGCATCGGCGACGGGATGACCAATATTAAATACTATCCATGCTGCATAACTGCGGAGATTTGGTGCTAATTCTTGAATCACCTTGTCTGCTAAATCTAATCTTCCTGCCAAAGCATAGCAACTAGCTGCATAGCCCACACCTGCTTTAGTCTGAGGATAACTGGTATGACGCATCGCTGTAACTACCTCGACGGCATTGCAACGAGATTTAATATCTTTAAACCACTGTTCTTCTTCTGTGAGGGAACTTGTGGCGGGCTTGGAAGTAGAAGTAACCGTTGGAGAAGATTTATTGACGGTAGTTGATTTAGTTGCAGGTTTAAATCTACCAACAATACCGAACAATGAGAGGATTATTATTAAGATTAACATTGTCGCACCAGAAATAGCGATCGCGAAGCTAACCGTAGGCATCGCAATATTACTATTCTTTTTGCCAGGTGGCTTTGATGTACTTACGCCAGTAATATCAATCGGTTTAAGTTCATTCAGGGCAGCTTGAGCATTGGTAAAACGATCTGTGAGACTCGGTGCAATCATCTTATTTAACCAACTAATAAAGTCTGGATTAATCCCTGTCAACAGGTGTCTAAACTGAAACTGATAGTTATCGTCAATGAGGTTACTGAGTTGTGAAGCGGGAGTATGAGTAATAAGAGCGATCGCCATTGCCCCAACGCTATATAAATCGGAGGCTTTAGTTAACGGGCGATTAAATAATTCTTCTGGCGGCATAAACCCTGGTGTCCCAGCAATGACACTACTCATCGCTAGTTCTTGATCATGAACTCTCGCTAACCCAAAGTCAATCAAATATGCTTGATTGTCTTGATCCACCAAAATATTCTCAGGCTTGATATCGCGATGCATTATGGGGGGAATGCGCTGTTGTAAATCTACCAAGATTTCCAGAATTGAAATGGTAATTTGCTTAATTTCTTGAGGAGTAAAACTTTTCTTGGTAGCCAACGAAGGAGCATCTTTATATTCCTGTACCATACAAAAACCATCATCGGTTTCCAAGGAATCAAGATACTGGGGAATACGGGGATGATCTATTTCTTGCAGGATCTGAATTTCTCTTTCGTAGGTTTTAAAACCTTGCCAACTAGCCTCTTGGGCAAACCTAAATTGTTTAATTACTACCTGCTGTTGAGTATCCTGACACTCTGCCAGATAACTAATTCTACCCCCCTCACGATTACGCCCCAACTCACGCACAATCTGGTAATTATGAACCGAAAAATCAGGATAAATACTCATCTACTTATTACTTATTACTTATTACTCATTACTCTCCCCATTCGAGGACAAGCGAACTCCGTTCGCGCAGCGTGCCCGTAGGGCATACTCCCAACTCCGAACTCCGAACTCTATTAGTGTTCCCCCTATCTCTAATTTGCTTAAAATCTCGCTACGATAAAAACGGCAAGTAGGCAGAGTTAGGAGCAATGATCAGCATTAAACCCTGGCAGATAGTAATCTTAGTATTTCCCATCGCCGCGATCGCAATTTTTCTCTTAGTGGCAGCAGGTTCACAAATTCATGATTGGGGTATTAACTGGATTTGGGGCGTAGTTATTGTGGTGTTTACGCTGTGGCGCTGGTTATTAGTTAAATGGACAAAATCTCCTCTGGCAGCAATAGAGTCAGCCATGAAGGAAATCAATGGAGAGCTAGCAGGGCAGAATTTAGAGTTAGACGTAGCAGCAGATAAAGAACAACAGATTAATGACTCTTTACAACAAGTTATCGCTAAAACTAAAACAGATCAACCAATTTGGTCAGATTGGCAGACTTTCTGGCAACGCTGTTTAGAATTAGTTGAAGCGATCGCTCATGTTTACCATCCAGAAGCTAAACGTCCCTTGCTTAATATCTATATTCCCGAGGCTTACGGTTTAATTCGCGGTACAGTAGATGATACGGATCGCATGATGCAAAAGCTGTCTCCTGTCTTAAATCGCATTTCCATTGGACAGGGAGTAGAAGCTTATGAAGTGTATCGTAAGTTAGAACCCTCTGCACGTAAGCTAGTTCAAGCATTCGATTGGTCACAGTGGTTGATTAATCCCGCAGCAGCAGTAGCCAAGCAAGCCACCAAAAAATTTAACAATCAAGCAAATCAGGAGTTAGTACTTAATCTTGGTCAATTAATACGGGAAGTTGCCTTAAAAAATCTGGCTCAACAGGCGATCGCACTTTATGGAGACGAAACTATTATCCTGCCTGAAGTTGTTACCAGTCCTAGCTTACCTCAAACGCAAACGAAAACCCTGGAAGAGATTTTAAAGTCAGGTACAACAAAAACAGAAGTTACGCAAAAGCCTGTCAATATAATTCTGGTGGGGCGTACAGGTGCGGGAAAAAGCAGCTTGATTAATACTCTGTTTCAGGCGGATCAAGCGGAGGTAGATGTTTTACCCAGCACAGATCAAATTAAAAATTATACTTGGACAACTCCGACTAACGAAGTCTTGCATCTCTTAGATACTCCAGGCTATGAACAGGTAAACCGCCCCGAATTATGGGAACAGGTATTAGAATATGCCGCAACAGCAGATTTATTATTGCTAGTTACTCCTGCCCTCGATCCTGCCCTGCAAATGGATTTGGACTTTTTGCAAGCCTTAAAACAAGGCCTACCAGATTTAAGTGCGGTGGGTATTGTGACTCAAGTAGACCGCCTCCGCCCGATTCGTGAGTGGAATCCGCCCTATGATTGGCAGGAAGGCACTCAACCTAAAGAAAAATCGATCCGTGAAGCAACTATTTATCGTGGGGAACAACTAGGAGAGATCTGCGATTTAATGTTACCGATTGTGACCGCAGATCAAACTGACAACCGTAACTCTTGGAATGCAGATGTCTTGTCTGCCGAATTAGTTCAGGCGATCGCTCCAGCTAAAAAGCTACGTTTGGCGCGTTTTCTCAGAGATATTGAAGTTCGTAGTACCGCAGCAGCCAAAATCATTGATCGCTATACCCGTCAGATGTCTACTACTCAAGGTTTAGCGTCATTCCTCAAAAGTCCGATCCTGCAATTTATTTCTACCATGACTACAGGAAACCCCAATCTAGCTTATGTCTTAGCGGAACAAATTCCCGTAGAACAAGCCCCCGTGGTAATCGGTAAACTTCAAATGGCTTATGAGCTATATACCCTACTTAGTGATGATCCTACTGTGAGTAACTTTGATTTGCGATCGCTCTGGCCGTTATTGTTAGAGCATAATCAGGTAGGGAATGATCATGCCTGGGCTTTTGGTCACGCCTTAGTGGAATACTGGACGAAAAATCTTAATCCAGCACAGTTGCGCGATCGCTATGAATTTTATCTTAAACAAAGGTAAGCATCTTTAAAACGGATTAATCCCCATTTTTCCCAAAATAAGGCGCAGAACAGCAATTTGCTGATTAAATCCTAGTGCCACAACTTTATTCACGATTGTAGTAGCAGGCGCAGAGAGTTGATAATCCTCTGGAATTGGCATAACTTCTCCTGAACCCATCCATTCGGCTAACTGATACCAAAAAGCAAGTTTATTATTACTACTGAGAACTCCGTAAGCACGGGTAAGAGGATTGTCCACTCCCGACAATAAGTCTCGCATAAACTGTAACTGTTCTTCATAGGTTAAGTTTGCCACTTTACAGACTAAACCTCCCGCTATCTTAATCCGCATGCTTGCATCCGGCGCTACTGGAGTTACTAGTCTCCCGATTTTTTCATATACAAACCACAAAAGCCCCAGTTGATCGTCAACCGATAAACCACTGATCGCCTTTACCGCTTGAGGGACAGCAGCAAAGATGTTG
>CBDUCX010000037.1:0-25328 GCA_965365755.1 uncultured Pleurocapsa sp.
AGTGTTGACCCCTGTGCGGCAGCTAATCCTTGTGCCAGTGTTGACCCCTGTGCGGCAGCTAATCCTTGTGCCAGTGTTGACCCCTGTGCGGGAGCCAATCCTTGTGCCAGTGTTGACCCTTGTGCGGGAGCCAATCCTTGTGCAGCAGCAGCGGCAACAGAATCTGCACCATTAGTATATATTGAGTCGTCTAGTGATCTAGCTATTAGAGGTACTGATCCAGTAGCTTACTTTACAGAAGGCAAAGTTGTAGAAGGTAATAGCGAATATGAAAGTGAGTGGCAAGGAGCTATCTGGAGATTTTCCAGCGCCGAAAACCAAGAATTATTTGACTCAGATCCCGAAGCTTATGCCCCTCAATATGGTGGTTACTGTGCCAAGGCTTTGAGTGAAGGAAACGTTGTTTCGAGTGATCCTGAAGCCTGGAAAATTGTTGATGACAAGCTTTATCTTAACTATAGTCCTCAGGTGCAGCAACAGTGGATACAAGACATTGAAGGAAATATCGCTCTAGCAGATGAGATGTACCCTGATGTGCTGGTGGGAGCAACTGTGTTTGAATAGTTAGCAGTCGAGGGAGTTACTCATTGAGCATTAAACAAGATGACACATTGCCGTAGTTTATTTCACAGTGATATTTAGATAAAAAGAGCGATCGCCTTAAACATGGGGAAATATACACCACAAGGCGATCGCTTAACTAATTAGGATTCAAATCTAAGATTAAACTACTACGCTGATTCAGCTGAGTTGGTATCCGATAAATTTGCTAGCTGCAACTTTTGACAGTCAATTGTTTCCGATACGATTGAACTAATACTCATACCAGTGTGAATTTCTAGTCTTGCCGTAATCGGAGCTTTAAAAAGTAAACGTTGTCCAGGAAAAACTACTCTTTCAAAATACCAGTGAGCAATGTTGGTAATACGGACTACTTCTATATGGGAAGTAGCATTTACATAGCAACAGAGAGTAAGCTTGGGGTTAGGTAGCGTGACAGAAGATAACATTGTTTTATTTTTTTTAAACGGACTACTTAAAGCCATTTACTGATATATTTTGGATTAAAAATTTGCATCAACTAAATATCAGTTGATTTTGGATCAAAAAGACCGCTTTGCAAAACTAGGTGCAAGCAAGAAGCATTGACTTTATGCAGACAAATTCAATCTAATTGCTTGATCCCTCATCTATAATATACGATTTTTTCTAAAAAATATCTTGAATTAGTTTTTTTTAATAATCTAGCAATGTCATTGTTTTGCGAGCAAGTCAACATATTGACTTTTATTTTCAACTAGCATCTTTGTTCTCTGGTTTCTCAGTAATTATACTGAGAAGTCAATAAAATTAAGATATTATATTGGTTCTTATATTAGTTGATATTACTTGGGTGAATTGGAGATCAGACACACAATGCCAAAGAGATAGTAATACATTTTTGGGTTTAACTACTATCGAAAAAAACTAAGAGCAAATAGAAAATTAACAACCTATTTTAAACGTTAGATTTTTTTAATATTTTGTACTATGAGATTGATTAAGTTCAAAAAATAATGAACAAGAAGATAACTAATCCGCTATAGTAGCTTAAGTGCTTTATGTCAGGGGAGTCTTCCTTCTAAGGTTTAGTTTCTATCAAGTATTTAAATTACATAAACCCTTAACTACGTTTTTGTTAAGGACAGGATAAGCTTATATAACTTTTGAATTTTTAATCTGAGGCATCATACTTATGCGGGTTTTATTGCTATACCCCTTATTTCCTAAAAGTTTCTGGTCATTTGAAAAAACTTTAGCTTTAGTAGATTGTAAAGCTCTCTTACCACCTTTGGGCATAATTACAGTAGCAGCCATCTTGCCTCAAGAGTGGGAATTTAGGCTAGTAGATCACAATGTCCGAGAAATTACTGATGCAGATTGGGATTGGGCGGAATTAGTGCTCATTTCTGGCATGATTGTGCAGAAAAGGGATATGTTAGCCCAGATAGCAGAAGCAAAAAATAGAGACAAACTGGTTGCGGTTGGTGGTCCTTACGCCACGACATCCCCTCAAGAAGTACAAGCTGCTGACTTTTTGATACTAGACGAGGGAGAAATTACCTTGCCCATGTTTATCGCCGCAATTGAACGTGGCGATCGCTCTGGAGTTTTTCGAGCAACGGAAAAGCCAGCGGTAACAGAGACTCCAATTCCTCGCTATGACTTACTAGATTTAAATGCTTACGATAATATGTCGGTGCAGTTTTCTCGTGGTTGTCCTTTTCAATGCGAATTCTGCGACATCATTGTGCTTTATGGACGTAAACCGCGCACCAAAACTCCTGAGCAGCTACTAGCAGAATTAGAGCGAATATATGACTTGGGTTGGCGTGGTGCAGTATTCATGGTGGATGATAACTTTATCGGCAACAAACGTAACGTTAAATTGCTGCTCAAAGAGTTAAAAGTTTGGATGGCAGAAAAAGGTTATCCCTTTGGCTTGACTACTGAAGCTTCCGTAGATTTAGCTCAGGATGATGAGTTAATGGAGTTGATGGTGGAATGTAACTTTAAAAAAGTCTTCTTGGGGATTGAAACCCCTGACCAAGAAAGCTTGGCTCTCACCAGCAAATTTCAAAACACCCGTGATCCTCTAACTGAATCGATTGACAAGATTACAAAAGCAGGAATGCAGGTGATGGCAGGGTTTATTATCGGCTTTGATGGCGAAAAACCCCATGCAGGCGATCGCATTGTCCAGTTTGTGGAACAGACTGCAATACCGATGGCAATGTTTAGTATGCTTCAAGCCTTACCTAGCACTGCACTGTGGAATAGATTAGAAAAAGAAGGTAGATTACTTAACTCAGAAGCAAATATCAATCAGACAACTTTAATGAACTTCGTTCCCACAAGAGCGATTGAAGATATTGCTACCGAATATGTGAATGCCTTTTGGCAACTATACGATCCGAAAGCCTATTTAGATCGTATCTTTCGCTATTACATGAAATTGGGTGATGCCAAAAATGTGGTATCCAAACGAACAAGCTGGAAAACAATTCGCGCTCTGGGTTTACTATTATGGAAGCAGGGTGTCATAGCTCAGACTCGCTACCTATTCTGGCGTAATTTGATTCAGGTATTGCTCAAAAAACCTCGTCAGTTAGAAATTTATCTGACTCTGTGCGCCTATCTGGAACATTTCACCGAGTACCGCTTTATTGTCCGAGAACAAATTAATACCCAGTTAGCAAACTACATCGCTTCTAAACCAGAAACAGAGAAGGTGGCTAGTTAACCTCAGTTTGGGTTAAGAGAATTAACTAGTCAAGATAGCTATTAGCTATAAACTTTTTGAATCTTAGTTAAGGCGATCGCCTGTTTGGATGTTAAACCAGTGCATTTTACTGGGTTTTATAGCTAGAGGAATAGTTTTGTCCTGCCAGTTAGTATCACTGGGTAGTAAAGCTCGAATAGTTGTTTCCGAATCATTTACCCTGACACTGACTAAATTATCTTTACCTAATTGTTCAACTAAATAGGCTTGACCGATGATTGTCAATTCTGATTCAGAATCAGCAACAGTAACATCTTCAGGTCGAATTCCAAAGACAATTTGTTCAGGTTGATCATTCAGGCTGGGCAACGGCAACTGATAGTTGCCGAGAAAAGCTTGATTAGCTTCACACTTGAGAGTTATTAAGTTCATTTGCGGACTACCGACAAAGCTAGCCACAAATTCGTTAGCGGGATGGGAATAAATTCGGCTAGGAGGATCTAGTTGCTGAATCATGCCCTGATTGAGCACTGCTACCTTAGTGGAAAGAGTCATCGCCTCAGTTTGATCGTGGGTAACGTAAACTACTGGCTTATTTTGATCTTTAAAAAGTTGTTTCATCTGTGCTCTAACCTGCTCCCGCAGCAGAGCATCCAAATTACTTAATGGCTCATCTAACAAAAATACTTCAGGATCGCGCACTAAAGCTCTGGCGAGAGCGACTCTCTGTCTTTGCCCTCCAGACATCTGACCAGGCTTACGGTTGAGCAAACTAGTTAACTCTAATTTGTGGGCTGCCTCATTGACTCGACGTTTTATTTCATCACTGGGCATCTTACGTAGTTTTAGGGCAGTGGCAATATTCTCCGCTGCGGTCATATGAGGATAGAGAGCATAGCTTTGAAATACCATTGCCATATTGCGATCGCCTGGTGCCGCCCGATTAACGTTTTCGCCACCGATAATCACCTCTCCTCTAGTGGGGGGTTCTAAACCCGCAATCAAACGTAATAAGGTGGATTTTCCGCATCCTGATGGACCCAATAGGGTTAAGAATTCACCATCATCAATCTCTAAAGAAATATCCTTAACGGGAATGACATCAGCACGATATTTTTTCTGCAAATTTTGTAATTGTAGTTTTGCCATGTTCTAATAAATAGGTTGTTATATTTCTGCTTTTACAATAAGAAAGTAGCCAATAATATTTAGATCCAGCTTAGATCCCAATGGCAGTAACTTTACAGCAATTAACTCAATGGAAACAGTCAGGACGCTCAATTATTTCTCTGACTGCTTGGGATTATAGTCTGGCACAGGTGTTAGACCAAGCAGGAGTAGACATAATTCTCGTGGGGGATTCTTTGGCAATGGTGGGTTTGGGTCATTCTAGTACTTTACCTGTAACTCTAGATGAAATGATTCATCATGCTAAGGCGGTGTGTCGTGGAGTCGAGCGAGCCTATGTCGTTTGTGATTTACCCTTCATGAGTTATCAAGTTAGCATTGCTCAGGCAATTGAGTCCGCAGGGCGAGTTATTAAAGAAACAGGTGCCTCCGCGATCAAACTAGAAGGTGGACATCCTTTGATTATCGCCACAGTTCGGGAATTAACTGCTATTGGTATCCCTGTAATGGGTCATGTTGGTCTGACTCCTCAGTCAGTGCGGATTTTGGGCTACAAGCAACAGGGTAAGACTAGAGATGAAGCAGAAATAATTATTGGTCAAGCGATCGCTTTAGCTGATGCGGGAGCATTTGCCATTATCTTGGAGCATATTCCTCCTGATTTAGCAGCAACTATTACTGATAAAATTCCCATTCCTACTATCGGTATTGGGGCAGGAAATAAATGCGATGGTCAGGTTTTAGTTACCGCCGATTTGTTGGGCTTATCGGCAAGAAAACCCCCTTTTGCTAAATCTTACGTCAACCTACGGCAAATTATCACCACTGCGGTAGAAGACTTTACCCAAGAAGTACAAAATAAGCAATTTCCTCAATCTTAAATCTGAACTCAGCTAATTCACCCTAAGCCTACGATGACTTATCTTATTGCTACTTTTTATAAATTTGTTAATATATCGGATCTCGAAGCCAAAAAAAAGCAAATTTTGGCATTGTGTTGTGAAAAGCAAATTAAAGGCACGATTATCTTAGCAGAAGAAGGAATTAATGCTACTATCGCTGGTAGTAATGAAGCGATCGCCGATGTTTTAAAGACTCTGCGCAGTTTTCCTCAGTTAGCGGATTTGGAACATAAACAATCGAGCTCAGAAAAACTGCCTTTTGCCAGACTAAAAGTAAAAATCAAGTCAGAAATTGTTACTTTAGGTTTGCCAGCAGTTAATCCTAATCAACAAGTAGGAAAATACGTTGAGCCGCAACATTGGAATCAGGTAATTAGTAATCCAGAAGTAATCGTAATTGATACTAGAAATGATTATGAAGTAGAAATCGGCAGTTTCCAACGGGCTAAAAACCCCAATACGGAATCTTTCCGCGAATTTCCCGAATATGTGGCACAAAATCTCGACCCCCAAGAGCATCCTAAAGTAGCCATGTTTTGCACAGGGGGAATTCGTTGCGAAAAAGCTTCGTCATATCTGCTTTCTCAAGGATTTAAGGAAGTCTATCACCTCAAAGGAGGAATTTTAAAATATCTCGAAAATGTATCCCCTGAAGAAAGTATGTGGGAAGGGGAATGCTTTGTCTTTGATGGACGAGTGGCAGTAAAAGAAGGGTTAGAGCTTGGTAGCTATGAACTTTGTTATGCTTGCGGACATCCTTTATCAGCGGCGGATAAAAACTCACCCCACTATGAATCGGATATTTCTTGTCCTTACTGTTACGAACAGCTAACTCCAGAGAAAAAAGCTCGTCAACTAAATCGGCGTAGAGCCAGAGAAGCAAGAAAGAAACAGCAGCAACATTAATTATTCTCCCAGTCTTGGATACCTGAACTTCTATAGGTAATAAAGATAGATTCACTTTGTCGCTGACGATAGCGAGACAGTCTCTTGCGAGATTTTAGAGCTTCTCGGGCGATGTAACTAAACCACTTGTTAGCATCAGCACCAGATTGATAGCCATCGATTAAGGCTTCATCGGCAATTTCTAAGAGGATTCTAACCAAATCCGAGGTGGTTATCTCTAGGTAACGATTGTATAAGTTTGGCTCATCTTGCCAGTGGGGTAAAATCTCGTCTCCCACACCCATGTTTCTAGCTAATTCAATCACATCGTAATGATCGGTATACCAAATATTTTCGTAATCCATATCGGGAAAGATACTAGCTTTAGTAGCAAGGATATCGATCAGGAAAATGACAATATTATTAACCTTATTTTGTTCTGCTGAAGTATAGTGTTCTTTGATCACTGCTCGCAGCATTTGCGCCAAATCAGTATAACGATGCTGGGCAATTTCACGAGCTTGTGGATAATTCTGATGAGCTAACTGATAGAACTTATCATTCTCTGTTTTTGGTAAATTATTGTGTCTTTTCCTTGCTTTAGATAATTGAGGGTTATGAGTTGTTTCCGAAGAGAAAACTGGAAGTAATTTGGATAAAAACATATTAAATAATGTTCGACAAGATATCTCAGTAATAGACAAGTGTGCTCGTGGTTTTCAGTGCTATATTAGGGCTATATTTTAAAATCATTACTTAAATAGTAATCCTAGGAAATGATTTCGATCGCTTTGTTTATAGATCTACATCTTTAAAACAATATTTATGCTAAATATAAAGACGAGTGTTGATTACTCGTCCAAACTACATAAACTACAAAGATTGTAATCTGCTTCAGATTAAGCAATAGCAGAGCTAAATTGCTGTTTAGAATACCGAGCCAGAACTTGAAGAGGGAAATATTGTTGATAGAGGTGGTACTTTAGATAAAAATGACAGGGGAAACCAGTGCCAGTAAACTGATCCTCGTCCCAAGTACCATCGGCTTGTTGAGTTTTCAGCAAGTATTCGATACCCCTTGCAATTGAGTTTTGTCCAGCAGCAAACTTGGTTCCCTCTATTGCTGCCATAATACCCAGCAATGCCCAAGCTGTTTGGGAAGCCGTACTAATCCCCTGACCTTTTAAGCTCGCATCCTTATAACTATCACAGGTTTCGCCCCAACCACCATCGGGATTTTGACAGCTTACTAACCAAGCTGCCCCTTTTTCGATCTGCCCGCGACAACGGTTAGGTGCAATCAGACTCAGAGCAGATAGTACTCCGCTGGTACCATAAATATAGTTCACACCCCAACGTCCAAACCAACTGCCGTCAGCTTCTTGTTCGACCATTAAATAAGCGATCGCTCTTTGAATTCGTTCCTCATCCATGGACAGGTTGCATTCTCCCAGCATTTCTAACACCCTGGCAGTAACGTCGGCGGTATTAGGATCGATCATGGCCTTCAAATCGGCATAGGGAAGCAAATTAATCCAGTCTTGATCATTATCTAGATCAAAAGCTGCCCAACCTCCAGGTTTACACTGCATCGATGCTATCCAATTAAGACAGCGAGCGATCGCCTGTTGTTTTTGTGTCTCATCGGGGAGCTTAATCTGAGATAAACCCATAACTACCACTGCGGAGTCATCAAGATCGGGATAGAAGCGATTATCAAACTCAAATGCCCAAGCACCAGGGGTCACACCCTTATTTTTGACCGCCCAGTCGCCATAATCTAAGATTTGCTTGTCTAATAACCATGTTCCAGCCTTGACTAAAGCGGGATGATCGGCAGTAATTCCCGACTCAGCTAATGCCCGTAAACACCAGGCAGTATCCCAGACAGGAGAAATGCAGGGTTGAATACGATAGCTGGTTTCCGTTTCGATGGCAAAGTTATCTACGGCAGTCAAACCACGCTGAATAATGGGATCGTTAACATCATAGTTAAGAGTGCGTAATCCCAAGAGAGAATTGAGCATCGCGGGGATAATACCACCCCAGTCCCCCGTAGCTTCTTGCCTTTCCAAGACCCACTTTTCCGCAGCAGCAATACCTTCTTCTCTAAAAGGAACTAGATTCAAATCCTCTGCTAGTTTAAAAGCGTCATCGAGGGCAACAAAGATATCTGTCCAGTCATTACTACGGGGTAACTCGTAGCGGACGTTGGCGATCCCCTCGGCATATAGTTCATCCAGATTAATTGGTTGCTCTAGCTTATAGACAGGCTTACGATCAAAAACAATGATTAAAGGGACAGTACTCCCCCTTGCCCAACTAGACATTTCATATATGGTGAAGGGAGATGCTTCGGGCAGCAGCATAATTGACGGGGGAATTGAAGGTAAGCCACGCCATTCATAGCAACCAATTAAAGCCAAGTGCATTTTGGTAAAAATACGCGCTTTGCTAATGCCACCATGGTGCAAAATAAACTTTTTCGCTTTAACCAATGCGGGATCTGTTGCTGGGACATCCAACAGACGCAAAGCCATATAAGCCTCAATCGTGGTCGAAAGGTCACCACCATCACCATAGTACAGCTCCCATCCTCCATGTTCCCGCTGTTGCGATCGCAAATAGGCTTCTGCTTTATCTAAGGGTCTGGTTTTGTCGGTCTGCCAAATTTTGTGTAGCAAAATAACCTCTGAGGTTATGGTCACGTTAGATTCTAATTCCGCCCACCAGTAGCCATCAGGCTCTTGAATTGATAATAGATGTTTTTGACTACGAGCGATCGCTTCTTTTACTCTGGTCTGAATTGTTGCTATTGCTAAGGTCACCTTTGTTCACTCCCACACACTTTAAGCTTATGGTTTTAAAAGCCATAATTGATTTTGACAATATCGATAGTAATACAAATTTCAGGAGCAAGCAGTATTAATACTTGCTTATTATCTCCTATAAAAAATCTAAATAATTGTTTTCCTCTGGCGATCGCTTTTTGATTTCTGAACTTTTCCCTGATGCTGAAGCCAAGAGAATTTGGAGCTATAGTAATACGTAGTTGAACTCGGCTCAAACCTTGATCTTGATTAAAGCGTTTTCCTAGATTACCCTTTATCATGCGAAAGAGACTTTTAGATCATCTTACTTGGTATGAGTATTAATCAATTTTCTTGGTTTGGACAACGACTAAAAAAAGCCAGCAAATATCTAATTCTGTTTTCAATTTGCTTTACTCTGGCGGTAGGATGCAATAACAGTCAAACTCAGTCAAATATTGAACCTGTTGATCTTAATCGCATCTCCGTAGGTACAACCCTCAAACCCCGCACCCTCGATCCTGCGGACAACTACGAACTAGCAGGGTTAAATATAATCTATAACGTCGGAGAAAGTCTTTACACCTATGAAATAGGGACGACGGAAATCAAGCCACTACTGGCAACCGCAATGCCAGAAATTAGTGGAGATGGCATGACTTACACTATTCCTCTCAGGGAGGGGGTATCTTTTCATGACGGTACTGTTTTTAACGCCGATGCCATGAAATTTTCCTTAGAGCGTTTTATTGAAAATGGCGGAAAACCTTCTTTTCTCTTAGGGGATGTGATTGAGACAGTAGAAGCGACGGGAGAATATGAACTCAAAATTACTTTAAAACAACCCTTTGCTGCTTTTCCTGCTTTATTAGCCTTTCCTGGCGCTTGCGCAGTATCCCCCGAAGCTTACAAGATTGGGGCGGGGAAATTTAACCCCAATATTTTAGTGGGAACAGGAAAATATCGACTAAATCAGTTCAAAAGCGATTCCATTAGCCTCAACACCAATGAAAATTACTGGGGGGATAAACCACTAAATCAAGGAATCAATATGCAGGTTTATGGCAGTAATTCAGCTAATCTGTTTAATAGTTTTAAAACCGGTGCCGTGGACGTAGCTTATCAGTCCCTTGACCCACAACAAATCGAGAGCTTGCTTAACAGTGAAGGAGAATTACAGGTAATTGAAGGTTCAGGAACAGTAGTTAATTATTTAGTACTGAATCTACAGCAAGAACCCCTAAATCAGCCAGAAGTTCGTCAAGCGATCGCCGCTGGCATCAATCGTGCTTTAATCAATGAAAGAGTATTAAAAGGACAAGCTGAACCAATTTACAGTCTAGTTCCCACCGCATTTGAGGCTTATCAACCGGCTTTTGAAACTCTTTATGGGGAAGCTAATACAAGTAAAGCGAAAGAATTATTGACTAAGGCTGGTTATTCCGCCGAAAACCCCGCTATTATCGAAATTTGGCATCCTTCTGGTTCAATTACCCGAGGTATTGTCGCCGAGACAATTAAAGCTTATGCCGAAGGAGAGTTGGGGGGAATCATTCAGTTTGTACCTAACAGCGTCGAGTCGGCTTCCTTTTTTAGTAATCTCAGCCAGGGAGTATATCCTGCTGCTTTAGTGGACTGGTATCCTGATTTTCTCGACCCAGATAATTATCTTCAGCCCTTCTTAAGTTGTAGCCAAGGCTCTCCCAGTGTTGGTTGCGAGTCAGGAGCAGCTCAAAGTCGTGGTTCATTTTACTATAGCGATCAGGCTAATCAATTAATTGAGCAATCTCGACAGGAACAAGATGTCGCCAAACGTCAGGCGATTTTTAAGGAATTGCAGGAACTATTTACTCAGGATGTGCCATACATCCCTCTGTGGCAAACTAAAGACTATGCTTTTGCCCAAAACGAGATCCAAGGGGTAACAATTAACCCCAGTCAAACTTTTCCTTTCTGGACAATTAAGCGAATTGATAATTAACAACTAAGTAGGTCGGTATAAATAAAATTAACTTGTTAAGACTGTTAGTGATTAGTGGTTAGTGGTTAGTTGTAATAGCTTTAATCAGATTCATAGTTCTAACCTATTTGACTTTATTTCGCCCTACTTACATAACCCCGTCAGGCGGCATACCGTTCGGTTAAGCCCCCCGACCCCCAAATTTGGGGGAGAAAGAGAACTAAAAGTCCCCCAGAATTGACGAGCGACCCTGCTGAGGTTTCCTCAGCAAAGGAACGCGCGAGGAAGGGGATTTAGGGGGCGAATAAAATAACTTAAGAGACTAACCGAACAGTATTGCGTCAGGCGGCATACCGCAAGGGCGCAATGTAATAAGCTAAAAGCTGAGAGCTACCTATGTCTAGAACAACATCATGAAACTGATTATTCAAATTCCCTGTTACAACGAAGAAGCAACCTTGGGGTTAACTTTGTCGGAACTTCCACGCCAGTTACCGGGCATCGACCAAGTAGAATGGTTAATTATTAATGATGGTAGTAGCGATCGCACTTTAGAAGTGGCACAAGCTTGTGGAGTGGATCATATTGTCGATCTAGGTTCTAATCAAGGTCTGGCAAAGGGATTTATGGCAGGAATTGAAGCCTGTCTCAAAGCAGGGGCAGATATCATTGTCAATACTGATGCCGACAATCAATATTGTGCTGCGGATATTCCTAAATTGATTAGACCAATTTTGGAGGGGAATGCGGAGATCGTCATCGGTGCCAGACCAATCCAGAGCATTCCCCATTTTTCCCCGATCAAGAAGTTGTTGCAAAACCTCGGTAGCTTTGTCGTCCGTGTTGCCAGCAAAACGGATATTCCTGATGCCCCCAGTGGTTTTCGGGCAATGAGTCGAGAAGCTGCTTTAAGGCTCAATGTGTTTAATGAATATACCTATACCTTAGAAACAATTATTCAAGCTGGTCAAAGGGGCTTGGTGATTACCTCTGTACCGATTCGGATTAATGGTTATCTGCGTCCCTCTAGGTTAGTTAAAAGTATTACTGCCTATGTACAGCATTCCATTCTGACGATTGTACGGATCTTTATGACCTATCGTCCCCTCCAGTTTTTTATGCTGCTGGGGAGCATTCCTTCTAGCATCGGCTTTTTATTGTGTTGTCGTTGGCTGCTGCTGTTTTGGGGCATTATCGGTGATGACCCTGCCAAACCCCGTGTTCCCAGTTTAATTTTAGCTGCGATGTTAATTTTAATTGGAGTTCAACTTTGGATTTTTGGTTTAATTGCCGACTTGATGGGGGTAAATCGTAAGCTCTTAGAAGATATTCAATTACGATTACGACGGGATGAATTTAAGTCTGATTCTGATAAAAAACGCGATCATCAGTTTAAACTTGAGCATGGGAAATTAAAGTAGCCAGAGTGACCTTACCCGACGAGTAGCGCAAGCGTACAGCACGGGCTTCCCTACCATCACTAGTAGGTTTTCCTGGTTGTTTCTTGTCTCCAAGTTTTTCACCACTTATCTAGATCTGAAAAAATCACATCCCCGACAGACCGATTGCCCAGGCAGTTTCCATTCCCGCCAGTCCAGCGGTAAAGTTTTGAGAATGTTTCCTTATACACAAAAATTGCTCATGGGGAAACCCCCAAGACTACATTTTTGCGCTTTATACGGCAAACATTTTACACAACCACCGAGTCTCCAATTGAAACTGTTTCTTGGTTGCAACCCTATATGTTTGATTTTCAAGGTTCTTACTAGCTTTAGGTTTTTGTTTATCCGCTCTTCAGTAGCTAGTGACTCATTGAGACGCTCAAATGTATTGTACGACAACCGGAATCAATACTGTATCAAGTTTTGATGAATTGCTTATTAAGTATTTATTGTCGGCTCTCATCCCGACGTTGAACAAGTTTTTTCCGTTATCACTCCAAAAATGATTACAACGCGGGGCTTCCCGTCGTCAAGCTAAATAATATTCATGAGTGAACGTTTAATCGATCTAGATGAATTAGTATTGCGTTGCCGAGATAAAACCACAAAAGATTATATTCAAGAAGCTGTTTCCTGTTATCGAGCTGGTGCTTTTCGCTCTTGTATCGTTTCAACCTGGAATGCGGTAGTTTTTGACTTTATTCATACATCAACTAATCAATTTTTGCGATCGCTATTTAGGTTGGAAAAATTATCTGCGGAATGTCAGTTTATAATATAAAAAAATAAAAAGGGTAGCTTAGGTTGCTACCCTCTAAATAAACTAGCTTATAATGATCGCTTCGCTCCTTTATCTTTTTGCCAGTTTTTTAGTCTTAACCTTCCGTAAACGGATTGATTCTGGTGTAACTTCAACCAGTTCATCAGAACCAATGTATTCCAAGGCTCGTTCTAAACTCATTTCCGTTGGTGCTTGAAGCTGGACTAATTCGTCTCCACTAGCAGCACGGTGGTTAGTAAGCTGTTTTGCCTTACAAACGTTTAAATCAAGGTCTTGAGAGCGATTATGCTCCCCAACAATCATGCCTTTATAAACTTTAGTACCAGGAGTAATAAAGAATATACCCCGATCTTCGGCATTTTTCAGGGCGTAGAATGTTGCCACACCTTCTTCAAAAGCAATAATTACACCGTTATAGCGAGTCTCAAGTTCTCCAGAGAAATCTCGATATTCCAGGAAACTGTGGTTCATAATGCCTTCCCCACGAGTGATGCGAACAAAATCACCACGGAAGCCAATCAAGCCTCTTGCAGGAATGACAAACTCTAGTTGAGTGCGTCCACCACTGTTCTGCATATCTTTCATTTCACCCTTGCGCTGTCCCAGTCGCTCAATACAGCTACCAACCGCAGCCTCGGGAACATCTAAGACCAAATACTCGTAAGGCTCACAAGGTTTACCATTGATTTCACGGTAGATTACTTGAGGTTGAGATACCTGAAACTCGTATCCTTCACGACGCATGGTTTCAATCAAGATCCCTAAGTGCAATTCACCTCGACCAGACACCAAGAATTTTTCAGCAGAATCCCCATCTTCCACGCGGAGTGCCACATTAGTTTCTAATTCTCTCATTAAGCGATCGCGTATTTGTCTGGAAGTTACGTAATCTCCTTCTTGACCAGCGAAAGGGGAATTATTGACCGAGAAGGTCATTTGTAGAGTAGGTTCGTCAACCTTAATTAAAGGTAAAGCTTGGAGTTCACTAGGACAAGTAATCGTTTCTCCGATATTAGCATCAGCAAAACCAGCAACTGCGACAATATTTCCGGCACTTGCTTCTGCCATTTCAACCCGTGCTAGTCCTTTAAAGCCCATTAATTTGGAGATTTTCGCTTTGACGATCTTGCCGTCTTCTTTAATCAATGCAGCTTGTTGACCAGCCTTGAGAACACCGTTGTGGATTCTACCGATTACAATTCGACCGAGATAGTCGGAATAATCTAGAGTAGTCACCTGTAACTGTAAAGGTTTATCCACATCTCCTGCTGGTGGTGGAACATGATGAATAATTGCTTCAAATAGGGGCTGCATATCCACCCCTTCATCATCTAGGTTCTCTTTAACAAAGCCCTGTAAACCAGAGGCATAGAGGGTGGTAAAGTCGCACTGGTCATCGTCTGCACCCAATTCCACGAACAGGTCAAACACCTTGTCAACTGCACCATCAGGATGAGCGCGGGGGCGATCAATTTTATTGACCACAACAATCGGACGCAAGCCTTTTTCTAGGGCTTTTTTCAAGACGAAGCGGGTTTGAGGCATCGGGCCTTCATTAGCGTCAACAATTAAGACACAACCATCAACCATTCCTAATACTCGTTCAACTTCACCTCCGAAGTCGGCGTGTCCGGGTGTGTCAACGATGTTGATTAAAGTATCCTTATAACTGACTGCGGTGTTTTTAGACAGGATTGTAATCCCGCGCTCTCTTTCGAGATCGTTAGAGTCCATGACGCAATCTGGTACATCTTCGCCTTCGCGGAAAATACCCGATTGTTTAAGTAGTGCATCTACGAGAGTCGTTTTACCATGATCGACGTGGGCAATAATTGCAAGGTTGCGAATAGGAAGAGACATATGATTGGTCTGTAGACTTTTGTATCTTTAGCTCAAAGTTTCTTAATAATTATAGCTTAAGTTGGTTTTTATTTATATTTGAAGGTTATGGGGAATAAATTGATGAGACGAAAAAGAAGCTTTTGGCTGATAGCTATTGTAGGTATTATTTTTGATCAAATAACTAAATACTTGGTTGTGCAGAATTTTGACGCTCTCGGTGACACAGTGCCACTATGGCCTAACGTGTTTCATTTTACTTACGTAATTAATACTGGCGCTGCATTTAGTTTTTTCCGTGGTCAGGTGGAAATATTGCGCTGGATATCTTTAATAGTTAGTTTACTCTTAATTATTTTTATTTGGTATACACCGAGACTAACTTTATTAGAACAACTAGGATATGGACTTATTTTATCAGGAGCGATCGGCAATGGAATTGATCGCTTTTTATTCGGCTATGTAGTAGATTTTTTAGATTTTCGCTTGATTAATTTTCCCGTATTCAATTTAGCGGATGTAGCGATTAATATTGGAGTTTTATTATTATTAATTGCTGCTTTTACTACCCCAGCAAAACCAAAAAAGAAGAAAATGTAAATAAGGAAGGGCATTCCCAAGAAGTATAGACTTGCCATCATGGCTTCAATCTGAAGATTTGGATAATTTTGGGAAACCCTAGGCAAAAATCAATATTATTTATTTAATTTTAATTTGCTGGCCTACCTGCGAAATATCCGATTTAGTTACCCCTGCCTAATTAGCTATTTTTTACCTGGTCTTTTAAAATCGGCAACCATTCAAGTAACAAATCAGCTAACGGGTCATTTCTCTTTAAGAGATTCAAAGGTGCCAGATGCTTTCCAGGTAATTCATCGTATAGAGTAGGGGGATCTTGAGGTAAAGTTTTGCGCAAAAAATTGATTGTACCTGCTTTAGCTTCTACATCATCATTGATAAATTTAATGATGGCAGTGAAGTGGAATAAATTATTTTCAGCGATCAAACATTCCGTTTCTTCCTTTGATGGGCGAGCATCAAAATATGGTTTAACTAAGTCTGCTAGAAATTTAAGCGGGATTGCTCCTTCTATTCCTGTAATTACGGGAGCCATTAAGATAGATGATTGATTTTCTAGAGAAATATATTCAGGATCTTTGATTTTCAATAACGCATTTTTTATTTGCTTAATCTCGTTCTCCTTATTAATGCATTGTCCTAAAAATTCCTCAACCCGATCAACAGTTTCTGCTTGGCATAATAATTCTAGTCGCTCCACACCGCCCAATAATTCTAGTAAGGCAACATATTTACAGCCTAAACTATGTCCTAACCAAAAATAACCTCCTTCTCTAAATTTCTCAGGATTGGAATAGAGGTCGAGGTTTTGATAGGTTGACTCCCCATAAATAGAGTTACGACGGACAGCCTCAGCTTTAATTGCTTCTCTTAAAGGTTTAGCATTATTAACTAAGTCAATGGCAACAGACCAATGATTTAAGGTAAATTTAAACGGTAAAGCGACTACGGTGTAACCATCTTCAAATATACGTCCTAGAATATAACGGTAAAAAATTGTGGGAAAGCTACCAAATCCTGCACCACCAATAAAGTAAACCACACCTTTGGGTTTAGGATGAATTAACACCCAGTTTGAATAGAGATAGGTAAATACTAGACCCGAATCTGGCTCTAAACCGAGGTCAGGTAATTCTCGTTGTGAATATCTTTCTGTTAATAGTAAGGATAGGGTCATGATAAATTCAGCACTACTACCTGGTAAGGTGCCAAATTGTGAAATAGGTAAAGCATTCCCCACCAAACCGATTAAGGTGCCCCAGAATAACCAAGACCATCTTCCTCCAGTACGTATCCAGAAGCCAATACCAATTAGTAAGACAAACAAAGTGACGACAATAGTTACAATTGGCACTTCCCCAACTTCAGTAGTGTAACGCAACACTCCTGCAAAATAGACTGACTTTAGCTCCAAACCGACGTATCGATTTAAGATATCTGCAATCCCCAAGATGAAAGCTAGAATCCAGCCTAACCAGCGAGTTAGAGGAATTGCCCAACCAGCCCCCGCTCGATTAGCCAACTCCACACCTACGACAATTAAAAAGGGTATGGTGAGATAATGAATTAAGAAGCGTATTTGACTGAGAAATTGTAATAATTCCCCTTCTCCAATCAAAGTACCACTAGCGAGCAATAGGTTGTCGTAAGCAATACTAATCAAGATAATTGGCAAAACAACCATCGCAATTGATTTAGATTGCAGCCATAAGCGAATTGACCAGCCGATTAAAAATAATTCGGCGATCGCCAATAGCAAATGACCCAGGGGATACAGTTGAGAAATCATCAGATCATATTCCTCGAAGTACTAAAAGGACAGGTTTTACTTTTGGGAGATTAATTCGGCAGCGAAATTCTGTTTGGCTAATGCCTTTTGATAAACTAACCAGGTGAAAATCACCACTCCTGCTTCTGTCCCCCCTAAATCATGCAGAATATGGAAGAGAGCATTGGTCACAGTTGCTGTACCATATTGATCCAGCAGGAAGATAAAGGTCAAATTGACTCCTACGGAAAAGAGAGGAAACAAGATGATTTTCCAGGTTTCCAGTAATTTGTAACCTCGATAAGTAAGAACCGAAAAAACTAAAGTGAGAACAACATAAATCGGAATTTTATAGCTGGGATTATTAGCTGAATATCCTAAAGGGTACAAAATCGACACTACCAAAAGACCAACGGCAAACAAAATATTCATCAAATTAGTTACCCAGGTTGTCTGCTCTACTAATCCATCAGCCCATAGTGCAAAGGCAGAGATGAGAAAGAAATAGAACATGAAGTTGAGCATCGTAAACTGATTTTGGTAGTACCAGCATTGAGTAACGTGCCAGCCGATTTCTGAAGCGATCGCTACCATAATAAAAGACAATCCCAGTTGTGAAGCAAAAATCGCTTTTGCTTTGGACACTGATTCTTCCAACAATACATTTAAACTCTGATAAAAAACTCGCATTGCCAAAGGGATCAAAGCAAATGTCAGCACATGAGTAATAATTAAAGCCAGTTTCCACCCGCCACCTATACAGACAGGAGATGGTGGTGCAGCTCCAGGTAGGGTCGTTAAAATATAGCCAAAACCACCAAGAGCAATTAAAAAACAACAGGCGACAACAATTAAATTACGACTGAAGATACCTTTCAAGCTGTTAGCTGAATTCATCTTGGCTTCCTCGGTTTTTATAATGTTTTCCTGATTTCAATCCAAAACAGTTAATCTACCTACAAATATTACTCACTGTTTTGCTATGATATTTACGCATTTTGAAATTTTTCTTTACAATTCCCAACAATCAGCGATCGCTTTTTGAGCTAGTTGGGTATGAAAAAATGCTTAAAAGCTAATAGCTAAAAGCTAGTTGATAGACAGCGTAATCTCTTAAACTATCACAATAATTTCACTACTAAAAATAATCAACTGGCAATTAGATTCGTCTCTTTTCTGATAGATTGTGTGATTGCTTCTACTAATAAGAGTCGTTCATTAATAGATAATTGCAGAGTTGATTCAGTCAAAGATTCTAAAGTTGTTGGGTACTGTACATTAGATGAAACACTTAGATTTATTTTTTTTCCTCTATCTAAATTTTTCTCCATCTCTGACTTAAGAGATTCTAAAAACATAGTGTCATTAGCTAAATCGGCAGCTTCATCTTCATATTTTTCTTGATCTTCAATTTTTGCAAGTCGACTATTATATTGATTTAATAGATGATTGATTGCTTCTAGAATAAATTTAAGATCTTTAAATGATAAATTCATAAATTCTTAGCTCACTTTATAAAAAGATTGACTGATCATTTGCAAAGCTTGTTTGTACTTTTCTAATGGCATTTTCAGAGTAGGTTTCCACAGCCAATGATTACTCCTGTCGTTAACTAATTCTAAATCTTGAGGAATTTCTACACCAGCATTGATTTTCCACCAATTTTTTCCTTTTCCTCGAACTGAAAAAGTTGAGATACCTCCTGGTTCAAGTCCTTCTACTGCTGTTTCTTTGACCCAAGTTTTTCCGTCACGTTCGTATGTTGCAATATCCTTATTAAGACGAACATTGTCCATTCTAGGAGAATTAGCATTACCTCTACGATATAATTCAACTGGGGTTTTTGCCATAAACCATGAATTCTAGTAAGGGGGTGCATTTCCTGACCAATGAGCGATACTAGATTGCTTTATCGCCAGTTAGCCCGAACAATTTCTGTTTAGATAAAATATAGAAGTGTTTAAAAGTTGATCGCAAGACACGAGGCAGTCCAAAGTCAATCGGCATTAGAGCATCAGGTAATTTCCAATCCGATACCTGTAAGTCAGCAGGTTTGCAGTAAGGAAACTCAATTTCTGCAAGTTCGCTACAATATCCCTGTTTAAATTGGGCAGCCAGAGTAGGAACAGTGAGAGGATCGACGTTTAAAATGTCAATCATGGCACGATCTAAAGCGAAAACATCGGTAGATGCCCCTAAAACCCCTAATTCTTTGGGTTCACCACCGCTAGGGCCATTTCCTTCATGACCAATAATACCATCAATAATAGTTAAATTAGGAGCGATCGCTTTTGCCGTTTCCACAATCATTTCCCCGAAGCGAGCAGCATCTTTTCCTGCTTCCATATGCCACCAAGCCTTCATCTTGCCAGGGACACAGCCAAAGAGATTTTTTACCCCCAAAGTCATGGTTAACTGCATATGAGACTTTACTTTGGGCAAGTTAATCACCACATCCGCATCCATTGCTTCTTTCGATAGTCTGAGATGTTGAAAGTTCTCACTGGCGGTAGCATAACGCTGTCCTTTAAATTCAATAATCGGTAAATCCAATTCTGCGCATAAAGGTAGATAACCATTAGCTTTGGCTACTCCTCTGGCACTGCCAAAGGCGGGACTATCCCCTAAAAACGGTTTACCTCCTGCTTCTTTTACCAGTTGAGCAACGCAGTAGACAATTTCAGGACGAGTAATACATTCTTTGGTGGGACGACTACCAGTTAAAAGATTGGGCTTGAGTAAAACGCGATCGCCCGATTTAACGATAGATTCCATGCCCCCCAAGGGTTCGAGAAGATATTTAATATGTGACCTTAATTTCTGAAGTTTGTAAGACTCGGCGCGAATTAGACTAACTTTATACATTTTTTCAACTTATTTGTAATATTTATTATTTCAGGAATTTGCACTCTCTGATTTCTCAGCTATCCCATTAGTTTAACTTTAGTTTTCTGGTGGCATAGTTAATCAATAATTCCTACCTCACTAAACTCTGGTAGTCCTCCCCAGTATAGTCCCCAGCCCAAAAAGAACAGACAGGCGACCAAATAGGACACAAAAAAGAATGCCAAAATCGGCTGTTGGCGTAAATGTTTCCGTCCCCGAATTAAAGTAAACAAAACAACTCCAACAGCAAATGGGACACCCAGAATAGTTGTTGCCGATTCTACAACATCAATAAAGTAGTTGAATCCGTGAATAATTCCTGCTGTAATTTCCAATCTCAATTCTGAACGTTGCTTTAAAAAAGGGTTTTGCCATTGCCGATAAATCAAAAGTGCTGATAAGCCAACAAGTCCGCAATACCAGATATAGTGACTTAGTATTTCATCATAGAAGTGAGTCAGATTCTCGATCTCACTACCAGAATAGGGTTGTGTGAGATGTCCGATGGAGTTGGCGGCTAAGTGCATCCCTTGACCCTGAACCCACAAAACAGCAAATATGAGAAAAATAAGCATCTCATTGTGACTGGGTGGACGATGGGGATGGATTTGAAACAGCAACCAATAAAGAGGAATTAAAACCAAAGGTGTTAAGAGGTCTAGAATATCCCCGTTTCTGATGAGCGGATAGGAGACAAAGCGATCGCTCAGAAAAGCTGGAGTAATAATAAAAACAGCAAATAAAATAGCAAAGATTAATGTCAGACAAGCTAGACGTTGCATTTCATTTTCCACTGTTTGAGATAGCGATTAACTCTACCAATATTAGCGATCGCTTTCAAGCTATGATGTATACCTTTGTAAATAGTCAGCAGAATTAGAAATTATTAACCTGATCTTTAAAATCAATAATTAACTGCATGTTATCAATCATGATAGTTCTCAAATCTTGAGTTAGAGGCAATACTCCCTGGGCACCGAACCATTGCTCAAAGATTGTCACATATTCTGGCTTATCGTTCAAAAGTCCTGCCATAAACTCAACCAAACTGTAGTTAACCGTGTTGAGAAACTGAGAATTATTTTCTGGCACCATACAGGCAATTCCTTCACGGGAATAATCCCCCACGATTTGAAAATCTTCTGGATTAGGAATGTTTCTTAACCAGCTTTCTAGTAAGATGCCGTCGGAGGCAAAAGCATCAATTTCATCATTCTGTAAAGCCTCATAACCAGCAGATCGATCCTTTAGGTTGACAATCTTGGCTAAAGGTTGAATCCGCCGAATATTCTGTTCATTAGTGGTTTTGGGTAAAGCACCAATACGTTGATCTACCAAAGATTCAGCATCCCAGTAATTGTTCCCTTTTTTAGTTAGAAGCCTAGTCCCTGTAGAACTATAGCTAACCGAAAAATCAATTTGGCGATCGCGTTTCCAGGTAAAGCTACTGGCATCGCAAACAATATCAACCTTTCCCGATCTTAGTTGGGGAATACGCTCTTTGGGTTTTAAAGCAACTAATTCTAGTTCAATTTCTCGGTCGTATTCCTGTTCTAGTTGACTAGTAATTAGTTCTAAAATATCAATAGAATAGCCCACTAATTCTCCCTCAACATTACGATAGGCAAAGGGTAAGGCATCTTTACTTGTCCCTGCGGTTAATTTCCCTGTGCGAGCAATTTTTTCGGCTACCGTTTCGGCAACAGCACTAGAAGTAGTCCAGATCAGCCAACTACAGCTTAAAAGTGAAACAACTGTATTTTTTGCCCACAAATACCGCATCATAAGATATTATCTATTTTCTATTAGGTTCGTTACCTTGGTAAAGTGACTTCTCCCGACACCAACCCTACGGGTATGGTGCGGGCTTCAATCGTCGCCGATTGAAATTTCTGCGTTGCACTTACCTAGATATTGCTAACCCTGGCAGTACGCATTCAGCAGACAGTTTCCGTTCCGACTCGTCCAGCCGTACTATCGATTCTAGTCCTCGATTTAAAATTACACGACCGCTAGCATGATCGCGAGAGGTCGTGTAATTACACTCAGGGCAATGGTGAGTTCTTTCTTTGAGTTCTTTCTTGCCAGTATGAGCATTACATTCAGGACAGATTTGACTCGTATACTTATGATCAACAGTCGCAAAGTATTTCCCACGCTTCCAGCATACCCAAGATAGTAAATCTCGAAATTGCCCAAACCCACCATCAAGCATATGCTTACCAAGAAACCCTTTAGCAGTCATCTTAAAGTTGATATCTTCAACAAAAATCATGTCTGCTTGATCGCACAAGATATGACTTGTTTGAAAGTGAAAATTTTGGCGAGCGTTAGCTATTTGATGGTGTAATTTTGCTACCTTTAATTGCGCTTTTTCCCAGTTTTCAGAACGCTTCTTTTTACGAGATGCCTTGCGTTGCAGCACTTTAAGCCTACTTTGTAAGTCTCGAAAAAATTTAGCTGGTTCGACTCGGAAATTGTCACTCGTTACGAGGTACGATTCAAGACCAATATCTATACCTATCCCACGACCAAATGGTAATGGGTCGGGTACTTTGATCTCACATTGAATCGTAACTACTGCATACCATACAGTTCCTCTTGCTCTTGATACTATTCTTACTCCTTTGACCTTAAAACCGTCAGGTATTGGTCTGTGTAAGTTGATTTCAACTTCACCAATTTTGGGCAACTTAATAAATCCATTTTTAATTGGAGACTCTTTAAACTGTGGAAATAGGAAAGATTGATATCGTCCAAACTTTTTGAACCGAGGAAAACCAAATTTTTTAGATTTGAATCTCTCCCAAGTGTTATGAAGTCGTTTAACACAATCCTGAGTCACTTGAGAGTGAACAGCTTTGTACCAAGGATTGGTTTTTTTCCACTGGGTAAGCTGTCGCTTCTGTTCTAGGTAACTAGGAAAAGGAATATCGGGAGACATTATATATTCCCGATTAATTGAGCAAGAATACAAACTACATTTTCTCGAATTAAGCCAATCTTTTAAGTCGTGCAAACATCTGTTATACAAACATCTGCACGTTTCCAGCCAGCCCAGCATTAACTCTTGCTGTTCTGGAGTTGGGTTGATTCGATACGTGTAATTCATAGTTAACATGAAAACATTTTAGCACAGTAGATAACCTACGATAAAATAATTATCAATAATTCAATAACGCCTGTCGGCGGTTCGATTCATGAGGGGCTGTCGCCAGTGGTTTCCCTGGCGTTTAAACGCCCCGTCCAGACATTCAGCTTCGCTAGAATGCTGGGCTTCTCTCACGTTAAGCTAAAAAAATTAAATTGACCAGTTGAAAGACGCATGCTTGCCAGATTCAAAGCTAATAATTAATATTAATATTAGATAGTTGTGTAAACCAGATAACAATCTACAAAAATTAAGTAAGTTAAAAACTAAAGTTGATAGCATTAAAAATTATATAGCAATAATAGCTTACTATATAGAACTATTCCAGATACTTTTGCCCTCATCTTCCCTAAAGCGATAAAATAGTTCCTCGTCTTTAAATTGATGCTCATCTAGCACATGGTGAAAAAGACCCTTATCAATCATTTTTTGACCTATAGCAACTGCATCTTCTCTAGATAGTTTTGTCTTTTTACTAATCCAATCAACAGCTTCATTACCGACAAAACACCTTTGGTATAGCTTTAATTTGTGGCGACGAGTTTTGATTTCCACTCCTTGTTCTGAACGCATTTCCTGCGCCAGTTGCCGAACACTAAAACGGTTCAGCTTGTTTTTCGATTTGCTACTACTGCTTGATGTTTTAGTTGCTGCGACTGTTTGTTTACTAATGGAAGCATCAATAATGGCTGATTTGTACTTATTGTTCTGCATCCAAATGCCAACACTATCTTTTTCTTTGACTAATAAAGTGGGAATTTGAGTCCGTTGTTCGTGGTCGAGATATTCTTCTCGGCACTCTTTAATAGCCAGCTCAATTTCTTCTTTCGGAAAAGCCTTCTCTCTGATGAACAAATTATTGTTATAGATCAACCCTGATATAGTTTTATCTCGATCCTTTATTTTGCAATACTGTACCTGCGTATGATCTAAGAAAAACATTTTCCTTACCCCTGTCTCTACCCCTATAGTTGTTGTCCAATCTACACTGTTATAACTCAAGTTTAGTTGTTGTAACTGTTATAGGTATCTATTAATCAGTTATTAATATTTGCCCTGTACGGGAACAATTTCCGTATACTCAAAATTGCTTAAACTTGATTTAACCAAAAGATAATTCTGCTGATTAAGTTCTAGGTTGTCTGACTCACAGTTCGTTTTTGGGGAATAATAGGTTAGCACATATTCCTGACCAATTAGTGCTGCTGTTTCCGTCTCTACTTCTCCCAGCCACTGGGTTTTAGTGACTAAAATAATTAATTGATTAGCTAGCTGAGGAATTGCTTTGGCTACCTGTCGGCGATAAATTTGATCTAAACTACCGAAAGGAGAATCCATAACGATGGGGAAAGTACTGCTATCGTAACTCATCAGGGTATTGCGTTGACTCCATTGTC
The DNA here is from genome assembly GCA_965365755.1 of uncultured Pleurocapsa sp. Lineage (GTDB taxonomy): Bacteria > Cyanobacteriota > Cyanobacteriia > Cyanobacteriales > Xenococcaceae > Waterburya. Next base: position 24,791 of record CBDUCX010000037.1, read on the forward strand.
TTACCCGATCAATAATTCCGCCGATAAATGACAGGCTCAAGATTTGGTTTTCCCCTGTAGATGCAGCCACGGGGGCTTCTCTCCCCGATGTGTGTTTAACTAAGGTTAACTTGTAATCACGGCTTAATTTGGGGATATAAGGAGTAAAAGAGATAAAGCTAAATATGGACTGCACCTTTTGTTCTAAAGCCAAACGAAACTGATGTTCCAGGCGATTTCTAACCTCATTTAAGCGCTTGATCGCATCTTCGGCGATCGCAATTCTCTTTTGTGCTAGTTGTTGTTTGTTTTCTGTAAGCTGGTGTCGGGCGATTTTTTGGCTCAGTTGCTCTAACTGTTGCGTGCGATCGCTCTGTTGTTGCTGGTTTTCTCCCTGCTCTAAAATTAGACTTTTAATTTGCTCCTCAACAGCTTCTATATTCTGTTGGAGGTTTTGGGTATCGCGGTTGGGATAGCTTTTAAGCTGTCGATTGGCTTGTTCGATTTCTGCTTCGATGCGGTTTAGTTCTAAGTATTGATGCTTAATTTCTGCCTGCTG
>CBDUCX010000038.1:0-24986 GCA_965365755.1 uncultured Pleurocapsa sp.
GATTAGCCTCTACGAATTTTCTGGCGGGAAAATAGTAGGGAAATAAACCAACTCAAAATTATGCCAATTGCGCTACAAAAGACTAGTAGTATGCCTACTGGTACAGTGATCGATTCGAGATTGAGAAACTCAACCGAGACATCATCTACGTTTTGAATCGAGAAAATTGCGATCGCCATTATTGAAATCGCCAATATTAAAGAACTAAGTAAATTTGTGAAGGATTTCATGGTTGATAGTTAATAGTTCGGAATTCGGAGTTCGGAGTTCGGAGTGTTAAGATTATGCTTAGTTTTTATGATAGCTACTGTTTAGTTAATAAAGCTGCTACGGTATCAATCAATTGTTGGGGTTGGACGGGTTTGCCGAGATAGTCTGTTGCACCTAAACGCTGGGCTTCTTGTTTATGGCGATCGCCTGTACGAGAAGTTGCCATGACAAAAGGTGTCTTGTTAAATGCTGGGAGGGAACGAACTTTGGCTAATAATTCAAAACCATTGAGCTTAGGCATTTCCACATCAGAAAGAATTAAATCAATTTGTCCCTTATATTGTTCAATCTGATCGAGAGCTTCCTGTCCATCACGACACACAAGTACCTGATAACCCGCAGCGGTTAGTACCTTATCCAGCATTCTCCTGGTAGCAACGGAGTCTTCAGCAATCAGAACAGTAGAGACTGTACTGGCTATAGTAGCCTTGGTATTTTTAACGGATACGGACGAAACATCGTTTTGGGCAATCCCTTGAGGCAAAATCACGGGAATTACTTCACCTGTACCCAATACGGTACACCCCACAACGTAGGTAGGTACGGGAACAGTTTCATCAAAAGGCTTAATAATTAATTTTTCCTCTCCCACTATGGCATCAACCAAGATTACCAAGGGTTCAAAAGCAGTTTCCAAAACTATGGCTACTTTTCCTTGACTTAGTTGTAATGGTTTTCTGGGACAAGGAAATAAGTTAGCTGCTGATGCTAAGGTTATTGTTTGATTTTGCCAGTTAATGTGCTCTTTACGTTTATTGGTAAAGTCAAGTTCCGGGTAGGGTAATATTTCCAGAATACTTGTATGAGGAATAGCTACTAGACTGCTGTGTAACTGAACCAACATTAAGGATTGTAGGCTGAGATTTAAAGGGAGGGTGATGGTAAAAGTAGTACCTAATCCAACATCAGTGGTGACGTATAGCTGCCCCCGTAGTTGACGAATCAAATTTAAAACAATATCTAATCCCATTCCTCGACCAGAAATATCACTAACCTTGGCAGCAGTGGAGAAATCTGGTTCAAAAATCCAGTTGACAATTTCTTCTGGTCGAAAATCATTGATTGATTTTTCGGCAGGGCAAATTCCTTTGGCTACTGCCCGATGGTAAACTTTTTCGGGATTGATGCCGCCTCCATCATCTTGGATCTTAATCACTAGCTGATTATTTTTCAGTTGTGCCTGGAGAATAATCGTTGCTGTTGCGGGTTTATTGGCTGCAATCCGCTCTTGATTAGACTCGATTCCATGATCAAAAGCATTATTGAGTAAATGAGTCAGGGGAGTTTGTAGTTGTTCCAGCAGGATCTGGTCAACTAAAGTATTTTTGCCTTCAATTTTGAGATCAACTAACTTATCAAAACGCTGACTTAGAGCACGAATTTGCGGAATAAATCGTTTTGCTAAGATATCAAAGGGAACTAGTCGAGAATCTGTGACTGTAGAGTACAGTGTGTCCAAATTTTTCTCTGTATGTTCTAAATCTTCGGCTAACTCTCGGTCGATAAAATCAATATCAGTACGAGTTTCTTGAATCTGTAACATTAATTCTTGGAAAGACTGTAAACTACTGTGCAAATCTGTATAGCGATCCATTTCCAAAGAATCAAAATCATTTTCATTGGACTCATTTGAAGATCCATCAATAGAGTTGACTGCAAGCTGATTATATAAATTTTGAATTTGTTCCCGAATTGGTTCAAACTGGCGGGTAAGCGATCGCAAACGGTGATTTGCTTGATTTAAAATCCTGTGTTGACGGCTAATACGGGATTGACTGAGAATCAATTCTTCGACATTGTTGGTCATGCCCTCTAGTCTTTCCAGGGCAATTCTCACCTGACTACTAGTAGCAGGCTTTTGAGATTCTACTACTTTTGCTGTTATCTTCTCTGAGGATGATTTAGGTGGAGCAAACATCAGCGTAGTTAAAGCCGTATCGTCACCATTGTCGGCAAAATCAAAGAATTCCTCAGCTTCATCGACGTTTTCTAAGACTTCATTTTGCTCATTATCTTCATAGATCGCGCCCTCTTTAAGATCATTAACATCTTCTGCTTCAGGAGAAAAATTTGCCAGATAGAGATCACGCTGTTGACGAATTTCAGTGACTAATTCCTGTACCGTTAGTAGAGCTTCTAGAGGATCACATTCAGCTAAAATCCCTGTCACTGTTGCTACGGCTGAACCTAACCAGGGTAAACCTAAAGTTTCACTCAAAAAAGTACACTCGTCGGCAAAGTCGGATAAAGCTTCATTGATTACCGATTCTGGGGTATCCATCGCTAGATCGGTGAGGGCTTGAAGCATTTCTTCTAGATCTTGGTTTAGGGTATTAGCCACCAAGTCACGATCTATTCCTGCTGTTTTTGGGTGCGATTGAGCTTCGTCTGAGACTAATTCAAGATTTTCTAAATACTCAGTAATCTGAGTCCGTAACTGGCTAATAATTTCTTTCGTTACCAGCAATGCTTCGGTAACATCCCCTGTGGCTAGCACCTCCATTAAGGGGGCAACAGCCTCCCCCAACCAAGAAAGCTCTAAAGTTTCTGCTAAAAAAATACATTCATCGGCGAAACCAGATAGCAGTGGCTCCAGCACCTCTGGGGAGGCATCTAACTCTAAGTCTTCAATGACAGCAAAACTATTTTCCAATTCTTCCGTGAGAGTAGTGCGAATTAGAGCATTATTATTGTTACTAAAACCTTGATTCTCCGATTCTTCTGCCTCAAAATCAGAGCCGACTAAAGACTCCAGAGCAACAATCAACTCTGGATTGGCGATCACATCATCTACAGTATGTGCCTGACTGACGATATATCCTACTTCGTTGATACTCTTTTCAACTAAAGCCCATGCCAATTCTACTTCGGCAATTTTCTCCTGCTGCAACCCTACCAACACATCTTCCAACTTATGAGCCAACTGTTGCAAGCTAGTTAAGGATGCTAATCCTGCACCACCCTTAATAGAGTGAGCAGCACGCAATAAAGCAGTGTAGTCGGCATTTTCACGGCCTTGAAACCCCGACTCCAGCATTTGCAGATACTCTGGAGCATCTTCATCCAAAAAACATTGACGTGCCTCGGCGGTAATAGCAGCGAGAATTGCAGGATCTAACTGGGAACTCATTTTTGATCAGATTTCTTCTAGAGGAATAGTTATTGATGCCATGAGGTAGAAAAGTGAGGCAAAATTAGATAGTCAAGTAAATTGACTGTCTCCTTTATTACTCTAAGCTTCTAATTTAAATTGAGAAATTGATGACTGGAGGTTTTCCGCTTCGGATACCAGAGTTTGCAAAGACTGCACCACGTTTTGCGCTTCGGTAGAGTTAGTTTTTGCCAAAGTAGCAATACCACTGATTTTCTGATTAACTTCGTGAGAAGTATTAGTTTGATCAGTAGTACTGGTAGAAATATATTTGAGGTACTCGTCAATTTGTTGACTCGTTTCCGCTAAACTTTTTAAATTAAGTTTAGTCATGCGAACTAACTCACTACCGTTAACCACCTCCGAAGTACTAGTTTCCATACCTTGCAGCACCGAAGTAGTGTCTTGCTGAATCGTGTTCACTAGCTGTTGAATATCTTTGGTTGCTTCTGTGATTCGATCTGCCAAACGACGAACCTCCTCGGCAACAATTCTAAATCCTTCGCCGTGTTCTCCTGCCCTTGCTGCCTCAACCGAAGCATTAAACGCCAATAAGTTGGTTTTTTCCGAAATACCAGAAATAATCTCAACAATTTGGGCAATTTCCTGAGAAGATTCCGCTAACTGCTTTACTTTTTTGGAGGTATTAGCTACTGTATCCCGAATTTTCTCAATACTATCAACCGTAGCATCCATCGCTAAATCCCCTTCCTTTGCTTGGATTGAACCGTGGCGAGCGATTTTAGCAGCTTCCTGAGCGTAGTTAGCGACAGTTTCCACAGACTGATTAATTTCATCAATGCTGCTCAATGCCTGGTTAATTTCTTGGGTCTGACTAATAGCAGATTCGGAAAGCTGACGTACTGAATCTTCTCCCGCCATGGATAATTGACCAACTTCAGTAGAAACTGCCTGTACTTCCTGCAACAGTTCCCGCAGTTTACTGATAGTAGCATTAAAGGAATCGGCGATCGAGCCAACTGCGCCTTCAGTCATTTGAGCTCTAACTGTTAAATCTCCCCTTTGTGCCCCTTCTACATCGAGCAGTAGACCCATTACTCCTTGTTGGAGCCGTTCTTTTTCCCGACGCAGTTGTTTAGTTTCTGTCTCTTGAGTGAATAGCAAATCTTCAATTTGTCCCGCCATTTTATTAATGTTAGAACTCAAAACAGCTAGTTCATCCTCTCCCTTTACCTCCAGTTTAACGCTTAGATTACCCTCTCCCATTTGCTCAACCGCAGTAGCCGCTTCTACTATGGAGCTAGTGGCTCGTTCTGCAATTAATCTAGACAGAGCAGCAACTATCAGTCCAGCAATGATAGTACCTAGAGCAAATACCTGTAGTAGTTGTTTTTGGGCAGCGAAAGCCGATTTATTGTCAATTGTGACTAGAGTACTCCAGCCTAGATCGGATAACTCTTCCAGAAAAGTATTATTGAGTTCTTTAAAGGTAGTAAGATAGGCGACTTCTTCCTGTCCATAAAATATAGATTGATCGTCTTTGGCTATCTTTTGCCTCTCCGTTGCTGACAAATCGGAGTTACTTGCTCGACGATTTAGCTCGTTTTGTAATTCTGCTTGAAAATCAAAAAAGTTAGGTAAGGCAGTCTGCTCTGTTCCCGATCTCAATAATTGTTGTTGATCCTTTTCGTTGGAAGTAGAGAATACTTGCCCCTTAGAATCCAGTAAATAAGCGTTGTAAGATTTTTCTGCTGAAATAATCTTCTGAAGATTGGCTACTGGTATTCTGGCTCTGATAACACCAATAAATTCTCCTGTTGTAGTATCTTTAATCGGTGCTGCAACGTATATAGCAAATATCCCTGAGCTTTTAGAAAATCTTGGTTGACCGATAAATGGTTTGCCGGTTCTGAGTGCTTCCTGGAAATAAATGTGGTTTTTATGGTTACTCGCGGCTTTACCCGAGGAATTAACCATCAGATCTCCTTTCAAGTCAAAGACAGCAATGCTATTGTACATATCATAAGCTTTTAGGTATTGAGCTAAGACATTTTGTTTTTGCTGGAGACTAGATTTAGCTCTTAATTCAGGATCGGCAAGTATTGCCAAGTTCGACATTGCCTCAATATCAGCATAGCGATCGCGCATAAACAAGGCAATTTCTTTGGTCATTGCAGAGGATTTTGCTTGTTCTGCACTGTTAGTTTGCTGAACAATAGTCTTATCTGCCAGAATATATGCCACTGTACTAACGCCGATACTAGAAGTCAAAGCTACCCCAATTAAGATAAAACTGGTTTTGGCTTTGATATTCAATCTTGACCACCACGAGCTATACTTTTTTTGCCCAGTTTCTTGGACAATGTTCGCTGTTGCAGCCTGTTGTAGATTATTTAATGCTTGCTGAGCCACATCACCGTAGTTGCCACCGCGATCTAGCTCTAAAATTTCTTGATATAGAGCGATCGCCGCTTCAGTTTCTCCGTTGCTTTCTAAGGTGTTTGCCTTAACAATTTTACTTACAAGATCACCAGTGTTATCAGACATAGACTCGATTCCTAATAATTTAATACATGCAATTTAAGCCGATACCAGAATTGATTGTTGATGCAGTTGTTGCAACAAGACAGCAGAGTCAATAATATAAGTAGTCTGAGACTCAGTTTGGACTACGGCAGAACAACATTTATGCAGTTGAGGGAAAACATTGTCTGCTATAGGTTTCAGACAGGATGGTTTTATGGTCAAAATGCCCTTTAACTGTTGAGTGACTATTGCCACTTTCTTTTGGCTACCTGACGCTTCACTTTGGAGAATCACGGCAGTCAGCTTCTGAGAGCGCTGATTTCTGGGAATTGATAAATTAAAAAAGCGATCGCTATCTAAAACCCAAAGTAAAGATCCCTTAAAATTGGCTACTCCATACCAAAAGTTAGCTATCCCTGGCACTGTACAAACACTTTGTATATCAAATTGGGCTACTGTTCCCATATTTACTAAAGGTATCCCTAAGTGAATCGCCGAGGCTAATTCAACAGTAAAGTATTCTTGATTCATGATAAGAGAGCAAACTTAAATCTGGCTAAACAAAAAAGTCACAGAGACAATTCCTAAAATCTTTTTGACAATTAAATTTAAATTGGATCACAACTTATTTAACAAACTGCGTCACTTTATCCACTAGGTTTTGAGGGACATAGGGTTTAGTAATATATTCGTTTCCTCCCTGACGAATTGCCCAAAAACGGTCAAAATCTTCCGCCTTCGAACTACAGAAAAGAATCGGAATGTCTTTCCAGTCAGGATGCTCTCTAATTTTGCGACAGAGATCTAGTCCACTTTCTCCAGGCATGACAATGTCCAGCAAGATTAAGTTGGGTAAAGGATTAGCGTTGAGCCATACCCAAGCTGATTCTGCACTTTCCGCTACTGCTACCTGGAAACCCGCATGAGTTAATAAAGCCGAACTCATCTGTCTTTCTGCATGGGTATCTTCAACAATAAGAATAGTTTTCATAATATTAATTACTTCTTCCAATTATCTTAAAAATAAATAATTTGGTTATAGTTATATTTCCCAAAATTTTGCCTAAACTACCATAAATTAATACATATCAATTTAATCAATATTCAACTAAACATTAACTGTTGATTGTTCTAATGTTTTGGTGAGGTTAATTAATTTAATCGGATCACAAGGTTTAGTTAAGTAGTCAGTTGCTCCCACTATTTTTGCTCTAACTCGATCAATCATGCCATCTCTTCCCGTCAACATAACGATGGGAATATCTTTGAATTTTTGCGATTTTCTCAATAGACTACATAAATCATAACCATTGAGATTAGGCATATTTATATCCAGAAAAATTACCGCTGGTTCGTGCTTAGATAGTTTCTTTAAGGCGATAGTTGGATCAGTAATACCTAGAACTCTATAACCTCCAGCTTCCAAAGTCATTTGGACTTGTTTTTGGACTGTTTTACTATCATCTATACAGACAATTAAAGTAGATGAACTATGGTTGATTTCAGTAAATGAGTCAGAAGGAGATTTTATTTGGTTAATAGTTAAGTTGTCTTCCGTGAGCTGATGTTTCTGTTTCAACTCTTCTATTGTTAGTTCTTTGAAGGGAAATAAAGTGATTAAGCCCTCAGCTATTGAAGGCTTAAGTAGTTTAGCTAAAAAATAAGCCTCAACATTAGCTTTATCTGCTACTTGATATAAACAATTTTTGGCAACGAATAAGCTAACAAACGAGGAGAGTTTGTGATTTTTTGTGATCGGCTCTAGCTCTTGACTGGCATACTTAGGTTTCCAAAATTTATAAAATTTAAGAGCATTCTTTTGGTCTAAATATAGACGACAAAAAGGAGAAGTTATGTAACCTCTAATTTCCTGCCAACATTTAATTTTATCTTCTAATTTTGCTGTTAGCTGTTGTAGGGTGAAGCTGATAATTGCCTTGTTGATTCGTCTAGTTGGTATCAGTGAAACCTTAGCTTGTTCGATACTTAAAACATAGACTAAACTTTCTCTAGTAAATCGAAATAACAGCTTTTTGATGTCTATATCAGATAGCTGTTTACTAAATAAACTTTCACATAGATGAACATATTCTGAAGCTTCTTTGCTGTCCAATTGAGGGCATTTTGAACCTAAGTCAAATCTTTGCCATAGATAATTTAATCGTATCTGTTGTCCTGATGTACTATTAACATATTGTATTTTCCCCTGTAACAAATAGACATACCAACTAACAGAGGCATCTTTGGGTTCTTCAATTTCGATACAACCAGACCAAGCTTTTTGAGATTTCTCTTCAAGAACCTGCAACGGATTCTGAAAATTGTTGTTCATAATTTTGCTGAAAATTTTTCGAGGGAATAAGCAAAAAGTAAGAAAAAGTAACTAACTAAAAATTAAATAAATAAACAAATAAATAAATAGACCTATTTGTCGTACTCTTTCTATGATTCCCAAAATTTAAACTAAAATTCAGGTTTAAATGATTGATATTTTCCAAAGAGTCATTTTTTACGCTCCTCTTAGCCCTGGTGAACAGTACCCCGCCCTAAACGGACGGGGCTTGCGTTCACTTCGTCTATCTCCTCTGGGAGTATAATCATCCTGACTATCAATATTCCATATTTAAGTTATTGGGGATTCAGACCAGAGATATATGATATGGCTTTAATAATTGCAGGCGATCGCTCTGGAGTAGGTAAAACAACGGTTACCCTAGCGATCCTGGCATATCTTGCAGCCCAAAGTAAACGAGTACAGTCTTTTAAAGTTGGACCCGATTACATTGATCCGATGTTTCATCGAGCTGTAACCGGCTTGTCCTGTCGCAACTTAGATCCAGTCTTGACCTCTCCCAGCTATGTTAAAGATTGTTTTAAGCGTCATACTCAAGATGCTGAATGGGTTGTCGTCGAGGGGGTAATGGGACTATTTGATGGTATTTATAATCCCTGTGAACCGAAATCTCGCAATGATTATGGCAGTACGGCTCACATTGCCAGAATATTGAACTTACATGTCGTGCTAGTTTTAGACTGTTCCAGTTTGTCCACCTCGATTGCGGCGATCGCCAGTGGCTACGCTAATTTAGACTGGAGAGTCAATATTGTGGGAGTAATTCTGAATAAAGTAGCCAGCGATCGGCATTTGGAATTATTAGAAACGGCACTCAATAGCATCAATATGCCTATTTTAGGAGTTTTAAGGCGCAACACAGAGGTAACTATCCCTGATCGCCATTTAGGTCTAATTCCCTCTTCCGAACTGTCTAATATCAATCATATTTTTACTCGGCTAGCTGATCTAGCGAAAACATCATTTAACTGGCATAAATTATCACCTTTGATCGGGCAAGAACCCATTGCTAATTATCAACCGTTAAAAATTGATTTTTATCCTGCCAAAGTCAAAATTGCTGTTGCCAAGGATCAAGCATTTAATTTCTACTATCAAGATAATCTGGATATTCTCTCGGAATTAGGGGCAGAATTGGTTTATTGGAGTCCGCTTCAAGATCAGAATATTCCTAATGATGTTCGAGGATTTTATTTTGGGGGCGGTTTTCCCGAGGTATTTGCTCAACCACTAGCGGAGAACAAAAATGTTTTACGACAACTCCAACAAATTATTCAAGCTGGCATTCCCACCTATGCCGAATGTGGTGGCTTGATGTATCTGTGTGAACAATTAATCGATCTCGATCAGCAAACGTGGTCGATGGTGGGAGTTATACCTAGTACTGTTACGATGGAAGCCAAATTAACTTTAGGCTATCGCCAAGCAATTGCATTACAAGATAGTTGTTTAATTTCCGCACAACAAACAGTCAAAGGACATGAATTCCATCGCTCCCAACTTACCGTCAATTCAGACTATCCTCAGTGGCAATTACAAGGTTTTCATAAGTCTAGTCTTCAGTTAACTGAAGGCTGGAATCTTAAACAACTACATGCTTCCTATCTCCATCTCCACTGGGGAGCGGAGACATCTCTAGCTCAAAGATTTATCCAAAATTGCCGAAACTATAAAATTCCTCTCTAATGAGTTGTTCGATTAATAATTAATCGTTTACTGGAATCCTCGATCCCAAACTGAGATGTTGATGCGATCTTTAGCATCTCGCTGAACTTTCCCCTTTAAACCATTGAGGGCAAAAAAACTGAAGTTAGTCTGACGATTGTAAACACTACGTAGTTTTTCTTTAATCTCCGCCGGAGCTTCTCCCCCCAGCATTTTTGCTAGAGTTTGCTGCATTGCACCCAGGCTAACAGACTGATTGAGGGCAATGTCAGTTTGTCTAATTTTCCCCGTATCATCTGAGTGATAGCTGAGATTTACCCGATCAGGAACCACATCGTAATAAACTAGCTCTCTACTATTAGGTTGCCATCCTGTCTTTTCAAAGTTCGGCTTCCCTAATGTACTTACTAGTTGGCTTTCAGATATTCCAGTCGTCACAATAGGAATGTTAATTTCACCTGTTGGTTCGAGATCAACTTTTGCCAAGGTTTTTGGCGGTTTTTCGGTTAACTCTGTTGGTGACTCTTCTGCTACTTCAGATTGAGATTTTGACTGGGCAATTTTTTTTAATTTATTCTTCCTCGCCTCATTACGATTTGCCACCTGTTTCGCCTCTTCTCTTCGAGCTTTCTCTGCTTCTGTGGTGGAGGTAAATATATCAGGTTGACGAGTTGCTGGTTGCACCTCTTCCTGTTGGGTTCCTTCAGGCGATCGCAATAAGCTAGAAATAATCGCAAATCCTGTGGCAAATGTTCCTGCGGCAACCCCTGTGGCAATCAATAAAAATAAACCAATAGTGGTCAATAAACCTGGTTTTTTACGCTTTTTCTGTTTTTGCTCATATACAAACGTGTTGCGACCATGATCAGACCTCTCATCTCCACTAGTAGAGTTTCTCTGTGGAGCGACATTTAGGGTCATTCCCGTAGCGCTAGTAATTTCCTGGGAATTAATCCCTTGGTTAAGAGCATCTAGCATTTCCTGGGCTGTAGCATAGCGATCGCGGGGATGGAATCGAGTTGCCCGATCTAGTATTGTTGCCAACCCAGCATCAAGATTAAAAGCGTGTTCTCGCCAGATTATTTCGCCGTTACGGGGGTCAGTTTCTAATTCGTGGGGAGACTTCCCTGTCAGCAAGAAAATTGCTGTTAATCCCAGACTATATAGATCACTAGAATAGATGGGGCGACCCGCTGCTTGCTCCGAGGACATATATCCAGGAGTCCCAATGGAAGCGGAATAAATACTGTCAGTACGAGGATTAACCTCAGTGGCGATCGCCTCTTTTACTGCCCCAAAGTCAATTAAATAGGGCAGATTATCTCCCTGGTGCAAAATAATGTTTTCTGGCTTAATATCTCGATGAATGATGTGGCGACTATGAACATATTTTAATACAGGTAAAAGTTGTAAGAGAATCTGCCTAACTTCATCGCGGTGTAGATTACCTTCTTGTGACCAATATTGATCCAAGGTCAAGCCTTCGATCCATTCCTGTACCAGATAAAACTTATCGTCTTCGGAAAAGTAAGCATATAGCTGGGGAATCTGGCTACTTCCATTTCCTAACTCCTCCAAAATTGCCGCTTCTCGCTGAAAACGCTCTTTCATCCACAAAGGAGTCTTCGGCTGCTTAACCATCGGTTTCAGCTGCTTGAGAACACATTTGCGCCTTGAGGGCATGTGACTATCTTCTGTGAGGTATGTTTCCCCAAAGCCTCCCCTACCCAGAGTTTTAAGAATGCGATAGCGGTTATTTAGTAGTGCAGTCATATTTATGGGGGATGAACGGCTATAAGTCTAAAAACAACTCGACTATTCTTATTTTAAAGCGCTGAAGATAGCGATAACTAACTGAGTAGATATTAGAAGACAAGTTCACTTTAAATCTAACAAACCCTTTTCCTTTAGTTTAGGATTAAAACGGATATCCATTTTAACTCCGCGATCGCTCAATTGTTGCAGAATTTCAGCCTCAACTCTCCTAGCGACTTTCTTTCGTATTTTAATTTGCTTTAATTCTTCGCTTTGCTGATATTGTGCCTTTTCTTCCTCTGTCATAGCTGGATTGGCATCAATCGGCTCAGTCCAAAGAGATTTTTGGGCATCATTTCCTAGAGGGGATTCTCCATTTTCTTCGATCCAGGATAGGGCAATTTCATCTAAGATTTTACGACTAGGGCGAGTAATGGTTTGCACTTTTAACCAGTAGCAACTTTGAGGTTGTCGAATCAGGTGTTGTTTCAGGCTCAAATAAACATCACGGGAATATCCCACATATTGCATTTCCTGAGCTTGATTAAAAATAGCATATACGCCAATTTTCCCCTGCACATCTTCATCAATACATCCTGACTCATTTAAGTAAGGTAGATATTCTAAACGAGAAAGAGGAGTTATTTCTATCTGGGTAGACATAAGTAGATGGGTAAAATTAATTAAAAGATAGTCGGGATGGGTAACAGATAGTAGTTAGTGGGTGGTAGGCATTGGTGACAATTTAAGCTTGCTTGCTTTTAGTCAAATACCATATTTTGTGTCTAGTAGTGTCTAGTATTTGTATTAACCACCGATATAGATTAAGCTTTATTTCTAACTTTGCCTTTTAGAGATTCTTTAAAGCCTTATTTTTTAGGGATTACAGCGAGTTAACCAATCAGCTCTTAGAACACTTGCTACTTACCAGCAATTAACTTTAAGCTTATTTAATAATTAATTTTGCGGTAGATAGCACAGAGACGACTAGGCTTAAAAATCTTGGCTTGAAACATGAAGTTTGGTGGCACATTGATGATTATGTAGTCATCACAGTTATGATATCGCTCAAACTCTCTCGGCATTCCTTTGGGGGTATGCTGACTGTAGGGGACTGGTTGGAATAATTGATTAGTAAATATAATTTCAGTTTCGTGCAGCTTTTGACTGATCTGTTCGGTAAAAGTCTTATTCGTCAACAAGCTAATTAAAATCTCTTTGGCTTTAGGATCGAGAGTAAAGCTTGTGTTGTAATTCTTGACTATTTTCAAACCCATGTTGTAGGTATCGATAAATTATCGATAATATAAAAAGACTAATCAAAATACTATCAGAAATTTCCCACCAATTCCTGTGTGTTAATTTTTTGTATCCAATATCTTTAGTTAATGATTGATACTCAGTTGAAGGCGCGACACTCTTTCCCACATTAGTTACTGTTCAGAACTCAATGATGCCTACGCGAGCTACATTCTCACAGTTATTTAACAAATCTTCCGGGGTTACAAAATAGGCTTGTTTAGCCTTGAGAAAACTCAGTGCTGGAGATACATTTAATTCCGTGATCAATTCATTGGTTTTCATTAGCATTAGAGGCGTGGCGTTTTCCTCAGTCCCTTCTGCCGAGTAAACAGCTTGTCCGAACTCATACAGAGCCAAAGCTAATTCGCTGTCTAGCTCTTCTACTGGCTCAACTTCTTTGTTTTCAAGGGCTTCGATTAATTCTTGAGCCAGTTCCAACTCAGTCTGCGAGGGAACATTGTTGATTATCAAATTGGCACTACTGTCTATCAATCCCTGAAATTGGGGAGAAGAATCACTTTTTATCTGATTAATTACTTGATCAAGGATACTTAGATTATTTCTCGCCACCAACAAGGATGTACTAACCAAAGAACCTTGGTTGATACGCAAGTGGTAATCAGAACCTGCATCTTCATAACACTGATAGACAAACTGAGAGCAGACCATGGGCAACTTTCCTGGGTTCTTCTGCTTGTTGATATAGTCGATAATCAAAGTGGCTAACTTCTTGAAAATTTTAATCATCGCCTTTTTAGCCAAGGTGTTAGGAGTCCATTTCTTGTAAGCTAGAATTAATCCTAATAAGTACAAATTATTGTTGGCATAAGGTGTTTCCTGATTAAGATATGCAGTCGCAGCCTTGAGCACGGGAGCCATTGACTTTTGGGACGTCTTCAATCGATTAACATAAATCTTTCGCCCTTTAAGACGCTCATTATGGATATCAAGCTGAAAAATCCTCACGGCTGGCGGTGTCTCTTCGAGAATCTTATCGTTCTCTGTGTAAGATAATGCTGAATGGGTTACCAGTGAATCTGTTAACAACATTATTGCTTGTGAAATCCTATCTTGGGCTCCTGAAAAAAGAAGGATATCAGATGGTTGAAGTTCGTCCCTCTCCATAATTTTTTCTGCTTTTTTTTTCACAACCTATTTTCAAATAAATAAGCTAGCTCTGCTTGGCTATTCAGTTGGTCAACTAAGCAAACAGAACACTAGATAAATAAACATTGAGTATGTTTTAGATTTTTGACTTAACTTTGGGGAATTCTAAAGTTATCTCACGTTTTTTTGATTCACGATCAATGCAAAGCTATATTTGTGGTGAGATATTATCTAATTATATAATCATTTTAATCATGTTAAACGAGATTGATACAAGAGTAAACAAAGTCACTTCTTTACTCTTGGAATATCTAGAAAATAGGATTTCTCCTCAAGGTCGAGTATGGTTAAATCAAAAAACGGTAGAGATTAGCGATAGTGCTTCAGAAAGAATTTTTTTTACTTCATTTAGTGCTGTACCCCGTTATCTTGGTAAAGAGAGACTAAATTTATCGACAAAGGAATTAAAAGCAGCACAGGAATTAGTTCCAGGATGGAATCCTACCCATTGGACTTCAGATCAGGTTGGTCGAACTTTATTACTCTTGTCTTTTCCCTCGGCAGATGCTGCTAAGTATGTTGCGACTTTAGACAAAATAATGGCAGCAGCAGATGTGGGAGAAGCGATCGCTTTTTATCAAAGTCTGCCCTTATTACCCCATCCCGAAAAATTTCAATTACGGGCTGCGGAAGGAATTCGGACTAATATGACTTCGGTGTTTAATGCGGTGGCTCATCATAATCCCTATCCTGCTACATATTTAGATGATTTAGCCTGGAATCAGATGATACTTAAAGCCTTATTTGTGGGCAGTCCCTTGCATCCTATTTATGGTTTAGAAGACCGTAATAACCCGCAATTGTGCCAGATGTTAATTGACTATGCCTGCGAAAGATTAGCAGCAAATCGAACAGTCAGTGCTGAATTATGGGAATTGGTTATGCCTTTTAAACCTGAAACTGTTACTAAATTAAAACAAGAGTTAAGTAAAATTTATCGCTAAATTAACCTTAGTTCGACTGACTTTTATTCTAGATAAAATTATCAGGTTAGGAAAATAAGTAATTTGGACAATAGTAAAGAGCAATCACAGTTTTCTAATTTGCGATCGCTCTTTGGCTATTTCTGCTGAAATTAAGTATTATCGATTACTCGTAGGTAAGAACGCCATTAATATTGGCAATGTGATCATCTAGATTAATGCTAGTGCTAACCCATCGTTGGTCACGAGTTTTACACTCAGCATCCATAGTGTTCCCATTAACTAGTTCAGTAGATCTACAAGTTTCAATGAAGTTGCTGGGCTGCCATTTAAGTCTACCATCAACATTTTCAATATCTGCATTTAGGTCAATGGAAGTTGTACCATCGTATGAACCGTTTGCTCGTTGACAAGTAGCAGATAAAGTAGAACCACTAATAGTTGCATCGTAGCAAGTTTGGCTAAAGTCGCCTAGTGCAGCAGCAGCTGTAGCAAAGAAGCCGAGTGCTAAAAAAAGACTAAAGCAGATTACAGTTACAGAAGAGACTAAAGTTTTGAGCTTCATAATATTGACTCACATTTTTTTTATTTCTAAGCTAAATTCTACTATTGATTATTAATTTGAAATTAACAATGTTTTCAAAACTTTATAAAAATTAAATGCTAGTAAGTAGTTATTTTTCATGAATCTATGCCAAATTACATTACCAACATATATCACATTACATTTCTTTTAATTTAATATTAATATTAATTAATGTATCTTTTGTATTTTGGTCAACAACAATAATATTAATATTATGATATTACATAGAGATTGAGACTTTTATTTGCTCAAGATTTAAAGCTGAAAACTTTTCACTGTTGCCTAAACTAGAATATTAGGATCACTGACAATCTTAGAGAGTTAGCCTAAGCTGGAAGCCACAAATATTGACCAACATTTTAATCAAGTGAGCTAGTTTCAAAGCAATTTTTAATTCACGTTAAACAATCATTATCAAAATAAGCAAACCATGCAAAACAATAATATGATGCTGCTCGATCCTCATATCCACATGACAGCTAGAACTACTGATGACTATCAGGCAATGGCTAAGGCAGGAATCGTGGCGGTAATTGAACCTGCTTTTTGGCTAGGACAACCCCGTACCAGCGCTGATACTTATAAAGATTATCTCAGTTCTCTAGTCGGTTGGGAAAGATTTCGCGCTAGTCAGTTTGGCATTAAACACTACTGTACTATCGGTTTAAACTCCAAAGAAGCCAATAACGAAACCCTAGCAGAAGCAGTTATGGAAATCTTGCCTTTATATGCTTGCAAAGAAGGAGTAGTGGCGATTGGGGAAATTGGCTATGACGATATGACTCCTGCTGAAGATAAGTACTTTCGTCTCCAGTTAGAATTGGCCAAAGAATTAGACTTGCCCGTAATGATCCATACACCTCATCGGGATAAGAAATCAGGTACATCCCGTAGCATGGATGTTTGCTTAGAACATGGTTTGCAGCCTGAGCAGGTGATTGTCGATCACAATAATGAAGAAACCGCCAAAGAAGTATTAGACAGAGGTTTTTGGGCAGGATTTACCATTTATCCCCACACCAAAATGGGTAACGAAAGAATGGTAGAAGTCGTGCGGACTTATGGTTGCGATCGCATTATTGTTGATAGTAGTGCCGACTGGGGAGTTAGCGATCCTTTAGCTGTGCCAAAAACGGCTCAATTAATGGCATTGCGAGGTATTCCTGAAGATCATATTAAAGCTGTTTGTTATCAAAATGCTCTGACTGCTTACGGTCAAAGTGGGCAAATCAAAGAAAGCGATTGGCTCGATGCTAATCCGATCGATCAGCGTCAACTATACAGCGGCAATTCAGTACTCAGAGGACAAAAACCTGTGGTTGAATCAGAAAAATCAGTCGTGATTGTTTAAAAAGTTAGTAGTTAGAGACAAGGCATGCCTTGTCTGTACATTAGTTAGTAGTTAAAAGCTAAAAGCTACGAACAGTATTACTATCAGTTTCACGTTGCACCCTTGTGGTGTACTTTAAATCAGCAACGACAATTAAAATTAGCAAATTTGTCATGTCAACGACAACTATAAAATCTGATAAGCCTCAGTCTATCTGGGCTTATTTAAATGCTTATCTACAATTAATGCGTCCTGCCAATATTACTACTGCCTGGGCAGATATTCTCTTGGGTTATGCTGCTGCGGGAGTTATAAGAGGGGACAATCTCAGCTTTGTGACTCTTGGCTGGCTGATTTTGGCTACCACAGGGCTTTATGGAGGGGGAATTGTTTTTAATGATGTCTGCGATGCCAGGTTAGATGCAGTTGAACGCCCTGAACGTCCTATCCCTAGTGGTAGAGCTTCTTTATCAAGTGCGATCGCTCTAGGGAGTATTTTATTAGTCTTAGGCATCATTGCCGCAGCTATGGTATCTCGCCTCAGTGTTATTCTGGCAATCGCTGTAGCCGTAACCGCCCTAATCTATGACAAGTGGGGCAAACATCATACTTTCCTCGGCCCAATCAATATGGGGCTGTGTCGCGGAGGTAATCTAATGCTGGGAGTGAGCGCTGTTGCTGGGGCAGTTAGCGATCGCTGGTATCTAGCCTTAATTCCGATTATTTATATTGGGGCGATTACGGCGATTTCTCAAGGGGAAGTCCATGGAGGCAAGAAAACTACAGGTATGATGGCGATCGCCCTTATTGCCCTAGTTATCGGTAGTATTCTCAGTTTAGGGGTCTTGTCAGAATATAGCTTGTTGATCACTCTACCCTTTTTAGCTCTATTTACCGCTTTGGTATTACCTCCCTTTATTAAGGCTGCTATAAATCCTAATCCCGAATTAATTCAACTGGCGGTTAAAGCAGGAATTTTATCTTTAATTGTGTTGGATGCCACCATTTCTGCTGGTTTCAGTAACTGGATCTATGGATTGTCGGTATTAGCATTACTTCCCTTGTCCCGCTTTTTGGGACGGATGTTTGCAATTACCTAAAGCCTCCTATCTCCTTGAGGGCGCAATGCCTTGCGCCCCTACAAAAAATATTTATTAATACAAATTTATTATTATGTTAATTCAAAAAAATGAGACTTTTCAAATACAGTCTTTGCAACAAAATGTTGAAGTCAAATTCTCTTACGGGGTTCATTTTACTAGGGGTTTATTTGCCACGAGTAATCCTTTGTTATCAGAGGTGGTAGGGTCAACAAATAATACTGCTAAATCAATTATGGTGGCGGTTGATGCTGGATTGTTAGAGCAACATCCCCAACTATTAGCTCAAATTAACAACTATGCTAATCACTATGCCGATAAGCTAAATTTAGTTGCCCAACCAATTATTATTCCTGGCGGAGAAGCAGCCAAAAACGACCCCGCTTTAGTCGAAAACATTCATCGTGTAATTGAACAGGCAGGATTATGTCGTCACTCTTACGTCTTAGCGCTCGGTGGTGGGGCGGTAGTAGATATGGTAGGCTATGCTGCTGCTACTGCCCACCGTGGCATCAGGCTGATTCGCATTCCCACTACAGTTTTGGCGCAAAATGATTCGGGAGTTGGGGTCAAAAATGGCATCAATGCCTTTGGCAAAAAGAACTTTTTAGGTACATTTGCACCACCCTATGCAGTACTCAATGATTTTGATTTTCTGAGTACGTTGAGCGATCGCGATTGGCGATCGGGTATTGCCGAAGCTGTTAAGGTAGCTTTAATTAAGGATCGGGACTTCTTTGGATTTATTAGTAGCAATGCTCAGAAGTTAGCCCAAAGAGATGCAGCAGCGATGGAATACTTAATTTATCGTTGTTGTCAATTGCATTTAGAACACATCGCTAACTACGGCGATCCTTTTGAAATGGGTTCTTCTCGTCCCCTCGATTTTGGTCATTGGGCAGCTCACAAACTAGAACATTTGACTAATTATCGTCTCCGACATGGTGAAGCAGTAGCAATTGGCATGGCGCTAGACTGTACCTATTCCTATCTAACTGGACTATTAGATAAAACAGATTGGGAACAGGTTATGACCACTTTAAAACAGTTGGGATTTGACTTGTACGATCCAGAATTAGCCAGAAATTTAGCCGAAACAGAATTAGCAGACTCAATTTTCTGTGGATTAGTCGAATTTAGAGAGCATTTAGGGGGAGAATTAGCCATTATGCTGCTGAAAACTTTGGGTGAGGGGTTAGAAGTTAATCAGGTAAATATCGATATTTATCGTAAAGCAATCTTAATGTTGCAAGAAATTGAAGTTACAAGTAATTGTTAGCTCAATCTCAATCTTTTATAGCTCTAAGTAACTACTAACTACTAACTACTAACTACTAACTACTAACTACTAACTCTTAATTTCTGTGAAGTTAGCAACCCAAACTGATTTACATTTAACATACTGTTCTAATATCCACCCAGGGGAAACTTGGGCAGAAGTAGAAAGTAACCTGAAGCAGTATATTCCTCAGCTAAAAGCCCGATTATCTCCTGCTCATCCCTTTGGTATTGGTTTACGCCTAGCAGATATTGCCGCCAGAGAGTTATTAACGGGGGATAATCTGGCTCAGTTCGGGATCTGGCTGAGATCTCAAGATTTATATGTCTTCACCCTCAATGGTTTTCCTTTTGGGAGTTTTCATCATCAAGTAGTTAAAGATAAAGTATATACCCCTGACTGGTGTACATCAGAACGATTAGACTATACGTTAAGGCTAATTGAAATCCTGACTGTTTTACTCCCGTCGGATCTTGATGGTGGAATTTCTACTCTGCCGATATCATATAAACCCTGGTGGCAGAATTCAGAGGACAAAGAGGGTGTCTTACATCAAAGTAGTCTTAATTTAGCAATTGCGATCGCCAAATTAGCAGAAGTCTATCAGCAAACAGGTAAGCTAATTCATATCGATCTGGAACCCGAACCTGATGGCATGTTAGAAAATACCCAGGAAGTCATTGATTTCTTTCAAGATTGGTTATTGCCTGTTGCAGGAAGATGGTTACAAGAACATAGAGGAATTGAGCAATCAGTAGCAAAAAACTGGATTACTGAGCATATCAGAGTTTGTTATGATACTTGTCATTTTGCCGTCGAGTACGAAGAACCACAAGATATTATTCAAAATTTTAAAACCGCAGGCATTAAGATCGGCAAAATTCAGCTAAGTTCGGCGATCAAAATTGATATTCCAACCCAACTAGCCCAGCGTCAAGCTATTTTAGACAAAATATCTCCTTTTGCCGAGTCTACTTATCTACATCAAGTAATTGCCAAACATGGCGAGGGAAATTTCCAACATTATGCTGATTTATCTACTGCATTGGCATATTTGTTAACCACCGAAGCACAAGAATGGCGCACCCACTTTCATGTACCAATCTTTATTCCTAAATTTCAGTTATTTGAATCAACTCAAGATCATATTGTCAAGCTATTAACCATGTTGCCTAACGACGACCTCGGTCATCATCTAGAAATAGAAACCTATACCTGGGAAGTATTACCAACCGAATTGAAGTTAGATATTTTGACATCTATCGAACGAGAATATCAATGGGTTTTATCAGTCAACAACTAACAACTAACAACTAACAACTAACAACTAACAAAATTTTGAACTCCGAACTCCGAACTCCGAACTCACATTATTTGGTTTAAAATTTACTGTAGATACATGATCGGTAAAAATGTCATCTCTCTATAATCGCGATTTTAACCTCTGGATACAAAAGACTGTATCGAATTTAAAGAATAAAGATATAGGTGCGATCGATTGGGAAAATTTAATCGATGAAATTGAAGGTATGGGCAAAAGCGATCGCCGCGCTTTACGGAGCTACCTAGAAAGATTAATCGAACATCTGCTTAAGTTAAAATACTGGGATGCAGAACGCGATCGCTGCGAGCGAGGTTGGAAAATAGAAATTCTAGAGTTTAGATCTCGTATTGAGAGAATTTTGGATGATAGTCCTAGCTTAAAAAATTATTTAACTGAAATTTATCCCAAGGCTCATCGTTTGGCTGTGGCTAGAATGTCTATTCTGTTTGATTTACCTGATGATGCTTCGATTGCAGAATCTTTTGCTTTATCCGACAATTTTAGTGATCAATTCTAACGTTCTATTTTTAATAGCTGTCTCCTTCTTTTATTAATTGAGTATCAGGCGATCGCTTTGTCGGGTAAACATTATAGAAACAATAATAAGTATCCGACAGTAAAAACTACACATTGTATTGCTGCATATTGTAGGGGAGGCATTGTAAAAACAGTAATAACTATCCAGTATTTAGATAATGCCCACAAATAATTAGTAATCAGAATTAATAATCATTCATGAATAAAACCATTGTTTTAAATGTAGTTGGCTTAGTTCCAGAATTGATTGACGAACACACACCGTTTTTGTCTAGTTGGCAGAAGAAAGGTAAAACAACCTCAATTAAGCCAGTATTGCCTGCCGTAACCTGTACTGCCCAAGCAACTTACTACACGGGGGAAAATCCCAGTCAACATGGCATTGTCGCTAATGGTTGGTATTTCCGCGATCAATGTGAAGTCCAGCTATGGCGACAGTCTAACAAGCTGGTGGAAGCGCCTAAAATTTGGGATAAAGCGAAGATGCTAGATCCTAATTTTACCTGTGCCAATATGTTTGGTTGGTACAATATGTATTCTGACGTAGACTATGCGGTAACGCCTCGCCCCATGTATCCCGCAGATGGCAGAAAGATACCTGATTGCTATACTGAACCGATGGAATTACGTGATTGGTTAACTGATGAATTAGGGCAGTTTCCTTTATTTAACTTCTGGGGTCCTAATACTTCCGTAAAATCAAGTCGGTGGATTGCGGATGCAGCTAAACTGGTGGAATTAAAATATAGTCCCACTCTAACTCTGGTTTATTTACCTCATCTTGATTACTGTTTACAAAGGGATGGTATCAATCCAGATAATATTGCTCAAGATTTACAAGAAATAGACCGCATATGTCAAGACTTAATTGAATTTTACGAAGCTAGAAACGGCAAGGTTATTGTTCTGTCTGAATACGGCATTACAGAAGTTGATCAGCCAATCCATCTCAATCGTCTATTTAGACAACAGGGTTTGATTACCGTTCGGGAAGAACTAGGTCGAGAGATTTTAATTCCTGGGGCGAGTAAAGCTTTCGCAGTTGCCGATCATCAAATTGCTCATGTTTATGTTAACGATCCTAGCTGTATGTCTCAGGTACAAAATATTCTGGAAAATACTCCAGGGATCGATTTAATTTTAGATCAAGCAGGAAAAGAACAATATCATCTTAATCATGCACGTTCAGGAGAATTTGTGGCGATCGCCAATTCTCATTCCTGGTTTACCTATTACTATTGGTTAGATGATAATCTCGCTCCCGATTTTGCCCGTACCGTAGATATTCACCGCAAACCTGGGTTCGATCCTGTGGAACTGTTTATTGATCCAGAGATCAGCTTCCCTAAAGTAAAAGTTGGACTAACTTTGCTCAAGAAAAAACTCGGTTTCCGTTACTTAATGGAGGTAATTCCTTTAGATGCCAGCTTAGTTAAAGGTTCCCATGGACATCGAACTGATTCCGTAGAGCGATCGCCTTTATTAATTACGCAACAGGCGGATACATTGAACAGCGAAACCATTGAAGCAACGGAAGTATTTCAAGTAATACTTAACCACCTTAAGTAGTCAGAAACTAGTGCCGCTACGCTTAAGTAACAAGTAATATCAGGTACGGATAATTAGTGGAATTAAACTGCTCTAGTCCTCGGCCACCAATGATAGCAAGTTAATCCTTTGACCAAATCTTGTTGTTTTAATAATTGTTGACACCGAACTACTAATAACTCCTCTAACTCAGATAGCGATCGCTTTACAAAACAGGTAATTATACCTGGCTACTTAAATTCTCCTGTAGGAATACAATTAATTAGCTTGCGAGTGTAGTCTGTTTGGGGATGGCGATAAATCGCTTCTGAAGAGCCTATTTCTTCGATTTTGCCTTTATTCATTACAATAATGCGATCGCTCATAAATTTAACTACGCTCAAGTCATGGGAGATAAAGATATAAGTCAATCCCATCTCTTCTTGTAATTGTTTAAGCAGGTTTAATACCTGCGCCTGTACCGAGACATCCAGGGCGGAAACAGATTCGTCACAGATAACGAACTGGGGTTCTAATGCGAGGGCGCGGGCAATACATACCCGTTGTCTTTGTCCGCCAGAAAATTCATGGGGATAGCGGTTGCTCATGTCAGGATTTAAACCAACCCTTTCTAAAAGTTCTGCTACTTTCTTGCGGCGGTCGCATTTAATGCGATGAACTACTAAGGGTTCGGCGATCGCTTTACCAATATTGATTCGAGGATTAAGGGAGTTATAGGGGTTTTGAAACACAATTTGCATTTGTCGGCGCAGCGATCGCAGTTTTTGGCTTCTGAGGGATAAATTAGTAATATTGTCTCCGTCGAATACCACATCTCCTTCCATTGGTTGAATCAAACGCAGCAAAGTTCTGGCTAAAGTGGATTTTCCACAGCCAGATTCTCCTACCAGCCCCAAAGTTTCCCCAGGATATACTTCAAAGGAAACATTATTGACCGCCATTAGATATTTTTGGGTTCTGCCGAATATGCCCTTCATCGGGAAACCAACCCGTAGCTGTTTAACAGACATTAAAGGTTCTTGTTTAATAAGCTGTTCTAATCTTGCTTGCTGTTCTGTTTCCGTAACAACCTGGTTCAGTTTCGACTCAACATCTGTCTGCTTTTCGGTAATCTTGATCTCGCCTTCAGGGGTAGTAGACACATCCATAAAATCAACCACAGTAGGTAATGTCTGCAACTGACGATCTAAACAAGGACGACAGGCTAATAAACCTTTAGTATAGGGATGTTGGGGATGCTGAAAAACCGATTTAATTTCACCCGCTTCTACTACCTTTCCCCGATACATTACTGCTACCGAATCCACTAATTCTGCTATCACTCCTAAGTCGTGGGTGATAAAAATTAACGCCATTCCCCGTTCTTCACAAAGGTGGCGCAGCAAATCCAAGATCGTCGCCTGAACCGTAACATCAAGAGCAGTTGTGGGTTCATCAGCAATCAATACACTAGGATTACAAGAGATTGCCATGGCAATGGTTACTCGTTGCAATTGTCCTCCAGAAAGTTCATGGGGATAGCGTTTGAGTATTGCTTGCTTGTGCCGATTAATATATTCAGCTACTTCTCTGTCGCTATAGTTAGGATTCTCCTGTACACACTGCTGTTGTAACTCTTCGTCACTAGCTAATAGCTGAACTTCTTGTAAAAGTGCGATCGCTTTTCTTCTCGCTTCCCCAGGAGATACTTTTTGATGCAATAAAATTGCTTCGGTGATCTGAAACCCAATATCGTAAACAGGATTTAGCGCACTCATGGGTTCTTGAAAGATCATGGCAATCTCTCCCCCACGATAGCTTCTGCGTTCGGCTTCTTTTACCTGCAACAGATCAACCGTAGACCTATTTTCAGGGGTAAATAGAATCTCGCCCTGTGTAATGCGCCCAGGAGAAGGAACTAACCCCATAATTGCTAAAGAAGTTACCGATTTCCCTGAACCCGACTCCCCGACAATGCCTAACTTTTCTCCTTTCCTAAGTTGGAAATTGAGATTGTCAACTGCCACAACAGGTTTTGTTTCGGTCGTAAATTGGACTTGTAGATGGCGAACATCAAGAACAGGTTCAGACATAGAAGTTAGGTGGTTTGAATTAGTTAGAAGATGATTCTGGTGGTTAGTGGTTAGTAGTTAGTAGTTAGTGGGTCAATACCGCTCGGTTAAGCCCCCCAGCCCCCAACTTTGGGGGAGCCATATTTGTGAAAGTCCCC
>CBDUCX010000039.1:0-24728 GCA_965365755.1 uncultured Pleurocapsa sp.
CATTGGTTTAGAAGATTAAGTTTTTCTTGGTGAATTTAGTACGTTCAGGATTACTCCGACTTGAAATGTAAAGTTTTATTTCTTGATTCAACATTTCTGGGTCAAAGTGTAGATTGGCATTGCTTTTAACAAAAATAAACAACTCAGTTGATAGATAAGAAGCAAGCAGTATAGACTAAAAACTTGGTGGTAGAAAATATTTCAGGGTAGCTAATTATGAATTTAGGTCTTCCAGTTATTGTTGATATTACCATTAGCTTAATCCTGATTTATTTTGCCCTAAGCTTACTTTCTTCTGAAATTCAGGAACTGCTTACAACACTCTTACAATGGCGAGCTGTTCACCTCAAACAATCGATTGAAGGCTTGTTGGTGGGAAACGATCCAGAAAAGTCGCAAGAAGCTAGAGAGTTGGCCAATAAAATATATGCAAATCCTTTGCTGCGTTCTCTAAATCATAAATCCAAGGAAGGGCTGGCAAACTCGATTAGGAAACCTCTTGAAGGGGTTAGTAAAATCTTGAAGAGCAATGCTAGTAAGAGAGTATTCGGCGAACAAACCAGTGGGCCCTCATACATCCCTTCAGAGGTATTTTCTGTCAGTTTGTTAAACACCTTCGATTTTGTGGCGATTTATCGCAAGTTGATCGCTTACCGTTTGAAAGTGACGCTAAAAAAAATGGTTCCCGACCAAAGTAACTATGATCAAAGACTTAAACAGGAAGTCGATCTTATTCTGACTGCCTTTGAAGCCAAGAAGACTTCTTTATACAAGGTAATTCAAGGACTAGCAGAAGAAGCCAAAAAAGATGAGGAGATCTTCGCTCAAGAAGACTTTCAAAGATACTTTAGCTCTCCAGAAGCCGTTGAGAGGTTTGCCGAGAAGATGCAAATTTCACTTTCAGATACTATTAGTGGAGTTCGCAAGTACTTAGCTCTAAAACCTGAATCCTTGGCGACGATTTCTAAGGATTTAGGCGATAATATTTCTTTTGAAAATGTCCAAACACACTTACAAAAACTGCGGCAGCAAAATTCACACATTGATGAGGTCTTGCCTAATTCTGCTGATCAAACTTTATTGATTTTCGCCTTGATCATTACCAGTCCTGAAATTCGTTCCCTAATCGAGGCACTTCCTCCTATTCCTCCTGCTTTAGGGAAGAATCTGGAGAGTCTTGCCGACCAAGCATTGTCAAAAATAGATAATTTGGTGCAAGAAGGAAATCAATTTGAGCAGGAGGTTGCGGCATGGTTTGATCGCTCGATGGAGAGAGCTACAGGGGTTTATAAGCGTAATGCTAAGATAGTTACTATAACCATCGCTTTAGCTATTGCCGTTGCAGCTAATGCCGATACTTTCTATATGATCGATCAATTTGCCAATGAGAAAGTCTTATCGGCTTCGGTGATTCAAGTCATCGATAAAATGCCCATAGATACTTTAGAACAACCCGAACAAATCTCCGATACTATTAGTGAATTAACTGCCAACACCTCATTACCTATTGGTTGGCAGCCAGAAACGATCAAAGCTCAACAGCATCGTGCGTTTATTCTCTTAAAGCCGCTACCATTTCTGGCACAGCGTATACCTGGTTGGATCATCACAGGGCTGGCTATCTCTATGGGTGCTGTTTTTTGGTATGAACTCCTCAAGAAATTTATCGATATTAAAAATGTGGGCAAACAACCGTCTGCTAATAGTTAGACAATCTTCAATATGGCGTTGGTAAATGTGCAATGCTTTATGCAAAAGCAGGAACAGTTTCAAATCTGAGATAATCCAATAGTAAACGAATAGAATATCTGAGAAAAACTAAAGATTTGGAATAGCAAAGCGTTTTGCGATGCAATCTGGCTAAGTAATGGTCTAAGACGAGTATTTTCTCCCTATACAAGGCGTCATATAGGTTTTGGATACTATAGCACTACGTATTTTGGTTAGGACACTTATTACTCATTACTCATTACTCATTACTTACGAACAATCTAATAAACTTGTCCTAACATAACTTTGTACGGCTATAGATGCTCTTCTGATTCAAGATAAGTAGCTAGGCAGAATTAAATAAGTATCTATTACTATCTATTTTTCGGATATTACTACTAAAGGAAGAGTCAAGTCATCTTAAAAATTCTTTACAATAAAAATGTAAATCGAATAGGTAAAAAAAATAATGGATAGATTAGAAAACAGCCTTTCTGTAGAGCAAGAATTTAGCCACCGAGCGTTCAGCGATCGCGTTAAGCATTTATCGCGAGAAGAAGCTCAAGACTTACTGGTACAGATGCACAAGCAGATGATAATCAAGGAAAATCTCTATAAAGAATTATTTTTAAGTCAGGAAAAAGACATTGTTGATTCTCTATTTGGAGTAAAGAATAGCTGAATTCTAATTATTGCCGATGAGATAGAGTAGTGCCATACGAGTTGCTACACCGCTGGCTACCTGTTGGGAAACTAAGCTAAGATTGGGATCATCCATCAGATCTGAAGTTATTTCCACACCGCGATTTGTGGGGCCAGGATGAAGCACCTTAACATTGGGATGACATAGTTTAAGGCGATCGCGGGTAATGCCAAACAGTTGATGATATTCTCGCAAGCTGGGGATAAAATTAGCCGTCATTCGTTCTTTTTGTAATCGTAGTGCCATCACAAAGTCGGCATCTTCTAAGGCAGGATTTAATTCCCAATGGATCGACAATTTTCCCTCAGTATCTTGGTTAATCATTTCTGAGAACGCTTGGGGTAAAAGAGTTGCTGGTGCGGCTAAGTGTACTTCTGCCCCTGCTGTAGTAAGACTATAGATATTAGAACGAGCCACTCTAGAATGAAGAATATCACCGACGAGGGCAATTTTTTTGCCTGTCAGTAATTCTAGGCGGGGATTATCGGGGTCTAGTGCAGAAGTAATCGTAAATAAATCTAATAAAGCCTGGGAAGGATGTTGATGCAAACCGTCTCCTGCATTGAGAATTGTTACCCCAGAATTAAGTCGATCCATCTCTTGGGCAATGATCTGGGGGACTCCCGCCTGCTTGTGGCGAATCACCATAATATCTGCACCCATCGCGAGATAGGTTTTTGCTGTATCTAAGATGGTTTCCCCTTTAGTTAGAGAAGAAGTGCCTGGAGAAAAGTTTAAAATATCTGCTGATAGCCTTTTAGCCGCCAGTTCAAAACTACTTCTGGTACGAGTGGATGATTCAAAGAACATATTGGCAACAACTCTTCCTTGAAGTGCAGGAACTTTTTTAGTTCTTCCTGAAAGTACCTTCTGGAAACTAGTGGCAGTCTGTAAAACTGTTTCGTATTCTTCAGAGGTGAAATCAATCAGAGAAAGTATGTGTCGTCTTGTCCAGGTAGTAGTTACCATCAGAATTCCTCCAAGGGTACTGTGATCATAGCCCCAAGGATGTAGGGCTTATTCGTAGACAAAGGACTTATCTCCATGCAATTGTAGGGTGAGGTCTTTGGTATGATAACTTGATCAACTAAAACCCGTTGACCTCGCTCAAGTATAGGTGAAATACCTGAGACACAACTGCTTAAGTAGCCCTCCATGATGGAGAACAGGCGATAGTCAGGGGTCTGAAATAGATACTGAGTAGTGAGTGAATTACACATAAGTTAATCAAAAGTATCCTCAAGTCCTACGGGATGAGAAAGTAGAGTTTCCTTGACAGAGCTATTGTGCTGCGCCAGAGCGCAGGTTCGCAGTAGTTTTACTGCCACCGAGATTCTGCAACCATAGCCACAGCTTGGTTGTAGAGTATGTCAAATAGTTAACAATCAGTTAACACTCATCATTAATTTGCAAAACACTCATCAGATTATCAGGTTATAGCTATTTGAGCTAGTAATAATTTGTAGTTAATGAAGCTATTGTATAACTACACTTTGTGTATTTATTTTGAAGCGATACCTGACCACTGGACTTTTTTCTCCCCAGTCCGTCGATAGGAAAAGAGACGATCGCTTTCTTGATAAGTACAGTAGGGTGCGATCGCAATTTGTGCGGAACTAATACCTAGTTGTTCCAGTTGAATCTGATTAACTCTGGACACATCTAAACGGGCTTTTCCTGGAACCTCGTCATCTAGAATCGGTTGCTGGGAAATCTCCTTTAATTCTGTGAGTATTTCTGTGTCAGTTTTGCTTTCAGCATCAGAAATAATACTCTGACAGACTTTGAGCGCCACAGTTTCATCAACCTGATAAACTTCTCCTGCGATCGCAGGGCCAATAGCAATCCGTAAATTTGCTTGACTGCTGCCACTATCTAAGAATCTAGCGATCGCTTGTGGCACAATTTTAAGTGCTGTTCCGCGCCAACCAGCATGAATAGCACAGACTTGTCCTGTCACCAGATCCCCAATCAATATAGGGGTACAGTCGGCACTGGCTACCCAAACAGATTGCCCAGAGCGATCGCTAATTACGGCATCTGCTTCAGCCAGAGAATGCTCAGAATTCCCTTGATTAACTACATCTGCTATTTCTTCAGGTGTTAAGATTAAATTTCCATGTACTTGTTTAACTCGATATGCCGAAGTTTCAGGTTGCAAAATGGAGGTTAAATCTTTTGGAGTGCGGGGATAAAATTCCGAGGTAAAAAAACCGTGTTGCCAAGGCGACAACAAATCACAGATTAAGTACGAATAATCCTGCCAAGTTTGCCAATACCATTGCTGATTCATGTAAGATTTACTGGTTTTTTGACTACCTACTACCTACTACTTACGAACAGTTATCTTAAACACTACTGGTTTTAACAGCGTGATTGTACATGGCGAAGTAAATTCGCCGTACCTCACGCTCAAACTAGATGCAGTTTAATTTAACCCAGCCTCTGATTAACGTGAGCGTCCAACGAACTTTGGTTCGTTAAGTCTGAAAGAAACAATTTGTTTCCTAAGAGTTCGACGAAGCCCAAAAAACTTGAAAATTTAATAACTTTCTAAATTTTAGGTGTCTGAAAACCCTATTCTTTCATTAAGAAAAACATAACTCCTAACGACCTTCGCGTAGCGTGCCCGTAGGGCATATTCCGAACTCCGAACTCACGTTGATTAGGGACTAGAGAGAGGGAACAAAGACACCTGTTAAAATAAAATCAGGCTATTTATTCCCCAAATCCAAACTCTAGTCCTGACCAAAATTAGTCTAGATTGACTTTGACATAAAGCTTAGTTTCTGGTTCATATTTCCAAGCTATTCCTTCAGGATCTTTGCTCTGACTCCACTCAGGAAAATCTGGGTCAGATTTTCGTCTACCAACAGTACTGGAATTTAGGTCGAGGCGTTTTGCTAGTTCAGCTTGAATCAATGAGTGACCAGCATCAATAGAAGCGGGTTGATTGATGGTTGAACTATCTGTCTCGGACTCAGGTTCAATAGTGGCAGTTGATTGTGGAGATTCTGCTCTGGTTAGTTGAGCGACAGAAGATGATGGGGAATTTGTAGCGGTATCTTTGACTTCGTTTTGTTCTTGCTTTGCCAATTGAGCGATTCCTCTAACGGATAATTTGTTAGAGTCTTTAGCCGCCAATTGATAGGAGTTTACCACTGCTTCTGGTTCGCTATCATCGAGGATGCTACCCAAGGCACTGGCGGTAGGGAAATAATAGACAAGTCCCTGTTCAGGAAGAGTTTTAGGCTTAGTGCCATATTCCTCACTTTTGCGCGCGAGAAACGATTTTGCTGCTCTAGCAGTTAGATTTGCCTTTACGGAAAGGTCTACTGGAGTTAGATATCCTTGATTTTCCTTAATCAGTTGATTAAAGTAAGGATTGATTTCTCCGCACCATTTTTGCCACTGATAGTTTTGCCAAAGTTTCAAAGCTATAATCAAAGCTGCTATTAAGAGCAGATAAGGCCATAGCATATACATAACGACAAAACTAAAAGCCAATGGTAGGATGATAACCAAAGCTCCAGCAGAACCATTATCTAGTACTTTTCCAGTCATAGTTGTGGTTGCAATTGCTAAATTTACGACTTGCAAGATGGTCTTGCATAAAATTGTCTTGTTGCAATATTAAGGCAAATTGTGTTGCAACGCACGCAATTGAATGCAAAGGTTAACAATAGCTTATTAAACCGCGACTGCTGAAACGTCTATCCCCAGACGCTGCAACATAGTTTTCCGTCCTGCAAGAGCCAAATAATCATCTATGGGACTTAAGGTAATTTCTTGCTGGTATTTTTGTTGCAAGGCTTTTTTAATCAGCCAGTCAGCAACAAAATAGTTTTTAGGTAAGAGAGGTCCATGGGAATAGGTAGCGATCGCATTCTGATAAAAAGCTCCTGCGGTGTGATCTTCACCATTGTTGCCATATCCCTTGATCACTTTGCCTAAAGGCTGCACGTCTTGTAAATAAGTTCTACCTCCGTGATTTTCAAAGCCAATAACTAGCGGTTTTTCTCCTAACATTGTCCTTAATTCTTGGGCGATCGGGGTAGCGGTAATTTCAAATACCAGATTGCCGATACAACGTTGGGCATCGATACCTGGATGTCGGCTAACCATATCCAATAGACCTAAGCCATTAATTCTTTGACCTAGTGCTGGTTCATAGTAGTGACCCAACAGTTGGGGTGAACCACAGGTAAAAACTCCTGGAGTACCCTGGTCTAGTTTGGCTTGGAGAGTTTTGGCTTTTGCTCCTTGCAAATCTCGCATCACAATTTCCTGCTGACGATCTTGCGCCCCTCCACCGACAATTATGTCTACTCGATTGAATTCCGCAATCTCTGTTGACCTGGTGAGGGGGACAATCTCTACCTCGATGCCTCGCCACTGACAGCGCCGTTGCAGACAAATAACATTACCGCGATCGCCATAGGTACTCATTAGGGTTGGATATAGCCAGCCGATTGCAATTTTCATTGATCTACTACTAAAAGTTAAAGAATAACAAATTCAACCTGAACCGCCATAATTTTAGATTTATATATTTTGTGTCTGTATTGTTTTGAACAAATTATTAAAAATAGGTAGACTATTTGGAAGCAGAAATTAGTTAAGATTCAGGGTAGATTTGTCTGAGATCTACCAAACTTCATTTTGTTGACTTAAGTTATTGAGGATTTATTGAAATGCCTGTTTCCCCCACCGTAACTAAAGAAAAAGCTGGTCAGACCATCAAGCAACAATACCCCAACTACAAAATCATTGTGTTGAATGATGACCACAACACTTTTGCTCATGTCACAGAATGTTTAATGAAGTATATTCCCGGAATGGATGGCGATCGCGCCAGAGAATTAACTAATCAAATACATTACGAAGGGCAAGCTCTGGTATGGGTTGGGCCACAAGAACAGGCCGAATTGTATCATCAACAGTTAAAGCGTGCAGGTCTAACGATGGCACCACTGGAAAAGGCATAGTTATGCTATGTGTACAAGTCAAGTAATAAGTAATAAGTAACAAGTAATAAGAGTAATAAGTAAAGATTATGTCTTCTGATGGTCGGTTAGTCTGGAATCATTCAACTCATCTTGATGGCTTAATTCCTATCTTGGAAAAGTTAGTTAAGTGTGAAGGAATAAGTACCGTTACTCCAGGCAGAATTAAAAAGACCAGAAGTCATATCCCCAAAATGAAGTTGCGGGTTTCAGTCCCAATTCGAGGTGGGTACAAGGTTATTGCCCGTCAGGGGAAGACAGTACAAGAGGTATTTGTCCTCAGCACCTTAGAACAGTCAGAATTAGAACAGGCGATCGCCAAATTGTTATGATAACGGATTATGGGAGAGAAGACCCTCTAAATATTAATCCTAGAGCGAATATCTCGAACATCATACCCAATCTCCTGGAAACTCGGTGCGGCAGCTTTCAATAATGCGACGAATTCCCGAGGAATATCATTCTCCTCATTTTTGGTCAAATATCCATGTTTCACGCCGACTAAGAGATGAACGATGAATAGCTGAAATGAGGCTTCTGAAACCTCATAATCTATAGCAAACCGAGCGTAATCAATTTCTCCTCCATAATCGACTTGACGATCATTTCGCCAGGCATGCCAAAGTGTCCCATGATAAATCATATATGCACAGGCTTGTTTCAGATTTTCAATATCCTGAGATGGCGGATCTGTTTTGACCTCTGTGATCGCGCTAATTGCCTGACCATTAGAACCCCCCCCATTGATTTCACTATCGTCGTACCATGTTTCACCAGGCTCTAAAGGATATTGATAGAATGGCACACTATGTTCAACTAGGTCTTGTGAAAAATAGTAAACTTCCTTCCAATCTAACTTAATTTTGTCGCCATATATGAGGAAGAATCTATCAATATATTCATGGAGCAGATCCCAATACAATTTCTGAATCTTGGCGTAGGTATGTTGTTTGTCAACCTCCCTTCGGGGTGACCACCCCTTCCAGTTACACTGTCCCAAATCATCGCGCATGGCTTCAATCAAAGATGCATCAGTCAAGGGAGCGATCGCCAGTGCACCTTCACTGCCAAAAATGACTCCTCTCCCAGCGGTATTAATGGCGGATACTCCTTTTAAGTGTGGATGTAATAACTTGAAGAGCGGACTCTTCTGAAAATTGCGGTATAAGGCGATCGCATATTGTCCCACATTCAAATGAGACCGCCCTAAATGCCCTTTGATCTCTCCATCAATAAATTCGGCGATTCGAAAATGCTGTTTAGCCGTATCCCATGCCAAGCCACCCTGGTCTGCTGTCGCTACCTCAGAGGGACCAAATATAGCTGGATTTGAGCCTTTTTGGCGGATCTTGTATTCAATTTTGACCGGCACCAAATTGCCCTGGAAATCCTTATTCAAGGTCATATGTACACTGGCGGATTGGTGGTCTGGATCCCACTCATATTGATCCAAGTTGTAGCGGATATGGTATGCCCCAGTAGGATCCTTGGTCAACATGGCTGGGTTAAACCCATTCAAAATAGCTTTGATCAGGAATTGATCATCCCGAGAAGACCCTGGTTGATTCTTTTCCATGTTAATCGTCAGGTTAGGGGGGAAGATCTTTTGAGCCTCGGCAATGGTTAAGCAGGAATTGGCAATGAGTCGTTTAACCGTAAAATAAGCCGATGTTAGCAAGAGCTTGCGGAATTGAGATGGGACAAAGTTTTGAGGCGACGCACCAACTCCAGATCCCATGGCGCGAACCAAGGGCACGCGAAAACTGGAGTCATATTCCCAGTCAAAAAGTTTGATCACTCCGAAATCATAGTCTCCAGTTACATTAGTAGGACCATCGAAATCGTAGATTTCTTCTGAATTACCCTCAGCATTCAGGCGCAGCACCTTGATCGTCATATCAGGCTCTTCTCCAGCATCCTCTGTATTGTAAGAAATATCAAATTCCCCCTGATCATTGGTGCGTCCACTTCCCAGTTTGTCGTCTAGTCCAAAGTCTCGATCCCAAATTTGAATTTCCGTATCTCTGAAGGGAGATCCATCTTCACGTAAAACTTTTCCTGTGATCTTACGAATCGTCATAACTCTCTCCTGCTGATTGTTCAAATCGTTAATACAACTGAAGTTCTAGATTACGCCTTAGAAACAGCTAATAATCTCCCTAGAAACCGATAGGTAAAATATCTGATCGCCCGTGATAACCTATATACTCTAACCCGCACTGTATTAATAGAATTGGGGTCAAGGATTGAGTGCCCTTCCACGATGCCCAGGGAATTTGGTTGGCGACCAATATTGTAGGACAATTTCTCAGTCTGCTCAAAAGAGAGGGCTTTGTCAATAGTGACAGTCGCTAAATCTAACCATGGAGAAGAAGTCTGATCCCATTCCTTTTCTTGAGTGAAAATTTCTTGCCTATTGTTCTTGGTATCTTCATGCAGACGCAATTGTAGATGATAAACCACGGGTGCTTTGGTCAGCCGATCAAGGTATTCTTGACGCAAATAATTGGTTGGTCGGGTTTCTTCAGGTAAACGATTCTGCAACCAAGGTGCTGACCAATCTGCACCGGTTGCTACACCAGAGTCTATCCCGCGATCGCCTGGAATCAAGCGGTACTTAACATACCGTAACTGCCCGTCCTTAGCCTTAAAGTAATTAACCAACTTAGTGTCATAATACATCTGGGCAAAGGATTCAGGAGCACGTCGCATCGTTTCCGCCAAGATCTCCTTCATTACTGGGTTGCTTTGGCAGAAAGCCTTCAGACCTTTTGAACTTGTCACTTCACCTTCAGCTCGACCTCGAACGGATGCCAGGGTGAAATCTCGGAAAGTGATCATGTTGGTAAAGGTACGAGGACCAGTATTCATAACCAAATCAAGGGGACTTTCTTCTTCTTGGTCTGATAACTTGAGGGCTGCGCTGCGCAGATCCATGGCAGCATCATCTTCAAAGCTGACTGTACCATGTCTAATCTGAACGGGCCACCTTCGTCCCCCTTGCCAAAACTCATGTTCGGGAAATTCAGGATTGTCCACAACTTGAAGCGTTCCAATCCCTCCCACACCGTACAGATGGGTACTTCTCCCTCGTTTTTGGAAAGCCGCCAACCCAAATACAAAGCCAGTGACAACCATGTATAACCACAAAACAAACTTATCCCACACTTGTTTCATTAGAAACTCCTTGATAGATATGCTTCTGGAATGCTAAGCATCAAGAGAGGGAGAAACAAAGCGTTAGTCGAGTGGGGTTTCTCCTGCGGAGATGCCGGGTGATAGTAACAAGTTTATGATAGCTTCTTTTGTGGGGAGCGACACAAATTACTATTCAATTTTTAAGAGAGATTGCGATCGCGCTAGTTCAGCCAAATTAGCATTTCCCGTACAGAATAAAACAGTTTTAACCTCGGCAATTAGTAACTCCACTAACTCCTCAATTGCTGCTTCAGACTCTGATGCTGCTTGTAAGAAAGGAAAAGCTAGTCCAGCGATATCTGCACCCAGAGCGATCGCTTTTGCCGCTTCCAGACCATTTCGCAAACCCCCAGAAGCTATCAAAGGTAAGTTAGGATACTGTTCTCTAATTTGAACAATACAGTCAGCAGTGGAAAGTCCCCAGTCAGCAAACGTTTTGCCTAGTCTTCGCTGTAGATTGTTTTCGGCTCTTTGGCTTTCTACCTTTGCCCAGGATGTTCCCCCTGCACCTGCTACGTCAATAATATCTACTCCAGCATCTATTAGCTTGGTTGCCATTCTAGAGGAAATACCATTGCCTACTTCTTTGGCAATTACGGGAACATCTATTTGTTGACAAAGTTGTTTAATTTTACTGAGTAAGCCTTTAAATTTAGTATCTCCGTTAGTTTGAACACACTCTTGAAGTGGATTAAGGTGCAGAATCAAAGCATCCGCTTTTAAGATATCTACCACTCGTAAACATTGTTCTAAGCCATAAGAGTAGTTAAGTTGGACTGCTCCTAGGTTAGCCAATAGTATCGCATTCGGAGCAAGCGATCGCACATCAAAAGTATGGGCTACATCAGGATTTTCTACAGCGATTCTCTGGGAGCCAACACCCATAGCTAAACCATGTTTTTGCGCTGCCACAGCTAAACGACAGTTAATCATTTTTGCCTGTTCTGTTCCCCCTGTCATTGAAGAGATCAGCAGAGGAGCATTCAAAGTCTTACCGATAAACTTAGTGCTTATATCGACTTCACTAAAGTCAAGTTCAGGCAAACAAGAATGATCGAAACGATACTTTTCCAATCCATTGGTCACATTACGAAACTGTACGTCGTCTTCCAGACAAATACGCAGGTGATCGGCTTTTCTAGTTTGCGTATTAGTCATTGATCTTTACTCCATATTTAACAGCTTCAACTGTATAGATTTTACCGTGACTCGCGTAAAGCCCAGTCTCTTCTCAGGGCGAGGATGGAGTGAGCGAAATTTACGGTAGCAAAAAATTAATTTTCGTATTGTTGAAGTAACAAGTAAAAAGTAACGAGTAACGACAAAAAAGGCTGCTACTCGTTACTCACTAGTAGACGTGGGCGTAAATAAAGTCACCATTCGTAAATGGTCAAAGCCTCACAGTTAAATGCTTCTAAATGCTTCTGACTTCTGATTTCTGACTTTCGCACAGCAGTACTAGTCATTACTTAAAGCGTCGAACTCCCATACCTTTTTTCGTTCACCCGCGAGGATGTAAGAAGGATTAGCACTTCAAAAAGCAAGACTGAATGCCTCAAAAATTAACTCAATGGAAATTCGTCTCGCTCATTCACCTTCACCTGCTTCGCTATTTTCCCATACCCAGTTGCTGTGCTTTCTGGTAGACCTTACCTTCTGTCAACAGTGAAGGAGCAATAACCACGTCTACTTGCTGCATCTCCTTGAGGTTTTTTGCTCCCAAAGTTCCCATACTGGTTTTAATCGCCCCCAATAGGTTATGTGTTCCGTCATCCAGTTTAGCAGGGCCGACTAAAATTTCTTTGATTGTCCCAGTAGTTCCCACTTTGATTCGAGTTCCGCGGGGCAATACAGGACTAGGAGTTGCCATTCCCCAGTGAAAATCACCTCCAGGGGCTTCCGCAGCACGAGCAATCGGTGAACCAATCATCACAGCATCAGCACCACAGGCAAGACATTTACAGATATCGCCTCCAGTAATAATTCCACCATCAGAAATCACGGGTACATATCTTCCCGTTTCGGCATAGTAATCATCCCGTGCAGCCGTACAGTCAGCCGTAGCAGTTGCCTGGGGAACACCTACCCCCAATACCCCACGAGAGGTACAGGCAGCACCAGGGCCAATTCCCACCAATACTCCCGCAGCGCCAGACTTCATTAGTTTTAGAGCAACTTCGTAAGTTACACAGTTACCCAAAATGACGGGCATCGGCATTGACTGGCAAAAGGCAGCTAGATCTAATGGCGCGATCGCTTCTGGAGACAAATGATCGGTAGACACCACCGTCGCCTGCACAAATACAAGATCTGCCCCTGCTTCGGCAACGATCTTACCGTACTTACTTGCTCCTGCGGGAGTTAGACTAACTGCGGCGATCGCATCCTGGCTGATTATTTCTTGAATTCTTTTGGTGATTAATTCTGGTTTGATCGGCTCGGCATAAAGCTGCTGCATTAACCCCACAAATCCATCTTTATCCACAGACTCAATTTTACTCAAAATCGGCTCGGGGTCTTCATATCGAGTTTGTATTCCTTCCAGGTTTAAGACTCCGATCGAACCCAACCTAGATAATAAAACTGCCATTTTGACATCAACCACACCATCCATTGCACTAGCTAGGATCGGTATTTCGCGGTTGATTCCGCCAATTTCCCAGGTAGTATCTGCCAGACTAGGGTCTAGTGTACGCACTCCAGGAGAAAGTGCTATTTCATCAAATCCATAGGCTCTACGAGCCTTTTTTCCGCGACCAATTGATATTTCCACGCTGCTTGCTATTCGTTCCCAAAGCTTATTAGCTTAGGCTATCAAATTTTATCCATCTTTGAACATGGATTATCGAGAAAAGTTTTTGAGCTGTTAGCTGTTAACTTCTTGGAAGCTAAGAAATTAGACAGAGTAGAAGCGGTTTTAACCTATTGATATCCTCAAGGCGTTAAAAACCTATTCTATATGCTATTCGTGGTTTTTCTACTAACATCTTATCTTCATGAGTAAGGACAAGCGGCGGGGAACCTGACTTTCCCCAAATGAGCGGTGATTACTAAATCATGTCTTGGTGCTTGTTAGTTTAAAATAGCTACAATTAAAAAACATTTACTAAGCATAGCTGCATGATTCCTACCGTTATAGAAAGTTCAGGTCGCGGCGATCGCGCCTTTGATATTTATTCTCGTCTACTGAGAGAGAGAATTGTCTTTTTAGGACAACAAGTTACTGATGAGATCGCCAACTTAGTTGTGGCACA
The DNA here is from genome assembly GCA_965365755.1 of uncultured Pleurocapsa sp. Lineage (GTDB taxonomy): Bacteria > Cyanobacteriota > Cyanobacteriia > Cyanobacteriales > Xenococcaceae > Waterburya. Next base: position 13,872 of record CBDUCX010000039.1, read on the forward strand.
ATTGCTGTTTTTGGAAGCAGAAGACCCAGAAAAAGATATTTATCTATATATCAACTCCCCTGGTGGTTCAGTATCCGCAGGAATGGGGATGTTTGACACGATGAATCAAATTCGCCCTGATGTCTGCACCATCTGTATTGGTCTAGCTGCCAGTATGGGCGCTTTCTTACTCAGTGCAGGACAAAAAGGAAAACGGATGAGCTTACCTAATTCCCGTATTATGATTCACCAGCCTTTGGGTGGCGCACAAGGACAAGCAACTGATATTGAGATTCAGGCAAAAGAGATTTTATATCTTAAACAGAAGCTAAACGGACATTTAGCAGACCACACAGGACAGCCTCTCTCGAAAATTGAAGAAGATACCGAAAGAGACTTTTTTATGTCTGCCGAAGAATCGAAAGAATATGGTTTAATCGATCAGGTTATTTCCCGTCGTCCTTCTGCTAGCAATCCTCCTGAGCCAGTTGGCGTATAAGTAGTCAAGTTTCAATATAGTTTCAATATCTAAGAGCGATCGCTGTTATTTAATAATGCGATCGCTAACTGTGGTGTTGTTCGATGCACTTTAATAGGAGAAACTCTGATATGCTATGATTGTGCCAAATTAGGCTAAAAAACAATGCTAGCTGCTACTAATTCGCCACAAATTAGCACTATTACCACCAACAACTTACTAGTTGTCTTTGCTGAATTTTTAGATATAGACGTGAGTGCGGGGGATGCTTCGGTAGATACTCTCAAAACCTATACTAGACAGTTACATCAGTTTCTTCAGTGGTGCGATCGCCATCAGCTAAATCCAGTAACTCTGATTAAAGATGATATCAAAAGATATCGCCATTGGATGATTAAGCAGCAGCAGTATAAGCCAGCTACTATTGCCTTAAAGTTAGCAGTGGTGCGACGTTTTTATCAGGCTGCGGTGGAAAAGGGTTTAATTGCTATTAATCCTGCTGCGGGAGTCAAGCCACCCAGGGAAAAGTCCGATCCTGCGGAAAAAATTACCTATTTGGAACAGGCAGAAGTAGAAATACTCTTAGATACCATCCCGCGAGATGGTACTCTCAAATCCGCCAGAGATCGGGCAATGCTGGCTATTATGGCTTTGGAAGGAACTCGCACCGTCGAGTTGCATCGTGCCGATATTGCTAGTTTAGTGAGACAAGGTAACAATTTAGGTATCAGGGTGGAGGGAAAAAGGAGTATCCGCGTTGTGCCACTAACTCCCGATATTGCCAATCTCTTAGTTGAATATTTACATCAACGAGAAACGAGTGGGGAAGTATTAAAACCAACTCGACCTTTATTTATCGGTACAAGCACTAATTCACGAGGAAAAAGAATCTCTCGTCGCGGGATTAGATCCGTCGTGGATAGCTATTTGTCACAGGCTGACTTAAAACATACTCCTGGGAGAACCATCTCTACTCATAGTCTCCGACATACCGCTGGTACATTGGCTCTCAAATCGGGAGCGGATTTACGCCAGGTACAAGACTTATTAGGACACAAAGATCCCCGCACTACTAGTATTTATACCCATGTGGGCGATCGCTGGGAAAACAACCCTGCCCTTAAACTTAATATTGATATTCCTTCGATTTAGCCTGACTAAAGCTCTATTTATTTTTTACCCGTCAGCCCAATAAGCCACCGAGAAATTCGCCGATGAATTCCAACATTAATTCCAACATCCCTCCTAATGCTTCTGTTCCTATTTCTGCACCACCACTAACAATTTCTGAAGTAACTTCATTTCCGACTTTTAATAAGCTTTCAGAAGATTCCCAAACTGATTCTGTAATTCCTTCAACGAAACTTATTCCAATCTCACTGGTTATAGCTTCAAAAATTATGGAACCCGATAAGTCAACAATATTCCAAATTGCTTCGTTGGTTATAAACTCCTTAAAGCTAACTGAAAAATCGTATGTTTGAGGCACTCCTATTGATTTGGTAGTTGGAGCAATAATTGTTTGACCATCAACTTCAAAATACAAACGAAGTAATCAACTATTCCCGATACTTTTTTTCAATGATTGTCTAATTTGAAGAGAATATTGGCATGATTAATATCATTTTCATCATTGTTACTGCTGATTGCGATCGCCTCTAAATGAGGAAACATCGATTTAAGGGCTAATCTGGCTAATTCATATTGGGGAATTTGGTTTGGTGACAGAGATGGCTTCGCTGTTAAATTAATATAAGCATTGCCTTCGAGGAATAGAGAATCAAAATATTGTTGCCATTCAGTATTATGGATCAAGGATTTGTACGTCTCTTTACTCGCTACAGAATCGGTAACTCCAATTAATGAGGTTTGAACCGCTAAATTTCTCTGACGAAGGGACACAACGGCAGTCAAAGTTTGATTGTTATTATATTTGGCAACTATGTCTAATTTGTCTAACCAGGCGGATGTACGAGGAACATTAATATAGGCTAGTCCAATATGGGGTTGTTTAATAAGTGCGATCGCATCTTGATAATAGTCTGATTGTTCTAAATTAAGATTGATTGCTTGAGCTTGATTGATTGCCTGCTTGAGAATTTGGGGGTGATTGGCAAACAAGACAAACTTGCCGACGACTGCACTCGCCCAAACATCAGGTTCCATAGCAGTTTCACTCCCAGACTGAGAGATGATCTGGGCGCCTTTGTATTGCACTATAGCAATATTCTTTTGTTGGGCATAAAAGTTACTGATCAATTCCTGTGCCAACTGAGTATTCTTAGTTTCCGTCGCCAATAAATATCCAGGTTGGATACCGTTATTGAGATTACGGTCAAAATCGAGATCAGTAATTGCTAAAGTAATTTCATCTCCTAACCAGGGTTTAAGATCTGCTTGATAATCAAAGCCAATTCTATTGACTAAACTGCTTATCCACTGCAACCATTCCTGGCGATCGCCGTATCTTTTTTTGAGGGGTAAATTAACTTGCCGTATACCGTAGAGTTTTTCAGGGTTAGCTAGCATAGAAACCATTGCCGCAGATTGTCTCGGCACAAATGCTGTGGCTTGAGGAAAAGTTTTAACTCCTCCGCCTAATAGAGCGATCGAACTCTGGGTGGCGATCGCAATTAAACTAACTACAGAAATCAGAAATACAGCTATTGCACCCGATACCAAAATCCTTGAGAAAGAACGATTCATTAACTAAATGCCTGAAAACGGCAACTGTAACCATTGCTAATATTGTGGACTACTGTGGGTTAAATCTATACAGTCTTCTCTTCGATCTAGGTTAATTTTTCTTTCAGTTTTCAGCTTTCAGCTTTTATCAGTTAATAGATGGGTTTAAAACCTCGGCTTTTAAGCCGATTGTCACTTGTTTACAAAATTTGAGCCACTGCAATTCCAATTTACGTAACTTTCAGCGATCGCAACACTATAATTTCAGTTCCCAACCCAGAAAATTTATTCGTCATATGTATATTTCAATCACACTTCGCTCATTATGCACCTATTAAAACTAATGCAGCTAGTGTAATCTAGTTAACGTATACAAAGTAATAATTACTACATATAAGTTACTACATATTATAATTTTTTATTCATATTGATATGATTCGCACATTAATAGTTGATGATCAACATTTAATACGTGAAGGTATTAAAGCATTGCTGGAGACAGCGACTGAAATAGAAATTGTCGGTGCTGTAAATGATGGGGAAAAAGCTCTACAAATAATAGAGACAATTCAGCCAGACGTAGTACTGTTGGATATTGATCTTCCTGGTATGGATGGATTAACCGTAGTCAATCAAATTAGCCTTAAATTTCCTCAAGTCAAGGTAATTATGTTGAGTAGTCACGACACGGAAAGCTATGTCAGCAAGGCAATGGAGTCAGGTGCCAAGGGCTATCTACTAAAAAATGTGTCCACTAAGGAACTAGACTGGTCAATTAAATTGGTACATCAAGGATACTCAGCATTTAAGTCAGAATTATTGACGACATTAACACCAGCAAAAAAAGTAGAATCTCTAGTCAGTTCAGCATCCGAGATCAGACCTCATCAACAGACAGATATCTTCCAGGCATCACAAACTTCAGCTTCATCTACCCCACCCACCTTACGAGAAGTAAATGTGGAAAAGATGGAAGCTTTACTTGCTAAAAACCATATTTATCAAAAATACTCTAAATACTCCGATCATAGTAAACCGCATCGAAGAAATCGAGTATTTCATAATTACAGGCTAAATAAATTTAAAAAGACAGTAATGAGTTTTGAATTTAAGCTTCTAGTCTTGATTGTTTTATTTTCTTTGGGGTTTTTAGTTTTCATTGCTCTGTCACCATAACATGGGGGTGCAAGAGATAAGGGAACGGAACGATAGTCAGGCTTGGAAACTGCGCTTTCTTAGCCGTATATGTGTTTGGTAGCCCAATCTCACTTATGCCAATCGCTCAATCAATTTATCTCCCACCCGTAGAGCATTAGCAATTACCGTTAAAGCAGGACTCACCGCAGCACTGGAAGGAAAGAAACTGCTGTCTACTACATAGAGGTTGTCAACATCGTGGGTGCGACAGTCGAGGTCTAAGACAGAAGACTGAGGATCTTCCCCAAAGCGACAAGTCCCGCATTGATGGGCTACTACTTGAATCGGCACACTACCATAGGGATGAATCCCACGAGATTTTTTATCTGTGGCTTTGAGGACTTCTTGCCAACGATACAATAGGCGATCGTGTGCCTCTAAGTTATTAGGAGTATAGTCAAGATAAAGCTTTTCTCCTTGAAGATCGACCCTGTTGTTCGGATCGGGCAAATCCTCTGTTTGTAGCCACCAGCCAACAGAGTTTTTAGCCAATTTCTTTAACCCAAAACCAGGCATTACTTTAGCTGCGATGGATAAGATTGGTGGAGACTCAGAAAAGATCACGTCTTGTAGAAGACCCCCTGAATCTTGAATATGTCCCATTGGGTAAGGGAAATCATCATCCCCCCAATAGAAATCATTAATATACATACTACGCTGAAACAAGCCATCATTAGGCTTCGGAGACTGCTGAAGAATCACCGTCATCAATTGTTTCATTAAATTGCGTCCCACCAGATCGGAACTATTAGCTAACCCGTTGGGATATTTTTCGTTAGCCGATCGCAATAGTAAAGCAGCAGAATTAATCGCTCCACAGGAAAGAACGACAATATGAGCCATGAATAGGTAATCTTGTCCATTTACCTTTGCTTGTACTCCTTTTACTTCTGTTCCCGCAGGATTAGTGTGTAAAGAGACTACTTTGGCTGAAGTTTTTAGAGTTAGATCTTTTTTTGCCCGAATAGCTGGACTTACTCCCGTATCCTCTGAGTCGGTTCGTCCTTCATTCCCAATACCGATGGGGAGATAAGCAGGATGGAGTCCGTGTTTAATCAGGCGATCGCCTAATTCTTCAATTTGAGCAATTCTGGCTACTGGTGGAATGGGATAGTCTTCGCTTCTAGGTGGTTCAGTGAGATCATCGCCAGTTTTACCGTGAGCTTGATAAAGTTTTTCTGCTTCCGTGTAATAGGGTTCAAAATCTTGATAACTTAAACCCCAGGCAGGGGAAATACCCTCTTGATGCTGGACTTGCTCAAAATCCTTCTCCCTAAGACGCAACAACGCCCCGCTATAGATTTTAGTATTTCCTCCCACACAGTATTTAGCTTGAGGAAAAAACGGTTCACCCTCGCGATCGTACCATTGTTCGGGAGCGTGATAATTTTCTTTCTTGAATAATTCGTCTTCAACTAATTGAGAGCTTTCTTTTTCGGTAAACTCACCCTGTTCTAATACTAGAATCTTCTTGCCAGCTTCGGCTAATTTGCGAGCTACTGTGCCACCTCCCGCACCAGTGCCAACAATAATTACGTCGTAAAATTGGTCATCAATAATCATGATTATTATTTACCTGTAGAATTTATGATTTCTTGTGGATGTACAATTGTGATTTCTGATAAGTTCTTAAAATCTTTGGGATTTAAAGTCAGAATATGACTGATTTCATGGGTTAACATGACTGCAATAATACGAGCATCGTGAGTGCGTTTACCCTTTACTTGATTTTTAGTGACTAAGTTTAGCCAAGCTGAAAAAATTCCTGATGTATCTTTTTCTATAGGAAACGATCTAGTAGTTGATTGATGATATTGTTGGTTTGTGTATTAGACCAACCCAGACCATTAACCTCAACTGCGCGTGTAGCAACTACCCAAAGTTCAATTAGTACCTGTGATGTTAAATAACATTCATTTGACTGTTCGAGTAAAATAGCGATCGCTTCCGTAACTAGATCGTACTGCCGATCTGATGGGTTAGTAAAACGCAAAATAACGTTTGTATTTAGCAAATGTTTGGTCATTAATCGTAAATACTATCGCGATCAAAAGCCTCATCGGGAAGACTCAGTTTCGTCTCTGGTAGCTGAGAAACCCACTGTCGAAAATTTTGCGCTCGCTCTTTAGGCGTTGCACTTTGCCAATAAGGTTTAGTTTCTGTCTTCATTTCTTGCTGCGCCTTTAATGAAATTACGAAGTCAGCAATTTGTTTTAATTGCTCTTCATTCAGGTTATCTATTTCTTTTTTTAGGGTGTCTTTTAACATTGTCTATATACAGCTTGTTAACTTAATCTGGAAACCAATCTTCGTCTATAACTTGATTTAGAGGTAAGTCATTTTTTATTTTTTATATTAATTGATTTTTTATTTTAGAGAGCGATCGCGTTCTCAATCAGAAATTAAGTTATGATTCAAGACTAATAGATTAATAAACTGGTTCATAAATTTACGATCAATATAATCTTTGAGCCACCAGAAAGCTCTAGATTGCCAACCGAAGGAACCCCAAGAAGCGATCGCTTGATGATCTCCTGTCCCAATTAAAGCCAGGTATTTGTCTTGAGGTACATATTTCTGCAATGGTTGGGCTGAAAGTAGACATCGCCAGTTATGAACTAGAGGTTGTCCCTGGCGCACAGCGAATACCCCTGCTTTGGGACGACTATGATTAATCATGGTGGCAATATCTCCCGCAGCAAAAATGTGAGGATGGGATATGGACTGAAGAGTGTCCTTAACTAAAATAAAGCCTTGTGGATCACCAGCGAGGTTAGATTCTTTAATCCAGCTAGGTGCAGTAGCTTGAGTTACCCAAAAAACATAACTAGATTTAATAGTTAATCCCGACTGACAAATAACCCGATCTGATAAAACTTTGGTCACACTTTGCTGTAAGTGTAGTTTAATTCCTCGCTGTCGAATAATTTTTTCTAGCTTATTACTGACCCAATTATTATGACTCGATAGTAATTGTTGATTACGATGGATTAGATGAATCTCTAGAATATTTTGACTCTTGTCTCCTAAAATCCTTTGCAGACAAGTTTGCATATTTAAAGCTAACTCCACTCCCCCTGCACCACCTCCAACAATGACAATGGATAAGGGGATTTCAGGATTTGCTGCTACGGACTGTTTTAACTTATACCAAGCTTTAAGAAATACAGGGACAGGTTTAGCGGGGATGGCATACTCCTTGACACCAGGGACAGTGAGAGTTTGGGGAGTGCTGCCAATATCTAAAGATAGATAGTCAAACTCAACTTGATGATTTTGGCAGATAACTTGGTTGTTGTCCGTATCAATGCCAATTGCCTGATCGATAATTAAGTCTGCACCAGCGAATTTAGCCAAGGAACGTAAATCAATATGGGTTTCCTCGTAGCTATAAAAACCCGCAACGTGACCAGGAAGCATCCCCGAATAGGGCGTTTGTTCAACATCGGTAATTAGGGTCAAATCGACATTGGGCAAGGGATTGAGTCCCCACTGTTTAAGGGCGATCGCATGAGCATGTCCTCCTCCGATTAAAACTAGTCTCTGATTCATCTATACGCCGTTTGTCAATTAGTTTGATAATTATATATTTAGAGAAACTTTAGTTACTCCTAGACGTAATTGCTTTTGTCTCCTCAACCAAGAAGCTTTAATGCCTGGGCGAATTATGGGAGCAAAAGTTCTTGCACCCCAACGTACAATAGCGCTGTTGTGGAGTAATTCAGCTTGAGCCATTTCTTGAGCCTGTAATTTCTGAATACGGATAATTTCAGGTTCTCTTTCCCGTTGAATTAAAGGCAGTACTGCATCAATTTGCTGGAGATTTGCCTCTGCTTTGCTTAATAGGGGAACTAAATAATTAGTAGCGACGATTGCATCCCGAAACGCCATATTGATTCCCTGGGCGCGAATTGGCGACATTGGGTGTACCGCATCCCCTAGTAACAGTAAACCAGGTATTGACCAGCGATCGCAACGTCCGACGACAACAGACAATAGCATCGGTTTAGTCAGGCTGGCTCGATGTTTCAAGATATGTGCTGCTAACCAAGGTGGGGAAGTTGCTGCCAATTTTTCTGCCCAATCAAGATTATAAACGTCGTAATTATCGTCTGCGTGGAGTCCCCAGCCAATGTGTAGCTGACCTGAAGAACCACGAAACAGACCAAAAGCATCTTGTCCTTGCAAAATTGAATAAAAGATATTTTTTGATTCTGATAACACACCGGAATCAAGCTTAAACCAGAGAATATCAATACTGTGATGTAGCTTAGTTAAATCGATACCAGCCTTCTTTCTGATCATAGAATTACGCCCATCCGCAGCAATTACTAAATCAGCACTGATTTCTGTACCAGAACTCAATTTAACGCCACAAACTCGATCCGAAGTAGACAGCATATCTTGTACCGCTTCACCCTGAATAAATTCAAACTGCGAATAGGTCTCAGCTTGCTGGATAATAGCTGCTAGCAGATGAGGCTGAGAAACTGTCGTGCAGGGTCTGCCATTAGTTTCGATAGGTTCCTCAACTCGAAATAGACTTCGGTGAGACAACAAAAATTCCCAAGCATCAATAGTTTGATGGGGAATATCTGCTAATAATTTCAGCAATCCCATCTGTTCGAGGGCATCCAAACCACTGGGCATTAATCCTTCTCCGCGAAATTGCCGCTTAAAATCACGAGATGCTTCAATTAATTTTACTTTAATACCCTGGCGTACTAACAACAGTGCCATCACCGCACCAGTAGGGCCAGCCCCAATAATTACAACTTGAAGCATGTTTTACATATTCTGACTAAATTTGCCGTAAAATTTCTGGTTCCCAAGATCCCGCTCGACCTTAAACTGGATCTTCAGAAGAGAGTTGAGCAATTTTGTCGCCTAATTTCTGTCTAGCATCATATAAAGTATCTGGATTCTTTGTCCAGTTCTTCCAGTCCTTGCCTACTTGGCGAACAATACTCATTGCCCAGTCTTGGTAGCCAAGCTTTTTCAAAATTTCAGTATATTCATAATCTTCAATTCCCTCTCGAATCCATTTCAATCTCATCGAAGGAACAACTCCTGCAATACCCACTGTTTCTCCTGGATAAATCAACATTCCATCCCCAGGGAAGTCTCTGTTTTTTCTCGGAGAATAAACTGGAACTTCTTGCCAAGGGTTGTCTGTCCAATAATCGACTCGCCAGTATAAAACACCAGTTAACTTCAAACTTTGAGCGATCCAACCTTGGGGAATACGAAAATTAATCGGAGCAGAATCTATTTGCCATTGAGGGGAATACTTAGCTTGATGTCCTGTATAAAACCAAACCTCATCTTCCTGTTGCATTACCTCGTCAATTTGTACTTGAGAATCTTGATACATCTTAGGCTGCACTACCCAGATATCTACATAATCGTAAAGTTCTGGTCGGGGTTTCATGACTGCTAGATGCTTGATTCCATCAACCTGATGAATATTCTTGCCCCACTGCTTTAGAGGCTGTTCTATATTAGGACATTTATCAATCTCGTCAACAGAGTAAACGAACTTTAGTAAACTTTGGTCATATGGGGCAGATGACTGTTTGATTTCTTCAACGGTAGGTGCGGGACTCATCTGGCATGTATGATAATTAGCCCCACTCCAGAAAGGTAGGCGAATAGAATTTAACCCCCACTCATTGATTAACTCTCCTTGTTGCCCAAGTTTTATATGCTTTCCTGGCATAACTTTATGCCTGAGCAATTCTTGGGTCAAATTATCACCCCGATCCTCCCAAGGACTGAAGAAGGAATTCATTGTCGGCTTTACGGGTAACTCAAAATCCCAGACTGTTAAGAAAATATCTCCCGTAGTCTTGCCGAGATCGCTTTCTACAGTATATGTACCTCGATATTCTCCAGGGACGGCATCTCTTGGTACTAGTATATCCACCCATATTGGCTGATTATTGCCTGCTTCTAAATTAAAGGGAACAGCATCAATTTCGGCTCCTTGAATATCTTTGCCTGTATCTGGATTAATAAATGGAATTAGGGCATCAGCATACCATCCTTTACCAAGTGTGGGATTAGCAGACCATCTTTGTGGACTGGGACGGTCTACATAAATATAGTGTTCGCGATATAGAGTAATATTTTGTCGTTCAATTGCTGCTCCGTCTTTATTTTTTAGATCGGATACTACAAGATTTACATTGGTGAGATCGCTTTTTGGAGCTTGGATGACAATTTGAAAGGCTTCGTATTCTCCCCTAGCTGCGGTCAGTTCAATTGTATTTACCTGGTTTGAGCGATCGCTCTTCAAGATTGCGTCTGGAGCTGGCTGGCTACGTTCGATTGCTTCCATTGCCGAGGTTGTCCAAACTAAAGGTTGATTACTATATTGACTGTTACTGATTCTAGATGTGTATAAAATAGCGATCGAGGTTATCAATGCCAAAATAATAGTTTTGATCCAAGAGTTAAACATTTTTTGGTTTTGCTTGGCAATTCATGGTTTAGTATGCAGCAGATTATTTGATTAT
>CBDUCX010000040.1:0-24513 GCA_965365755.1 uncultured Pleurocapsa sp.
GATGACTGTTCTACAATCCTTTTGTCAATAGGCTTTGAGACGCTCTTACCCTGATCCTTTAGGTCGAGGAGTATGTCAAAACAATGCACTATATTTAGTGAGCAGTAATATGCGCCATCTTTGCATTCCTTTACTTAGTTTAATCATCGGACTATCAAGTTGTGCTGTTGTTACTAGAGCTGACGAGGCTCATCTGAATGAACAGGAAGCTGTTAAATTGTTTGTTGACGTTGGAGAACAAGTTGACAAACCACAAACATCAGAGGAGATGCAGATGAAAAAAACTATTGAATCATATGTTAAAGGTGCTGATGAACAGGTTGTTGAGTTAGTTGAAAATGCTTTTCACGATGATTTTCAAGTATTTGCCCATAGTGAAGGCTCAATTCAGGTTATTGATAAGAACACTTATCTTGAGTTACTAAAGGCAAAGAAGATTGGTGGTTCCACAAGACAAATTGAATATCTTGACTTGAGCGTGGATGATCTAGTGGTAACCGCGCGAGTTAATCTGGTAGGTGAAGACGTCACTTTTCACGATCACTTGAGCCTGATCAAAGAAGAAGGTAATTGGAAGATTGTTTCTAATATCACGTACGTTAGTCCCAATCAGTAAAGACTGTAAAGAAAAACAATCCATTGTCCTGCCACTTCAGCGATCGCCCCTCCTGGTAAAGTGGAAGTACGACTTTTATTGGGTGCGGCAATTAAATTAACCACCGCTTCAATCTGGTCAAAGTTGGGTTGTCGAGACATTACTAGAGGCAAAAACTGACGAATTGCTCGACGTTGAATGGCGAGGGGTGCATCTTGTAAAATTAAGCGATTTAGCTTAAATTCATTAGTTGCTCTTGCCTGTTGTAATAGTTTTTGGGCAGTAATTTCCAAATACTCCACATCTGCCCGTAGGATCTCAGCGGTATGAGCTAGAGAGTTTTCTACTTTGGGGTTGAAGTTATCTTGGAGATAGGGAATCAATTCACCACGGATACGATTGCGAGCATACTGATTATTTTCGTTAACCAGATCATGCCAAATCGGCAGGTCAAACTGATGACAAAATTCTAAAGTTTCTCGACGATAAACCTCTAATATCGGGCGTACTAGCTTAATCTCTGTCGTTAAAGAGCGTTGCCAGTTTAAGGCTGCTAATCCATCTCCTCCCGCACCACGAATCAAATTATAGAGTAAAGTTTCCGCGCGATCGCTTTTTGTATGTCCTGTAACAATATATTCAAATTCTTGTTCTCTAGCGATTTCGATCAGGGCTTGATAGCGCCATGTTCTGGCTGCTGCTTCCGTTTCTTTTAAAGTTCCTGCAATTTTGAGATAAAAAGGTAGTTGCCAGTTTTCTGCCACTTGACTAACTCTTGTCGTAATTCCCGCATCCGTTGACCACTGATGATCACAATGAGCGATCGCCAACTGCCAATTCCATTTAGAGCGTAAATCTAATAATAACTTTCCTAAGCATAAGGAATCCTGTCCTCCAGATACAGCAACTAGGACTTTTTTTCCCTGGGGCAACAGCGATCTTTGGCGCAAAGTTTTATGTAATTGGGCATGGAGTTGAGTCCAATAAATCTGAGACATAGATCAGGGCTGAATACATTTAAATCATCAAACTATCAACAATTATCCAATAGACTACTCATGCTAAATCCGCTAGAAAAATATATATTCCTCATCTTTTTCGAGAACAGATCCAATTTTCATTCATCTCCTGGGAACAATATCATCAAGTAACTGTTTATTTTATTAATTTAACCTAAGTTTAGCAGTTCAGCCTAACGAAATCGTTGACTTCTCTACATGAATTATTGACAAGCTTTTATAGTAGATAAAATTCAATTTAGTTATGTAATTTTCCAATGACAAAAGCCAGATTATATTATAAAAATAGCGTACTTACTAAAACATGTTGGTTTTTAGGAGGCTATGCAGTTTTTTTAATTATGACGATCCTAGTTGGTGTTAACTTCATTGCTATCAACTTAGAATCCATTCATCAATCTACCAGAGAATTTGACGAACTTAGCTATGAATTGGAAATCGCTAATGAATATTTTATTCGTCAGGCAAAAGACCGTAAAAATTTATTTTTGCGTGGTCATAATCAAGAAGATATGCAGTTATATCTTAACCGTGTAGACGAAATGACTGATAAAATTCAACTCAAGATTAAAGAGATTATGGAAAACCCTTTATCTCATCAATATAAACCAGAGTTGGAATCATTTATCAGAGAACATGGTTTATTGATGGCGAACTATCATCAAAGTATTGAGATTTTCCAGTTAACCAAAGATCATACTGTTGCCGATCAATTTGTCAGAGGAAATGGTAGTGAAGTAGATGAAGAGTTAAGCAAAATAATCAAGCACATCAGAAAAGATAGACAAAAGCTATTAGAAGACAATAGAAAAAATATCAGAAATTTCTTAATTATTAGCACTAATGGACTTTTACTCATAATTTTGACTTGTTCGAGTATTTTGGTACTTGTGGTCATCGATCCCATCCGTCGCATTGTGCGTTTTACTCACTTTTTAGAAGCTAGTAGTCAGGGACATCAAACTAAAAATTTGGCTGAGGAAGATAGTGGTGGTTTATCTCTGTCAAACTATAATTATGTCTATCAACCAATTGAAGGGCAGAAAGATGATGAAATTGGTTATATGATCAATACTTATGCTAAATTGTATAGCCTGATTTTTAGCTATAGTCAGACCTTAGAACAAAAAGTTAAAACTCGCACTTTAGAGTTACAAGAGGCTAAAGAACTAGCAGAAGTGGCAAATCGAGCTAAAAGTGCATTTCTGGCTAACATGAGCCACGAGTTGCGTACTCCTCTTAACGCGATTTTGGGATTTACTCAAATCATGCAACATGATTCGTCAACATCTTATTCCCAAATCAAGAATCTAGCAATTATCAATCGTAATGGGGAGCATCTACTAGCTTTAATTAACGATGTTTTAGATTTGTCTAAGATTGAAGCAGGTAAAATTGATTTTAATCCCCATGAATTTGATTTATTCAATCTCTTAGATACTACCAGGGATATGGTGCAATTAAATGCTAATGCCAAAGGTTTAAAGCTCTCATTTGAATGTGCTCCTGATACTCCACGATATATTAAAACAGATGAACGTAAACTTCGGCAGGTACTGATTAACTTAATCAACAACGCCATTAAATTTACTACCCACGGTAGCGTAACTATTCGCGTCAAGCCAGATATTAGTAATCTTTATCGACTAATATTTGAAATTGAAGATACTGGAGCTGGGATTAAGCCAGAGGAATTAAATACTTTATTTAAACCATTTACTCAAACTCAGACTGGAAAAAGATCCAATCAAGGAACAGGGTTAGGTTTATCTATCAGTCACAAATTTGTGCAACTGATGAATGGTGATCTCAGTGTCAGTAGTCAGTTAGGAACAGGTTCGGTTTTCAGATTTAATATTATCGTTGAACCAGCTAAGGATAGTTTTCCTAAACAACAAGTGACTAGAGAAATTATTGCTTTGGCTGCCAATCAACCCGACTATCGCATTTTAGTTGCAGATGATAATCAAGATCATCGCCAGGTTATATTGCAACTACTGGAATCGATTGGCTTTGACGTCAAAGAAGCAGTAAATGGCATGGAAGCTGTAGAGATCTGGCAAGATTGGCAACCTCATTTAATCTGTATGGATATGGAAATGCCTATTTTAGATGGCTCCCAAGCCGCTAAAATAATTAAATCCCAAGAAAAAGGCAAAAATACGATTATTATTGCTTTAACTGCTCATATTTTTGAAGAACAAGATGCTACTAGTTTAAATTTAGGCTGTGATGATTTTATTCTCAAACCTTTTCAATTTCCTGTCTTGTTAGCGAAATTAGAAGAGCACTTAAAAGTTCGTTATCTTGCTCAAGAAGTTGCCAGCAGTAACTTCTTCAATTCACTACAGACATCTCATCCAGTAACCGAACTCACTGCTGAAGATTTAGAAGTCATGACTGTTCAATGGTTAAATCAAATTCAGCAAGCTGCTCAAATAGCAGATTGCCAAATTTTGCAACAGTTAATTACAGAGATCGAGCCAGAATATGATGCCATCGCCATGGGACTAAATAGTTGGCTGGATGAGTTTCGTATCGATAAGATTGCTCAGTTAGCCGAAGAAGCTTTACTAAATATTACTAAATAAAACTAATTTAGGTAAAAGTGGATCAAGCTCGTGAGATTGAACTATGGTGTGTATTAAGCTGCCTATAGATATTGCCTTTGATGAGCCGTTTATCTCAACTTCAAAACCAAATTAAACTTAAAACCAGAAAGGCTGCTAAAAAAGCAAGTAACTTGATTCAAAATCGTTTTGCTCTCTCAGGAGGAAACATGAGCCAACATGACCGCGTTGTGTTTGATCTTAAGGGTTACGTTGTCAAGCCAGCAGTATTATCAGAATCTGAAGTAAAAGTTCTTAAAGAGCTGGTATTGCGTCAGAAAAATGATCCAGAATCCTTACCACCCCATGAACGTTATTTACCTGGAGGTGCTTTTGCTCAATTGATAGACCATCCTGTGGTAATGAATGTATTGTTGGATGTCATTGATCCCGATATTAACAAGATCCGTCTCGAAGATGTGTTTCTCAGCTATCGTGAGCCAGGAGAGGGGGAATGGAGACCTCATGCAGGAGGACGTACCACCAACCCTAACTACGCCTATAATTTTCATGATGGGCGAATTTATGCAGGGATGACCCGAGTAGTTTGGGAATTAGAAGAAGTTATCGAGGATCAGGGAGGTACTTGTTTTATTCCTGGTAGCCACAAAGCAAACTACAACATCCGAACTAATCCTGTTGCTAGTATCGATGCCAGGGATTCAGGACTTTGGCAAAGCTACGGTTGTCCCCCTGGCTCGTTAATTATCTTTTCGGAAGCAGTGCGCCATTCTGCTGACTTTTGGCAAAATCCCCATAATCCTCGGGTAGCAATTTTTTGTGCCTATAATCACATCAACGTACGTCATCATAAACCCTCTATTCCACCAGAAGTTATTGCCGAACTCTCTCCTAAACATCAGCGTTTTTTCAGGGAAGTGTATCATCCTTTATTTGATTAACTGGTGTTACGCACTGATTTATCTTTGGAGATTGGGTAGTGGGTAGTGGGTAATAGGTAGAATGAATATAGTTCGCTATCAATGAAAGACTCTTGTTAACACATGCGCGATCGCTATATTTTTAATAGTAACTCAGCTATCATGAGGCAAATACTAACTCTGGTTACCATTCTGGCTGCTTTTGGCATGAACATATGGGCTAATATCGATCCTCCTAACGGGTCAACTATTGGTGCTATTTCCCAGAATATCTTTGGCAATGTGCTGATTACTCCTGCCAGCTACGCTTTTGCCATTTGGGGCTTAATTTACCTGGGTTTGATTAGTTTAGCTATTTATCAAGCTCTACCTACACAACAAAATAATCTCTTACTAGAAAAAATTGGCTATAAATTAGCGATCGCATCTGGATTTCAGATCATTTGGGTGATTTGCTTTTTATATCGACAGTACGCTGCTTCATTTGCTGCCATGCTCTGTATCCTATTCCCTTTAATTGCTGCTTATAGTCATTTACCTTTTAAAATTCATCTGCCCCGATGGCAGAGGTGGTTGGTGCGGACTCCCATTAGTATCTATTTAGCTTGGATTAGCGTAGCAACTATAGTTAATGGTGCAATTGTCCTCGAATTTTGGCAGTGGAGTGGTTGGGGAATTAGTGCAGTGGGATGGACGATAATAATGCTGTTGCTGGCTAGCTTGATTACCCATTTCGTTGCTATTCCTCGACTTGATCTAGCTTACGTTGGCGTTTTCGTCTGGGCGTTAATTGCGATCGCCATTAAAAATTCAGGTACGATAGTTATTTCAGGTACGGCGATTGGATTGAGTATTACTTTAATCATGCTACTACTATCCTTCAGTATTTATGGCACCGGAAGTAATTATCTTGACAGCGATCTGAATCCTTAACAGAAACGTAGCCAGATAATCAACTCAAATTAATTACATTCATTAAGGCTCCTGGACGACCCAGGTGAAAACCCTGAGCATAATCTACATTTAAATCTCGAACACTATCTAAGATAGTTTCATTTTCCACAAATTCAGCCACAGTCTTAAGACCAAAGCCTTCGGCAATATGATTTATCGCCTCGACCATCACTTTGGAAGACGGATTGACGTTTAACTCTCTGATGAAGGAACCATCTATTTTTAGATAATCTACAGGCAAACTCTTAAGATAGGTCAAAGAAGATACTCCTTTCCCAAAATCATCGAGAGCAAAGCTACAGCCAATCTCTTTAAGAGAATTGATAAAGGAAACTACCCGATCGAGATCTGAGACAGCCACCGATTCAGTAATTTCAAAGCAAAATAAGTCAGCAGGGAGAGGACATTCGGTTATTCGTCGTTTGAGAAACTGTAAAAAAGACTCGTTGTTTAAGGATGCTCCTGAGAGATTGATGGAGAAACGATGATGATCCCAAACAGTGCGATCGCATTTTTCTAGGGTTGACAACAGATGATTAACTACCCAAGTATCAATATCTGTCATCAAGAAATTACGCTCGGCGATATCCATAAATGCACCAGGGAGAATTGCTTTATCTTTTCTGTCAGTAAGACGCAACAGAACTTCAAAAGATTTACGAGAGTCATCTCCCTTAAGGGGGGTAATTGATTGAGCATAAAGACTAAATAGATTGTTGTTGAGAGCCTGACGCAGACGTTTGACCCAGCGTATTTTTAAATCTTGTCGGTCTTTGGAATGAGAAATAGATTCTGGATATACAGCCACACAATCACGACCACGGTCTTTAGCTTGATAGAGAGCCAGGTCTGCTGCCTCAATTAAAAGCTGAGGATTATCTACTGCGTCAGGAATGGTGCTGGCCACTCCCAGACTAACTGTCACCACAGAATCAACCAAAGAATTATGATGAGGAATTTCTAAGGCTTTGACGGCATTTCTAATATTCTCCCCAACTTTAGCCGCTCCAGATTGGGTGGTTTGGGGCAAAATGACTACAAATTCTTCTCCTCCGTACCGAGCCAGTAGATCCCCTGGTCTTTTGAGTGCGGAAGATATGGCTCTAGCTATTTGTTGGAGACATTTATCCCCCTGCTGATGACCATAAGCATCATTGTAGATTTTGAAACAGTCGACATCGCACATAATTAAGGATAAAGGAGCAGGTACTCGTTTATGTCTTCCCCATTCTCTTTTTAGTTGGCGATCAAAGGAGCGACGATTGTAAACACGAGTTAGAGAATCTAGCAAAGCTAGCTGGGATAATTGCTCGTGAAGTAACCCCTGTTTGATCCCAATGGCTAACTGAGTTGTTAACTCCCGAAGTAAGTCAATCTCGTCTGATTGCCAAGAATGTCCAGGGAAATATCGATCTGCAATTAACCAACCATACAAAATATTACTGGTAAACATCGTGTCTTCAGCAGAGGAGAAAAAGCCCTCTATGTAATTTGTATCTTTAATTAGAATTGGTACGATTAATCGCGATCGCAAATTTGATAACGAGCCTGCTTCAGAGCTATCCTTATAGTCTTGAGAGTATGGTTGTTCGATTACTTCGATATGCCCTCTCAGATAAGATTGATATTTATCTTGACTAGGGCAAAAATAATCGTAAGAAAACGATTTTTGAAAATCTATTTCCACTCCTTCCACTGAAGAGTAGGCTTCAATGGCAACTTTTTGCTTATTGAGAGAAGTTAACCCCACAAAATTGCAATTTAGTAGAGTTCTAATCTCTTTAGTAGCAGTTTGCAGAATTACTGTGAGGTCGAGAGAACGGCGAATGCGATCGCTAATTTCAAATAGCAGTTTGCGTTGAGCAGCATCTTTGAGAGAGCTTTGATGAAGATCCCGAAGAGAAAGATGGGTCTTCACCCGCGCAATTAGCTCTTCTTTCTCCACTGGTTTAGTAATATAGTCTACTGCCCCTAATTCCAAGCCTTGTACTTTGTTTTTGGTTTCTGCTAATGCCGTCATAAAGATAATGGGAATATCTTTAGTCTGAGAGTTACTTTTTAGACGACGACATACCTTAAAGCCATTTATTTTGGGCATCATTACGTCCAATAAAATTAGATCTGGACTTATAGCTTCAGCTATATGAATCGCTTTTTTGCCACTTTGAGCAATGAGAATATTATAATTATCGTTTTCTAAATATCTTGATAGCAGTTGCAAATTATTGGTTTTGTCATCAACTATCAAAATGGTTTTTGATGGTAAAATTTCCTTAAATAGAACCATGTATAACAAATATATCTAATTTTAAATTTATATATCTGTTCTAACTGAGTAACCAGGGTTTAGTAATCAGTCAAATCACCAATATAAAATTTTGATTAAGATTAATAAACAGAGTAATTTATCAGTTAAATTACCTAGTTTCGATTCAGTGATCATACGTATATTTAGAGGATGTCTGAACAGCGATTTCGCGATCGCAGCTACTGGAGTCTAGTTTTAATCACTATCGATCTTTTGCCATGAAATTCTTGTTATTAATTGGTTTAGCAGTGCTTAGTACAGGTAATATTAATACTCTGACTACGGTAGCCCAGACCAACACCGAAACCCCTGAAGCTACACCTAATCCAATACTATCTTCGCCCTTGATGCAGGCGATGCCTCTAGTTCAAGCTACTGGCAAATTACTTGGTCAACAACGCTACCAAATAGAATCAGAGATAGAAATAACTGCTACAGTACCGAATACAGCGCTTATTTCTCGTGCTCAAATTAGCACTACGGTAGCAGCACCTAGCAAAGTAAAAGCCGAGATTACTTTCGTTGATGCCAATGGATTATCAGACAGACAATATCAAGTTATCTCGGATGGAATTCAGGTATGGATTTACGATCAAAAGCAAAATCAATACTCAGTTAGCGAATATCAGCAGTTTATTGAATCTCAGGCAGGACTTGCTGTAGGGACAGTATCTAACTTTTATCTAAAAACTCTTAATGGTGTTAGAAACAACAAAATAGCTTCCCGTGCATTAACCAAACTTCCTGCCGATAGGCTATTAAGATATTTCCAGCGATTTGCCAATATAGACCTTCTGAATATGATCATCAAAAACGAGCAGATAGAAGGACAGACATATGCCGTTTATGATCTTGACGCAGCCGATCACAGTTTTAAAGTTATTACTTATGTTGATTCTCAGTTGGCTGATATTGAGCGAGTAGACTTATCTGGGACAAAAGACGGATTAGATCTGGTAGTTAAAGAAGAAATAATTAATCAAACCATCCCTGCAACAATCCCTGGGGATATATTTAACTTTTCCCCACCTAAAGATGTAGAAAGGGTTACAGAACAAATTGCGATTGAACCGTTTTAAATAGGGTTTGAATTGATTTTGAGTAGAAGGTTGTGGATTAAACTTGAGTTGGGAAAGAGCGATCGCAATATCAAGAAACGAGACGACTTTGAATTGAATCATTTAAGGCGATCGCAATTACTATTTTCTATTAAAGATCAAGATTATCTCTACTGTACTACCCAGTGATTACAGAATTAACCAAGACTCCGTCAATATAAACCTTTACTGCATCTCCATCAGCGGTTAATAAACCTGGATTATTAACTGTTTCCAATGGTTTTTTGAATCTTCCTCCTGAAATTGCTGTAGCAGCTTCGTCAGAAAGTTCTTCCATTAAAGGAATATTGTTGATTTTCCAAGAAGCAGTTGTACTCATAGTACGATCATTTAACATGAGTCATACCTCCTATAAATTGATGAGTTTACTAATTTTTAAATTTAGGTTTAACTTAAAGAATTTATGCAAGTTGAGCACCAAAATATCAATTAGAGCAATTACGATCCGACCCGTAGCCGACTGATCCCTACCTACTTCATTACAAATAGTAAGGCTATCATCCCTTCTCCCTGAAGGGTGAGGGTATTCTTGCTCACACACTATAAATTTTTTTTTGCCCCAGGAAATCTAGAGCTAAAATAAAGTAAGCGTCGCTATAGTTAAATCTTTTCTTGAGGTACTTCAGATCATTACTTTCAAATTAGTAAGGAGTAAGAATCTATGGAAGCTCACAGTAATTCTAATTCAACTATTTCTCACTACGACCCGCATATTATTCCCGCCGAAACTGTAGCTAGGGCAGCTAGAGAGGGCGAACATTTCGGTCATGTTGACCATGATGACCCTGGCGATACAGAACATCTCCATAACCGAGATGGCTATACCATCGACCAGGAAGGGCTAGTTAATAACTATGCAGTTGAGACGGAAGCCTACATCAACGAACCAGGCGACTTGAGAGAAAAAGAGCTTGAACTTAAGGCAAAACGCCGTCGTGAACTCAGGGAATTGTCGGAAGATGAGACAGGTAAGTTGACCATCGAACACGACTGGCGACACAAAGGGCCTGGACTAATCTAGTACAGCAGTTCTTAGGCAATTAAGTATCCAACATTGCTAACAAAATAAATATCAATAAATTAATCAACTAGGGGGTATTAAAAATTAAAAAATATGCCCCTACTCTTTTTGGAAAATTTCTTTTTGGAAAATTATTTAAAAATGGAAGAATTATTAGAACTTCGGGCAAGTATCAATTCAGGCAACTATGCAAAAGCCTTAGAAATTGTTGATCAACTAGAAGCAATGTCCAAAGAAGATAAACTGGATAAAATATACAGTTATACTATCATTCTACTCCTACATCTTATTAAACAAGCAGCAGAAAAAAGAACTACCAAATCTTGGGAAGTCTCGATTAAGAATTCAGCCGAAAGAATTAATAGAACTAATAAGCGTAGAAAAAGTAGCGGTTACTATGCAAAGCAAGAAGATTTGCAAGAAATAATCAATGATGCTATTTCTCCAGCCTTAAGGAATGCATCTTTAGAAGCATTTGAAGGGAATTGCAGTGAACAAGAAATATGGGAAATGGTAGATATTAATTCAATTAAATGTAAAGCCTTAGAAATGCTTGATTATTAAATATTGCAAATGTTGCATCGTTAACTATAGCGTTTCTTGTATTAATGAGATACGCCTTGGTTAGGATAAGTTCGGAGTTCGGAGTTCGGAGTATGCCCTACGGGCACGCTGCGCGAACGGAGTTCGCAATTCGGAAGATTTTGTATCTCATCTATTTGAGACAGGCTATAAACTTAATTAAAATAACTATAGTTAATAATTCTCAAAGTTAATATATTCTAAGAATATTGGAAAATATATCCTGGTATTTTTTATTTTCAAAACATAAATCTTACTTTAATATAGCGGTTATCAGTAGGGTGTGTATTCCCCACGCTACCTGAGATTGACATACTAGTCGTTTAACATAAAGCTATGGGTGAACTTAAAGAAGTTGTTATATTTACAGATGGTGCATGTGATCCAAACCCTGGGGCAGGAGGGTATGGAATAGTATTAATTTATGGTAGGCATCGTAAAGAATTATCTAACGGTTTTCGTCTGACAACGAATAATCGAATGGAATTACTTGCAGCAATCGTAGCATTAGAAAAACTGAAGGAAGCATGTAAAGTAAAACTGTATAGCGATTCAAAATATCTCGTAGACTCCATAACATTAGGGTGGGTCAATCGTTGGAAAAGTAAAAACTGGCGCAAGATTAAGAATCGAGATTTGTGGGAGAGATTGTTGGAACAATGCACAAAGCATCAAATAGAGTTTTTGTGGGTAAAAGGACATTCAGGCAATATTGAAAATGAGCGATGTGATGAGTTAGCAGTCCAAGCCTGTAAAAGTAAAAATCTAATCCCAGATGAATTTTATGAAAGTAATCCTGCCCAAGAAAAAGTAATTACACATGATGAAGACATTGAGAATGGTAAGATTTTGTCAACATCAAAAGGGACTCAAAAGATTACACAGGAGGGTCAACCCTGTCGAAAGTGTTCAACACCGGTAGTAAAACATATTCGTCGTAAGGACAAGCCTGTGAAAGCTAGCAAATCTTACTACTACGAATACTTTTTTATTTGTCCAACGTGCCGTACCTATTACTATGTCGAAGATGCTATCAAATATATCAACAAGGGCATAGAGCAGCCCAAATTATTTTGAGAATGATAACGAATAGCTTTATAATCTGTGTTCATCTTGCTCTTTTTGTCTTCTCCTGAATCTCAAAGCAATGCCGTTGCTCTTTCTGCTAAACTCGAACGCTCTCCTTTAGTCAGGGTAATATGACCTGCTAACGGTTCATGTTTAAATCTTTCGACGACGTAAGTAAGACCGTTACTAGCAGCATCAATATAGGGATTATCAATCTGATCGGGATCTCCTGTGAGGACGACTTTGGTGCCTTCCCCTGCACGGGTAACAATTGTTTTCACTTCATGGGGAGTAAGGTTTTGCGCCTCATCAATAATTAAAAACTGTTGAGGAATAGTGCGACCGCGAATATAGGTCAGGGGTTCAATTTGCAGTAGTCCCATCTCGATTAATTCTTCATGTCCTCTACGCCAATGTCCAGGCTTTTCTTGAGCATCATGAGTACCGAAAATCAGGTCAAAATTGTCATATAAAGGCTGCATCCAGGGAGTTAGCTTTTCGTTAATATCTCCAGGGAGAAAACCAATATCTTTACCCATTGGCACTACTGGACGGGATATCAACAGACGACTGTAGAGCTTTTCGTCGGCGACTTTTTGCAGTCCAGCGGCGATCGCCAGTAAGGTTTTGCCTGTACCTGCTTTTCCTACCAAAGTAACTAACTTAATTGAGTCCTGTAACAGTAAATTAAGGGCGAATCTTTGTTCTCGATTACGGGGTCGAATCCGCGACACTCCGAGTTTAGGTAAAGCCACGAGGGGAATAATTTTGCTGCTTGTCCCTTCCACCATCCCTAGTGCCGTGTGGGAAGGATTGGCGTTATCTACTAGAGTAATATCCTGATTGGCTAGAAATTTCTGATCGAGAGTAACTGAACCCGCCTGAAAAAATTCAGCAATTTGTTCTGCACTAACTAATACTTCTGTTGTGCCAGTATAGAGGTCATCTACGTCCACTTTATCAGTTTCGTAGTCTTCAGCATTCAATCCCAGGGCATCGGCTTTGATGCGGAGATTGGTATCTTTGCTGATCACAATTACAGGACATTGACAGTTTTGTTTACACTGCATTCCTACCGCCAGGATCGCATTATCTGCCACGTCGCCACTCAATTCCAAGGGCAGTTTTTTCAGAGTTTCGCGATCGCTCAATGCCACCCGCAGAATGCCACCGTTACTTAATTCCACTCCCGTGGTCAAATGACCTTTTTGACGTAGCTGATCTAGAGTTCGGGCGACTTCCCTAGCATTTCGCCCAGTCATTTCTGGCTGTTTTTTAAAGCGATCTAGCTCCTCAATGACAGCGATCGGCAGTATTATTTCATTATCTTCAAAGCGTAAAATAGCCGTTGGATCATGGAGTATTACATTAGTATCAACAACAAAGATTTTTTTCATTCAATCGTGAACTACTGAGGATTGTTAGGAAAATTGGGGTAAGTTCAATTGTGCCTTAAAAAGGTTATCGATTTCCAATCTGGTGATTCATCCTTGTAACATTTGCTGGGTTTTTGCTAAATAGTTATTGGTTTGATTG
The DNA here is from genome assembly GCA_965365755.1 of uncultured Pleurocapsa sp. GTDB lineage: Bacteria > Cyanobacteriota > Cyanobacteriia > Cyanobacteriales > Xenococcaceae > Waterburya. Next base: position 13,692 of record CBDUCX010000040.1, read on the forward strand.
ATGTAGTTGCTGGTTTGAGGTACTAACCTAGATAGGCTATTGGACAGAGTTTCTCTTTGATCCAAAGTGAGCTTGTGGTCAGATTGGGCTTGTTGCAGACTTTGTAGATAGCTACTTAAATACTGATCTAGCTTGATAAAGAAGTTATCAACTTGCTGATGAAGTTCCTGCTCTATATAAGTTGTTATTTTTTGCTGTATCTGATCGATAAAAATGTCACTAGATTCATTGATTTGCTCAACAATTTCGTGAACTGAAACCGCATAATAGTCTTCTTTTTTATAGGGCTTTTTATATTTTTCTGACTTATAAAAAGGAATTGCGCCAAACCAGTAGTACCAAGCGCGCTTTTTGACCAAGCGCTCTTCATAACCATCATCAACTAGACGACTCTTAATTTTTACCAGTTGCCCTTCTATTTGTATTTCTTCTGTGTCAGTAAGAATAGGAGATGGCAGATTTAGCTCAATTTCAAAGGCAGTTTGCAGGCGATTTTTGGCTCTTTCAATAATTCCCTGAGTTTCTTCAATGAGAAATTTCTCTAAATTTTTTCTCATCTGTTTGACTTCTGATTCGATATCTTCGCTGACTTGCAGAATTAACTCCTCTAAGCGATGTTTTGCTTTGCTGATAGATTCTTGAGCAAAGTCTTCCGCTTCTAGTTCAGTCTTAAAGGATACAATCCCCGCCGTTTTATATTCGATTCCCGCTTTAAGATTCTCAGACACCCATTTGGGAAACAGTTCAAAGTCGGCTAGATTACTCAGCAATAAATTTCTCGCATGAATATCAGCTTTCTTGATGGCATCTCCTTGAACATATTCTTCCTCAACAAAGAAACTTTCGACGTTAATTGCCGCTTCAGTTTTCAATTTAGCTAAAAGTGTCTGGAGATTTTGCTGTAGCTCGACTTTAACATTGGCAATGCCACTGAGACGCTCGCGACAAGATTCTAGATAATCTAAGTCACTGGCTAAAGATTTAATTTCTGACTGTATTTTGGCGGTATCTTGGGAAATTGCATGATGACGTAGATTTAGTTCATCTCGGATCGCTAATAGGTGATTACGACTCAGGTTTAGGGCATTGTTCAAACACCGGGGAGCAGCATTTTTCATTAAAACAGCGATCGCACTATCGATAAAGCTGACAAATCCAGACTTATGCCACAGTTTTTGGGCTTTTTTGGCTAAAATTTTGACTGTAATGTCTTCTAATTCTTCATCCCAGTCGATTCCTAGTACCTCCTGTCCTAAAGAGGCCAGAGATTTTATTTCTAGTAACTGAATTTTGGGATTCTGCTGTACTTCTAATAAAAACTTAGTCGCCGTAAAAGCTCGAATAGCAGCAATTTCAAACACACGCTGATGTTCGCTGTCTGGATTGAGTCCCAAGTCTGCCACGACGAATTCCTTAACTTGTTCAGGAGTCATATCCCCTGGGCGACGCTGATCGATCTTATTAACCAAGACATATAAATTACTTGTACCAATAGATTCGATAATTGGTTTAATCTGTGCTTTGATTTTGGACGCAGCTTCGCTATTGAGTTGAGTAAAGTCTAATACGACCAAGACAATTGAACTACGACGCAGTTGTTCCTCTACCACTGCCGTTAACTTTAAGCCATCTCCTGCTTCATTAGGACCAGGTGTATCAATAATAGTCAGGTTGCCTAAATTTTTGCTCCTTTCTTTATTGCCTAAACTCAAGCTAGGAGCTTTAATGCAAGGTACATCTTTCAATCGTGATAAGGGATCTTGAGTTGGCTCAATCACACTGTAGAGTCGAATCAGGTGGTTCAGGTAATTTAATACTGTGGCGATCGCTTTTTGACCCGTAACTTCTTCCCTAACCGAAAAATCAGTCGCCGCCGCAACCTTAGCAAACAAGTCTTGTAAATGTGGATAACGGCTCAATCTTTCCTGAAGGGGAGTAATTCCTACCTGAGCTACTTTTTGCCTTAAATCTTGTTCAAGTTGCTGAAATACATCCAGAGTATCTTGACTTAAATAAAGAACTGGCTGGTTAATCTCAGAATCGAAGACGATCTCTGTAGGAATAGTAGTCATCGCCACTGCGCAGCTAGGTAATAACTCCTCTCCTGCGATCGCATTAATAATAGTCGATTTGCCAGCTTTCATTGGTGCGACAATCGCCATTCTCAATTCTAAGTTGGCAACATTGCGTCCCGCAGCAGAGATTTGCGCCTGAAACTGATTATATTTTTGTTCACCAGAACTATCTAAATCTGCTTGAGTATGATCAATTAATAGATTAATCTGATCTAGTAAACCAATAACTTCCTGCTGCAAACTATCTACATTAATCGCATTTATCTGCTCTAATTGTTGAGAATCAGCTTGAAAATCCACCATCTAACTAAAAACTTATTAAAACTTTTAGTCCGAGTCTGGCACATACTTTAATTAGCAACCTCAGTAGAAAACACCAGGATTAGAGTCCGCTTCTATTTGGCTACTGGTATAAACAGTTACTAGTTATCACGTCCTACAGACTTGTTAGCAGGTAAAAATTATGAAGTTTTGATGAAGGAGTTTTAGCGATCCGAAGGCTAGGGGTCGCCTAATCGCCAAGAGCCCACATATTTCACCTGATTCGATTATGAGCCAAGGATCTTCAAGTACTGAAACTCTGTTAGACGTTTTGCCAACATTTAATAGGGTGATGATGATATTCTTCATTGATATTTGAAATTAAATTTTGAAACTAAAAAAAAATCATCTAAAGATAATGCTATTATCTTTTCAAGCTATTTTATTGAGCGATATTAGCAAAAACTTGATTCAATCTTTAAATAAATAAACAAGATTAATAGCTAGAATTGTTAACATTATCATAGCTGGAGGTTTTTTCGATCTCTTGAAGAGTTTTCCATCCTGGAAGCCATAGGGAATCATCCTTAAGCTGAGACGCATTCAGCCAAAAGCGAGTTTGGGGGTCGCAGGATGCTATCATTTCCGCAAAGACCCATTTTCCTTGGTTTTTGCGGTTGACTACTTGGAAATGTCTCCACCCCCATGATTTCTGTTTTGCCGTCCACTTTGAACCAACTAGATAAGGAAACTTCTGTTTTCGCTTTTTCGACATTTTAACCTCAAGAGATAATAATGATAGTCTAGTCGCAATAATTTACTCTTTTTCATTGTGATATTTTTATGAAAACTACATCTGTTTTGTATCAATTATTTTTAGACCGATTTAATAAATATAGCGCGATCGTTTTATCTTTCAGTTTAGCCCTTGCCTCTGCTCCAGCAATGGCTCAAGACAATACTATTGAATTGCAAGACGCTAACCCAGGGCAATCTTCCACTGAACAACCAAAGTTTAACTACCGAGATTTACCCCCACTAGAGAATCAGAATTCCCCCAACTCAAACTCTAGTGAAACTGCAGCACCTCTTCCACCAGCAAATACAGAATTTGCCACCGATGAAACCGACTATACTTTAGGTGCTGGAGATAATATTAATCTTGATATTTTCCAGGTAAAAGAGTATAGCGGTCAATATCCTGTCTTGGTTGATGGTACTATAAGCTTGCCTTTAGTTGGTAGAGTTAATGTATCTGGTTTAAGTCTAAAAGAAACTTCAGAAGTGGTTTCCAAAAAGTATGCAACCTACCTCAAAAGACCAATAGTTACTGTGGGTTTAGTTTCACCTCGCCCCTTAAGAATTGGTGTTGCGGGAGAAGTAGACAATCCAGGTACTTATGAGGTATCTCTGACACCTGATAGTCTACAATTTCCCAGTGTCACAGATATGTTACAACAGGCGGGAGGCATTACCACTATTGCCGATGTAAGAAATGTTAGAGTAACCAGACAAATTGGCGGAAAAGAAGTCCTTTACAATGCTAATCTTTGGGATCTGTTGACGAAGAGCCAAATCAGACAAGATATTTCCCTTCGTGATGGAGATACAGTTTTCGTACCGACAACTGACGAAATCAATCCTGCTGAATTGGATCGACTAGCCGAGGCAAGCTTTGGTTTGCAGTCTGACAAGCCAATCAAGGTGGCAGTGGTTGGTGAAGTGTATCGCCCAGGCTCCCACTTCATCAAGTCCGAGCTATTGCGTGATAATAACAATAACGCGACGAACCAAGGGAAACAAGATTCCGCACCTCCCAGACTTTCTCAAGCAATAAATGCTGCTCAAGGTATCAAACCTCTAGCAGATATTAAACAAGTAGAAGTCAAGCGAACTTCCTGGGATGGTCAAGAGAAAATTATTGCGGTAAATCTTTGGGAAGTACTGCAATCTGGAGATACTAGCCAAGATATTATTTTGCAAGAAGGTGATAAGGTCATTATTCCTGAAGCAGACCCTCTAACAATCACAGAGGCAGAAAGACAAAGAACGGCTGCTGGAACTTTTTCTCCAGCCTCTATTACAGTGAATGTTGTGGGAGAAGTAACAACTCCCGGTCCCGTGGAGGTTAAACCAAACACTCCCCTAACCCAGGCTATCTTAGCTGCTGGAGGATTTGATAAACAGCGTGCTAATAGTAAAGAGGTGGAGTTAGTTAGTCTTAAACCTAATGGTACTGTTGAAAAGCGCAAAGTCAAAGTTGATTTTGGTGCAGAAGTCAATGAGGAAACTAACCCTGTTCTTGGTCAAAATGACGTTGTGATTGTGGGTCGCTCTGGTTCAACTGCCGCCTTTGACGGAATCGGAAAAGTTACTTCTCCTTTCCAAAATATGTTTGGTTTATTTAATGCCATCTTCTAGATCAGAGATATCTAGGAAAGTTCCACCCATTATTCCACTGCATTTTGTAGTGGTAATGGGTTGTTATGACTAATTTAAAATAATCCGTGTTGTGAGGATTGATAAAATAATGCCCGATAGAAGTTCAGATCGTTCTACTTATCTTCCTTTGAAAAATGGAAATGGCAACGGAATTGGTCTCAGAAATGGAAAAGACAATTATGGTTATTCCTTCCCTGTAGCTAATCAGTCAGTAGAAGCCGAAGGAGATAGTATCGATCTACGTCAGTTGTCGAGCATAATTAAACATCGTTTCCGTTTAATTGGAGCCATAGTTGCTGGTGTGACAGTTGCGACGGCGATCATAACTTTTAACCAGGAAGCAAAATACAAGGGAAGTTTCAAACTGCTGGTAGAGCCAGTAGCAGAAGAGCAAGAGGACCCCCTTTCTGTATTACAGCAGGATTTAGGTGGTTTAGACTATGAAACTCAGATTGAGGTATTGCGAAGTCCTCGTGTATTAAATCCCATCATAGAAGATTTGTCTGCTAAATATGTAGAAATAGAATATGAGGAGCTAATCAAGCAGAAAAAATCTCCTTTAAAAATTGAGCAGCTGGACAAAACGAAGATACTAGAAGTGTCTTTTGTGGATAACGATCCTGATAAAATTCAGTTCGTTTTAGACAATTTAGCAGAAGCTTATCTACGCTATTCTCTTGAAGAGAGAAGAGTTGAAGTCAGACAAGGGATTGATTTTGTTGAAAGCCAGTTACCAGAAGTCAGAGAGCGAGTTGACCAGTTGCAGGATAAAGTCCAAAAATTTCGTCAACGATATAATCTGTTAGATCCAGAACGGCAAGCAGAGATCTTGGCTGAACAGCATGTTGATTTTGAGCAAAGGTATTTCGAGACTCAAACCCAATTAAAAGAAACCAGATCTTTATATCGAATGCTAAAACAGCAGTTAGGATTGCAGCCAGAACAGGCTCTGGCTGCTAGCTACTTGAGCGAATCTCCTCGATATCAAAATTTATTAAATGAGCTACAGCAAGTGGAGGTAGAGCTAGCCCAAGAATCTGCCCGCTTTTCAGCCGAAAATCCTGTTATTTTAAGCTTAGAAGATAAAAAATCTCGTTTGCTCTCCCTGCTGCAACAGGAAGCAAGTGGAGTTTTGGGACAAAATCTTGGCAACGCAGTCGATAATACCCCAAATTTAACTTCTCCTAGTACCTTGCGTTTGGAACTTAATCAGAAGTACATCGAAGCCGCTAACGAAATTCAAATACTTGAGTTAAGAGAGCAGGTATTGCAAAATGCGATCGCTGAATTAGATGATCTCATCAAGCAAATGCCTGTAATTGCTCGTCAATACACCGATTTAAATCGACAATTAACAGTAGCTACCGAAAGCTTAACTCGATTTTTGACTGCACAAGAAGAACTACAACTAAAAGGAGCACAACAAGCTCTACCCTGGCAGACAATTTCTCAACCAAGCGTATTGGAAAATCCAATATCGCCAAATCCTCCGCGTAACATTACCCTAGGTTTAATTTCTGGTTTAATCCTGGGTTTTGCTGCGGCACTGTTGGCAGAACGTCTAGATCCTGTTTTCCACTCTTCCGAAGAGTTGAAAGAAAAGATCAATTTACCTATCCTTGGTTTAATTCCTGTCCAAAAAGATCTCAAGCCTTTAGATGAGCTTGAGGTGTTATCCAATAAGGAAAAAGTCAGTTTACCTAAGCTCCAAATTGGCAACACAACCCTTAATTTGAATCGATCATCAAAGTCTCCTAAAAAATCCACTGCCGATAGTAAACAGAAATGGTACGGTGCTTCCCCGTTTCTAGAGTCTTTTCGCTCTCTCAACACTAACATCAAGCTTTTAGGTTCTGATACGTCGATCCGCTCTTTTGTAATTAGTTCCTCCATTCCTTCAGAAGGAAAATCTACGGTTTCTTGCCATTTAGCTCAGGCAGCAGCAGCTATGGAACAAAAAGTACTCCTGATTGATGCTGATTTACGTCGTCCTCAAGTTCATCGCTGGATTGGAATCGAGAACAACGAAGGCTTGAGCAACGTTCTGGCTACTGGTTTAGATGTAGAAGATGCTATTGTTAAAGTTCCTCAGTGGGAAAATTTATCGGTAATTACTGCAGGTGATATCCCTCCAGATCCCACTCGTTTGCTGTCTTCTCAAAAAATGTATGCTTTGATGGAACGCCTTAGAAGCAGTCGAAAATATGATTTGATTATCTATGATACTCCACCCATACTAGGATTTGCTGACGGTAGAATATTGTCAACTCGTACTGATGGAGTGATATTGGTTGTAAGGATTGGCAAAACTGATCGCTCTTTGCTCAAGCAAAACATAGATAACATTCAAATGTCTAACGTCCCAGTTTTAGGTGTAGTTGCTAACCAGGTTAATCGTACAACTAGTTCTTATCACTATTACAATCATTATTATGCTGACCGCAAATGATTTATTGATTAATACTATACTTAAATAAAATCTCAATATAGTTAATTTAGTGAATTTGCCAGTTATTTCCTCAACTTTTTTTCTGACCCTCCTGATGATGATCGGGTTATTTTTCTTTATTCGCGCTTCGGTCAAAGACCGCACTAAGCAAATTCAACTTATTCCCGCCGAATCAGAAGACATTTTACTCAAAAAATTGCAGGAGTATTTTGAAGGGAGAGCCTATCAACTAACTTCCATAGATGCTCAAAATAAACAAGTTACTTTTGAAGGGTTTGTACAACCTAGTCTTTTTTTGGCCATACTACTAAGTTTTTTAGCAATAGTAGGTTTATCTTGTCTGGCTCTAATTCTATTTTTATTATTTCCCAGTGTTAATCATGTGTTTTGGCTACTCGTTTTAGTTGCCCCTGTGGCTGGAGTTTTCTACTGGCAAAAAGCTGGTCGACTGGAAAAAATATTGCTTCAGGTCACACCCAAAACCAATAGCCCTAATTTGGTGACCATCACGGCTCATCGAGACGAATTAATTCAGCTTCAGTCAAACTTATCTGTGCAAATAGTGGATTAAATTAACTACTAGCTAAATCGATTTTAGCTTAGGATAATATAGATAAAAGGAGATGAACTCATGTTCATCTCCCTTGATCAGCCTTAACAAAGTGCTGTAGGCAAAACTCTAGTGAGTGGCTACCGTAGCAACTGCTTTGTCGCTCTCCCATTCTTGAAGATCAATCGATTGTAAACTGGGGAAAAGAAAATGATTTTCCTCTACATACTGAGCGCCAAACAAACCTTTTTCTGCCCAGAAGTAACGATCTGTAGTGTGCTCGTTTCTCTTAACCACCAAAACTGCTGGAGGGACTATCCCGAGGGAGGCTATGTAGTTACGAGCAGCGGTGACTGGTTTATCTTCGCCACTTTCAATATGATACTGAGGAATAAGCTCTAATATTTTACGACCTTCCTGACGACGACGGCTCTTGCGTTTGCGTTTTCTTGCCAACCCCTTGACCTCCTAAGATTTACTTATTGTAATATTGTCTTATTTGTTACGCTTTTGAAGCTTATTGTATCGTAATGAACAAAAAAAATCAACTGATTACGTAAGTAATTACCGAAAGAACATTTCATTGAACATTAATTTTAGATAGGATCTAAATCGTGAGTTGTTTAATGTTTTATGATGAAATGGTAATTAGAAAAATAATCAAATAAAAATTTGAGATATAGATTAAATTGACGGTCATTTTTATAGCTACCGTGTAATTTTCGGGAAATAATATATGTCCGTGGAGCATTAATGTCGAATAATCATATTTCCAGTGCCGAATTTGCCACTCTATGCCAATCCCAGATAGCTTTGCTGTCTCAAAGTTTGGGAGCAATGTGGAGCGTTATCTATTTGACAGATGAAATGGGGGAAGATGGGCAATCTCAACTGTTTCCTTTTGCAATCTATCCCCAAGCTCAAGCTCAAAGATTTTTTGAACTTCCTCCGATTCAGCTATCTGATATTTGGCAAGGGTTGAAGTCTCATTCCATAGCTCAATTATTACCTGATGAATTAACAGATAAAAATATAACTGATTCAGCAAATACTTGGAGGACAGAATCAGCAGAGACACAACAATTGATATTACCCTTAATTCATCAAGAGGCATTGATCGGTTTATTAGTTACTGGACGTGAGGATCGAGAATGGCAGAAGAGTGAACTTCAGCAGATAGAAGAAATAGCTCGAACGATCGCGATTGCTCGTTACATAGAATTCCAATATCATTGGGCGCAAAATAAATTAGCTATCCAAGAAAATCTCAGACGAATTGAACATGATCGCCTAGACAATTTGCTGCATCAGCTACGTAATCCTCTAACTGCACTGCGGACATTCGGTAAATTATTACTCAAGCGGATGTTACCAGATAATCCCAATAGCAAATTAGCTCAAAACATCTTGGCACAAAGCGATCGCTTTCAGGCATTGTTAGAACAGTTTGAGGCAGAATCGAATAAACTATCTGCCATTGATTCTCAGATTGTTCCTGATAATGGTTCGATTCCTCTCTTAGAAACTAGTGACCATACAATCGATCAGAGCAGTTTTTTGTTACCCAGCTCTACTTCTGAACTAGATTCTGTTGATTTAAACCAAATTTTAGAGCCATTATTAAATACCGCCAATGCGATCGCCCTAGAAAGAAAGATTGAGTTAATTAATGATCTTCCTGCCACTATTCCTCAAGTGAAAGGGGATTTAGCTGCCCTGAGAGAAATCTTGAATAATTTAATTGACAATGCTTTGAAATATACCCCTTCAGGGGGCAAAGTTCAACTTGAGCTAGAGACGAGCAACGCGATGGTGGGCATAGCCATTAAAGATACGGGATATGGCATTCCTGTGGCAGATCAAGAACGGATTTTTGAACGACGTTATCGAGGTATACAGACCCAAGGAGACATTCCAGGGACGGGTTTGGGATTAGCGATCGCCCGAGAGTTAGTAAGTAAAATGCAGGGAAAAATTGAATTGATTAGCCCCAATAATTTATCAGCAAATAGTCCAGGTACGACTTTCATTGTTTGGCTGCCCGTTAGTAGTTAGTAGTTAGTAGTTCGTAGAGACTAGTGAGCAATCGAAAAATTTAATTTATTGATGCGGAAATTATATTTTTTATTACCAGGAACAATCGGTAAGTTTGGTGGTGGTGGACTGTGGGCAGAATTAAATACCTGTAATTTGGCACAGCAGATCTGTGAAGCAGAGGTAGTTACTTATCGACAACGAGAAGAGCAGCGTCCTTTTTTAACGGATATATTGCCAACTTGCGATCCTGAATCAGTGATTTTTGTGATTGGTTGGGGTTTCGATGTACCCAAAATTATCCATCAACTTTCAGGTCAAAATATGATCTATCATGCTCACAGTACTAACTATGGCTTTGTCTTACCTTCTCACGTACCGATCATTACCGTCAGTCGCAACACCATGGGCTATTGGGGGGAAAAGGCTGCCAATAGTTTAATCTATTATTTACCCAACCAAATTAGTGACGAGTTTCGCCATCTCGATCAACCACGGGACATTGATATTTTGGTACAGGCTCGTAAATCCTCTACTTACCTTCTTGAACAGTTGATTCCCGCTTTACAGTCCTTATATAAAGTTGAGCTGATTACTAGCTACGTTCAGGATCTAGCAGGGTTGTTCAACCGCAGCAAAATCTACCTTTATGACTCAGCAGAATATTGGGCGACTAGTAGTGTTACCGAAGGCTTTGGTCTACCTCCTTTAGAAGCTCTCGCCTGTGGGTGTCAGGTGTTTTCTAGTCTCAATCATGGACTGTCAGACTATTTAGATCCAGGATTTAATTGTTATAAAATTGCTAGCTATTCACTGGAGTACGATTTACAAAGAATTGACCAGGCATTACAAACACCCAATAAAGATGTAGAGTCATTAGTTGCACAATACCGTAGCGACCGTTTAATTGCTAAATTAGCAGTAATTCTCACTGAAATCAATCATTTCTTTGATGTGCGATCGCAATATTCACCAAACATTAAAAGCTTAAATAAACGACGTATCAGTCAG
>CBDUCX010000041.1:0-24005 GCA_965365755.1 uncultured Pleurocapsa sp.
CTATATTCACCACTAGCAATTTTTTCTTGAATAAACTTTTCCTGTTCGGGTTTTAATTGAATTGTCATCACTTTATTTTTTCTTACTCAATTGTTGTCCTAGCTACTTATTTTAATGGTTTCTTTTTGGATAGAGCGATCGCAAATTTTTAAAAAAGAGATGCGATCGCTTATCCTTTAGGGCATTTTTGATTTTTCTCAGTAATGCGATCGCAATTGTATCGTATATCAACAATTCATTCCCATCGTCTCTGAATTGGATAAGCATCGAATTTAGTATCCCGACTAATTACAATAAGGGATCTATTGATTGCTTGAGCGATTAACATTATGTCAAAGGGATCGCGATGATATAAGGGTAGATGACGAATTTGCAGCGTGTCAATAAATGAAATAGGTAGTAAGAGAATATCTGAAGATTCAAGTTCAGCCTCAATCGTTTTATAGTTGCGTTGTAGTGATAACTTACCAAGATTTAACTTAATAGCGATTTCCCAGAGACTAGCAATACTGAGATAAACTCTATCTGCTACATCAATCATATCCCTTAGATTATCAGGCAAATTAGAATCATTTTCAGATAACCAGATAAAGGCATGAGTATCTAATAAAAAATCACTCATTCCATATATTCCTTAAAATCTTCTAATGGTTCATCAAAATCATCGGGCAATGGTAGGACAAACGTTCCTTCTAATATTCCTGAACGACGTTTTTTTACAGGCTTATGATCTGGTGAAATATTTTTCGAGTAGTTTTCCCTCAGATACCTAGCATAATGTAGAAGTTCTTGTTTAAGTGAGTCTGGCATTGTCACAACTGTTTGCCAGATTTCTGTATCAATATTCATGGTTTGTCTGAACTGACTTTGGTAAAGTATTCTCGATTCTTCTGTATAAAATACTATTTTAATATTTACATCTTTAAGAATCAGTGAGATCTCACCTTTTATTCTAGAAATGCGATCGCAAAGTTTGTCGCAAGTCTGCTGTAACTTTTGCCCATATTTGGAAACCCAGCAACCAAATTACATTTTTTTCTTGAATAAACTTTTCCTGTTCGGGTTTTAATTGAACTGTCATTACTTTATTTTTTCTTACTCAATTGTTGTCCTAGCTACTTATTTTAATGGCTTCTTTTTGGATACAGCGATCGCTTTTTTAATGTTTTTTGGTCAGGCGATCGCCAATTAAATATAAATACTCAGCTACAGTGGTCTTTTTTCTATCTATGCGATCGCTTATTTTTGTTTCTGCATAGAGCGATCAAGAAGCATGAGCAAGCCTTTCGTGTTTATTGATCCAGAAAGTTTTTAAAATAGTCATAAGTATTGGTTGATAACTACTCTTTGACTGATGCTGGTTTAAAATCAATTGTTAGCCCTACAGCTTGAAGTACTGAGGTTAGAGTTTCTAGTGTTGGATTTCTATTCCCACTCAGTATTTTATATAGATATTGCCTTGAGATATTTGATTCATTGGTAACCTTTTGAGTAGAATCTTTGGCTTCAACCACATTTTTTAACGCTAATAAAAACGCTTCTGTATTCCCGTCGGCTAAGGTTTCATCAAATGCAGCTTTTAGGTAAATAGCTGCATACTGCGAGTCTTGCAATCTTTTTATTAGGTATGGTTGATAGTCTTCTGTTGGCATTTCTAGTTAACCTCTTTTTTGTTCCTCTTGGTAAGATTTCCAGTAACGACGAGCAGTTTTAATATCTTTGGTTTGGTTTTTTTTAGCTCCTCCTATTAGTAGCAGGATTACCTTTTTTCCTGATATTGCGTAATAAATTCTATATCCACCTCCAAAATGAAGTCGAAGCTCATAAATACCATCGCCCAGGCTTTTACTATCACCAAAATTGCCTAACCTCACTCGGTCAAGGCGGACTTCAATTCTAGCTTGAGTGGTGAGATCGAGAGTCTCAAACCACTCAATAAAGGGGCAGATCCCAGAGAGAGTTTTGTATCTAGCTATCGACCACGACTGATTTTCCACCAAACTCTTTTATCCAAACTCCTTTATTGAAGAAAGCCGAGCGCATTTTTAATGGTTTCTTTTTAGATAGAGCGATCGCTTGTTTTTATTTTTGCATAGGTTGATCGCCAATTAAATATTGAATTTTCTTATTATCAGATCGCACTTCTATTTTACAAAAATGCGATCGCTTTAGGGCTTTTTTAATGTTTCTGCATAGGTTCATCGCTCTAAATGTATATAATTCCATCATTTCATCACTTCATTCACCTGCGCTGATAAGATTAACTATAATTTACTTATTACTTTCAATATGAAAACTACAATAAAAGTCATGAAAACAATCTCTAATGATATCTTATGAGATTAATTGCGATCGCAAAATTGCGAGAAGCAGCCGCTAGCTATCCTGATGTTAGTAATCAAATTGAGGATTTTTATCATACTATTAAGAAAGTTCATTGGCAAAATTTAATTGATGTTCAGAAAACTTTTTCGACAGCCGAAACAGTTGGGAACTTTACTGTTATTAATATCAAAGGGAATAAGTATCGATTGATATTGGATATTAATTATAAAAAACAATTAATATTTTTCAAATATTTTTTAACTCACGCAGAATATAGTAAGGACAAGTGGAAAAATGACCCTCACTATCAATCCTGAACGTTATGGCAAACTTTTGACTAAATATTTGCCCAAAGTAATTACAAATGAAGCGGAAAATAAACGAGCTTTGGATATTGCTGAAACTCTATCTAATAAACATGATTTAACTCCTGAAGAGGAACAGCTTTTGGATTTATTGGTTATGCTAATTGAAAATTTTGAAACTAAACAATATTTTGGAGAAAAGCATTCCACGCCTTTATCAAGACTAATTTTTTTAATGGAAGCTAATAATTTACGACAAGCTGATTTGTTGGATGTTTTTGAGTCTCAAGGAATTGCATCTGAAGTGCTTAATGCCAAACGTCAAATTAGTAAAACTCATGCTATGAAATTAGGTGAAAGATTCAATGTCGAACCTGCTTTGTTTTTGATTTAGACTGTTAATAAAATACAAAGCGATCGCACTTCTTATTCCAGAAAAGCGATCGCTCTATTTTGAATAGTGTTAGTTTTGTCGAAAAAACTGTCGATATAATTCACAGATGGGAATTACCTTGTTTCCAATCTGTTTAATTAACCCCATACTGCTTAATTTATATTCAACAATCGGCTCTAGGGATACAGGCTCAGTTGATTTAATCACAGAATTTAGAGCCAGTAATAAGTCTGGATGTTCCTCTAAATTGACCCAATGACGCTGTAGATGATAATTGTATATTCCTGTAGTATTGCCAGCAGTTTTTAGTAATTGCTCGAAAGTAATTTCACCATTAACAAGATAATAGAAGGCAATGCTGACCAAAGCAGGGTGTCCCCCTACAAGATCCATTAGTTGCCTCAATTCTGCTTCTGTCCATTTAATTCCATAACATTGAGCTAGCTTTTTAACCTCTGCTAAACTTAAGCCATCCAACTGAATTGGCAATCCGACATTAAAGGGAGACTGTTTTAGTTGCAGAGGAACGTAAATTTCTGTGGAGTGAACTACAATCAGACGAAGTTTACGCCAAATAGGAAATCTCTTGGCTTCTTCGTACCAGGAACGAAATAGGGGTAAGACATCTTTTGCCACTTGGGGATGTTCAAAAATACGATTAACTTCATCTATTGCTAAGACTAAAGGTTCCTCAATTTCCTCTAAAAGATAGTCTTGGAAGTAAATAGTACAGCTTATTTTGGCACCGATATCTTCATCCCAATATTCATCCAGTTTGGGTTCGAGTTGGAGTTGGTGACTTATATTGGCACATAGCCAGCGCAAGAATCGATTTAGATTCCCTAGAATAGCCTCGTCAGTTTGCTGAAGATCAAGACTAACTGTGCGATATCTTTGGCGACTAGCATAATCTAAGATTCTCGTTAACAACGAAGTTTTACCCATTTCTTGTGGGGCTTTGATTCTAATTAACGCGCCAGGTTTCTTGATTTCTTCATAAGCTTGTTCTTGAAAAGGCGATCGCTCAATGTAATAAGCTGAATCTAGGGGAATCGAACCACTTGGATATTGAAGTGGTGAATTACTAATTCCGCTCCTAATGTCGTTGGTATTGGCAGAATAATTTGTTGACTCTTCTCGAACCAGTTTTTTGTCGGTAGTTGTTTTCCCTTGAACGTAGGACTCTAGTAAGACACGACAGTTTTTCTTGGTAATGCGTTGTTCAATGATTTGGGAAAGTCTTTTAAACAGTTCTGGTGCGACTACGTTAGTAAAGTAGCCAGGACTATAACCTGCCTCCATGGCAATCTTATTATAGGTCTGATATTTCCAGATCCCACGTAAGATAACAATTTCCGAGGGATTAAGCGGACGATTTTGAGTTGCTAGTAGTTTGTTATTAAAAATATCAATCAGAAAATCTAAATTTGAGGCAACTACCGCCATAAGTCTTGTAAAATAACCCTACTCCAGCACTATATATTTAAACCTTATTTGCTTTCAATTGTCTAGGTAAATTTAACTATAGCAGGTTAAATACATCAATACAAAAAAACTAATTTTGCCCTGAGTAGTATAACTGTCGTCGTTTGTCAGCTAAAATTAGTCTAGTTCTTTGTATAAAAAGATACTTTACATGAGTTTTTATATGGGTTTTTATATGAGTTTTGCCATGAGTATTATGAGTTCAGTGGTCACCGAAGAGAATTAATATTAGACCAAGAAAGAAGAAAAAGTAATTTATTAGAGAAGTATCATCGATGCTAAAAATTATTTATTTGGAGCTTAGTTTCTTAGTTTATGGTTAAGAAATTTTCTGTAATAAATAATCAGCATTGAAAAAAATTAGAGATATCAAAGAACAGAAACTTAATCAATAAATTAGGAGGAAAATGGTAGATCTTAGATATTCTAGTACCCAAAATCTCTATAAAATTAACTTTATTACCCCAGAAACAGAAGAACAGAGGTTATTAATTAGATTAGCACAAGGCGATCGCCATGCTTTTTGGCAAATATGGGAATCCCATCGAAATTATCTTTACCATCGTTGTCTGGTTTGGATGGGAGAAAATCATGATGATGCCCAGGAAGTAATGAGTTTAGCAGCTCTCAAGGCTTGGGATAAATTACCCAATTATGCTTTGAATATAACTAATCTTAAGGGGTGGTTAAATCGATTTACCCATAATCTTTGCATGGATATTCATCGTCAACGCAAACATCAGGCAATAGGTGTTGACAATATAGAAGATGTTCCGCTTAATAATCACGAAATAGTTTCTTCTGATTATCCAGAGTCAGAATTACTCCAGCAAGAACTACATATATTCATCCGCAATTGTATTGATAGTTTATCTCCAAGATTACGAGATCCCTTAATACTTAGTTATTATCAAGAAATGTTTCATGCAGACATCGCAAAGCAACTATCAATTTCTCAAAGCAATGTTGCCAAACGTCTTCAAGAAGCTAGACAAATACTTAAAAAGTCTCTGGATAAATATTTCGCAGGATTAAATACCGAAAAGCCCAATGAAACTCAAAGTCAGGAATTAGAGCAGAAAGACTTTCATCTATCTATTAATGACGACTCCGATATTGAAGAAATAAACTATAGGATCACAATCTCATGTCTAGAAACTCTGCCTCCTGTATGGTTAAACTTTCAGCTTCATCAGGATTGGATTTGAATGCATATATAGTTCTCAAGCAAAAACCTAAGAGACAAGAACAAAAACTGAAAACTTTGCATAAATATATCCAAAAATATAGCTCAGGCTGGAAAAAACGTCTAGAATTAGCTGATTTGCTTTATGAAACAGGTCGATGGTCAGAAGCGGTTCCCGAATATTATCGAGTTATCAAAGGACAACCCCAGTTAATCCAGCCTCGTATTCAACTGGGTAAAATTTTACAGCTTATGAAGAGGAAAGAAGAGGCGATCTCGGTTTATGAAAGTGCCGTCGATGTAGCTAAAAAAGCAGCTACTAAACAGCATTTATTAGGCTTAATCAAATCCTGTCAGGGTAATAGCAAGGATGCGATCGCCGCTTTTAAATCAGCGACAACTTTAGAACCGAAAAATTTAGCTCACTGGTTGGCTTTGGGACAAATACAAATGGCAACAGAACAACCTGCCGTCGCTTTATCAACCTTTAAAACAATATTGTCCCTCGATTCCCACAATTTAACAGCATTAATTTATAGTCACGATCTGTTGTTGGCATTGGGAAATTTGACCGAAGCAGAAAGACATTTAGATCAGGCTATAGAAGTTGCCCCTCAAGATATTCAAACACTTAAAAGGGCGATCGCCAATAGATGTCGCAAAAGATTGGTATTCGACGCAGAAGGCAAACAAACTAAAAAACTGATTAACTCCTTACTCAAACAGGCTTCAAGCTCACCACAAGCCCATAGTTTAGTAGCTCAATATTTTATTCTACGAGGAGAGCAAGATAAAGGAATCAAAGTATTAAAGCAGTTGACTGAAGAATATTCTAAAAATCCTCATGCTTGGTATTACTACAGTCGATGCTTATTCGCTCTGGGTAAACACGAAGCAGCAGCCAAAGCAATTTTACAAGCTTACGAATTATCTGCGGACAATCGCGATATTCATCAAGCATTATGCAAAATATTACCAGCAACAGGGAGATCGCACCAATTCTCACAAGTAATATGAAAGTAAAAGCGATCAGCGTTCTCTCTTGTTTCTTTCTGACATTACAAATTTGCTTTGTTGGACGCTCACGTCGATCAAGTCAATAAAAAAAGGCTCGGCAGTGCCCAGCCCAACTAATTTACAATCAATCCAGATTGATTTTAAGCGTTATCTTCGTCATCAAAATCAGGGGTAATTTGTTCAATCGTTTCTTCCACTTCCGCTTTTACTCCCTCAAAGGCATTTTTAGCTTCCTGCATAGCTTGTTTAGCAGGAGCTTCGGGTTCTTTTGTTTGGGGAATTAAACTAGCATAAGTATCTAAATCAGCTACCACTTCTCGATACTGATTGTTAGCTACAGTGTAGTTTTTTTCACTTACAGCCGCGTCAATATTTTCAAAGTGTTTAAAAATGTCCTTGGCTAAATCCAGGGCAGGCTCTTGCTCATCTGGAAGCAGAGCTTTGGATAAATAGGTTAAGTCTCTTCTGATTGATCCTAAAGGGCCATGGAGAAAAGTATCAGCATCAACCCAATCTTCATTACTAATGGACTCACCTAATTCAGGAAGTCTCTGACGAGCAATGTCTAAGGGAATACGATAGGTACTAATTTTTTGCAGTTTTTCAGGGGTATAAGTTGGTGGTGCAGAGGTGCTCGGACCACCACAGCTAACCAACAAGGTTGTAGCCAGTATCAATATGAAAGAAAGAATAGGGCGAAAAATCTTCATCTTGCTCAAAACAAATATTACTTTGTCTTAATTTTCTCAGGAAACCTGCACCTTTAGAAAACTTTACGGCGAAAAAATTGCACAATTTCCTTAGCAATCTCTGATGACCAGTGTTCTTGGGGATAATGTTTAGCTTCGGGCAATTCAACTAAGGTGATTTCTGAATTTGCGGCAGCAATTTTTTGAACATCGACAACATCTAACCACTGATCGGCTGCTCCCCAAATAATTAAAGTAGGTTTAGACCAAGCTTTTAAACCAGTTTCTATATCTTGAGTGACTGTATCTAACTGCAATTTTTTAAGAGTCGTCATCAAAGCTCGACCAACATCTGAACTTTGCAAGAAGGGTTTACGCAGGATATCAAGGCTTTTGTCTTCCACTACAAAGCCACTACCTTTTTCAATATTGCGATCAACTAACAGAGGATCTTGGGTCATCATGTCTCCCACAAGGGGAAAAGTCATCTGTTTCATTGACCAAGGAAGTTTTGCTCCCACAGCGATCGGAGTATTAAGGATAATTAGTCCTTCAATTTGCTCAGGATTTTGCAGAGCGTACTGGATGCCGACTGAACCCAAAAATCCTTGGACAACTAAATAAAATTTTTCTATCTTGAGGGCAGCAATTAATTGGTCTAATGCTGTCAAAAATGCTTCGGGAGTATAGGCGAAATTCCTCTTGTCAGGTTTATCGGAAAACCCAGAGCCAATCCAGTCCGTCGCAATGCTAGGAATCTCTTCATCTGCCAACAGAGACATTAATTTTTCCCAAGTGTAGCTATGGGAAGGCAAACCATGTAAAAAAAGTAGGGGTGTTCTTTGGCTTTCCAGTTCAGTTTGACGATAAAACCACTGAAACTTACCCACCTGGATTTTATCTGTTTTAATCGACATTTATTTTTTATGTTTATTTATCTAACTCTTTGTGGAAGCATACACTAAGAGAGTCGGAAGTATGAAAGTTTCTCAGTATGAATTAGCGATGATCCTTACATAAGGGTTTTGACAGTTCCTTTTATTAACCCATCTCGTAACAGTTTTTTACCAATGATCACAAAAAGTATATAGCGTTTCTCAAATTAGTGAGAGACACTAACCAAAATTTAGTCTACTAATCTGAGATGAAAGCATACTCACTGGACTTAAGGCAAAAGATTATTTATTAATGTCTACGAACAAGAAGAAATTTCTCAACGTCAACTAGCCAAACGCTTTGATGTTGCTTTGCAGTAATTAGTAATACACTTTTGCTACCAAAATAAAAAGCCAGCCTCGAAGACTGACTCTAAAATTAATCTTGAATTTTTCTCTTAGCAAAACTTCCTTAATTCAAAACTCAGATGAACAAAACTTTTTGAGCAGGAAAATCTAAGCTTCTAATCGAAAAGGCTGAAGTAGATATTCTAGTTCTATCTCCGAAAGATAAGCTTCTGTTGAAGGACTAAAAGCCAACAGAGCAGTTTCATAACAAGCTCTAATGACACGAGTACGTTCAGCAGAAGAGAGTCTGGCGATCAGATCTGCATTTCCCGCTACATTTTTTGACTCACCACCCAGGCTGTTATTTACTTCTAAATAACGGCTAAAATCGACATCCGATGGTAAGCAATTGTCTATCTTTTGCAGAGCTTTTTTTCTGGAACTGAGGGACAAACGTTCTAAAGCATGAACATAGCCAACACAATCAATCGGATCTTGATCGTGCACACTTCTTTGGCAATAGTCTACTAAGGTCGTTGACACAGAAGGAGTGATTGCTCGAACCAATTCTTCTGCTCTGTATCCCAGGGATTCAATATCGAGCAACAGTAGTCGAGGCTGAGCAGCTTTTTTCCTGGCTTTTTCCCCTGCCCAATTACTTAAATCATGGCGAAGTGCGATCGCAAAACGTTGACTAGCCTTTTGCATTAGTATTGGAGTAGCATAAGCTATTTGATAAGCTCCAATAAGTTGCCAGACTAATCGATTTGAAGACAAAGTAAGGGATTTAGGGTTAAAAGCGGTAGCCATACTCGCGGCTACCATAGCTCCGTCTAACAGCTTACTTGTTTTGGTGCTATCGCCAATACCAATCGTCGGGTCAGCGAATTGACCGTTATGAGCAAAAGACGAACATATCCAAGTGTTTTCGGTATTTGCTACGACTACTTTATCAGGTGTAATAGTTGCCCATTCAACTTCAGTTGAGGCGGAAATTTTCATAGTGAGTCTTAAGCTATTGCGCAATTTCCTTAACTTCTCTTGTAAACTATCAATTTCTTTCAATTAACACTAGTACTTAGTCACTTCGTTGATTATTCGTAACAAGCTTTGAGCGTCAGCAAATTTTTAGGCTCACAATTTGACAATTCATAGAGCAAGTATTGTGCCCGTAACTTTCTTGGGGAAAATGTAGAGGTATATAGCAACTTATTTATGTAGTTTACCGTCATATTAAATATCACACCCTTCTTGCACTCACAGAGATTGTTAGGCGTTTGACTATGTTTCAGCGATTTTCTAGATTTTCTAATCATTATTACCGTCGTCTTGTGTACGGTTTAATTACTTTTATAGTTACTATTAGTATCAGCCTGCTCAACATTCAACCCAGTTTCGGCATTTCTTGGCTTGAGTTGATGATTAGAGGTATTCAGATTGTTCAAATATCCAATATTTCTAATGCTCAAGAAGTGGAATTAGGTCAAGCCATTAATAAAGAGTTAATTAGTTCTGGTCAAGCTAAGATCTATCGCAATCGATCAATCAACAATTACATCAATCAAATTGGTCAGCGACTGGCCAAAACCAGTCAACGTCCTGATATTCCCTATACCTTTCAAGTAGTTGATGACGACAGTATCAATGCTTTTGCCACGATGGGAGGATACGTTTACGTCAACAAAGGCTTGATTGCAGCAGCAGACAACGAAGCAGAATTAGCTAGCGTAATTGGACACGAGATCGGTCATATTGCTGGTCGTCATGGTATTGAACAAATGCGCGATCGCGCTCTGGCTCAAGGGCTACTTTCCGCAGCAGGTCTAGATCGCAACAATGCCATACAAATTGGAGTCGAGCTAGCAGTCAGTCGTCCCAATAGTCGCTCTGATGAGTTGGAGGCAGATCGTTTTGGTCTAAAAAATATGACTAAAGCTAATTATGCTCCTGCGGGGATACTGGGCTTTATGCAAAAATTACTTCAAAGAGGTGGTTCTACTCCTGGTTTCTTGAGCACTCATCCCGCAACCTCGGATCGCATCAAAATTTTGCAGCAGCAAATTAACCCGCAAACCGTAAATGTAGGAAATGGTTTAGATAACCGAGCTTATAAGAGCCGTATTCGCTCTTTATAAAAAATTTGGCTAGTGCTGTTTATTAACGGTGTAAAGTGTTATTGGTCATTCGCCCATTACTACTTAAAAAGTCATCAGCACAAGTTCTTCGGAAATAGTTACATTTATGGAAGCATGGTTAAAGCTTTTACGGCAGCATAGAGCGATCGCCATAATTCGCTGTTCTGATTATCACTTAGCTTGTAAAATGGCTGAGGCTGTAGCTGCGGGGGGAATGAACTTAATTGAAATTACTTGGAATAGCGATCGCCCTGAAGACTTAATCTCTAAACTAAGATCCCAACTACCACATTGTACTATCGGCACGGGAACTATCCTTGATTCTCATCAACTAAAGAGTGCAGTTGCAGCAGGGGCACAGTTTGCCTTTGCACCCCACTTCGATCCCAAACTATTAGAGATTTCCCAGTCTTGTTATCAAATACCGTTTATTCCTGGTGTATTTACTCCCAGCGAAGCGGTCAATGCTTGGCAACAAGGAGCGAAAGTAGTCAAAATTTTTCCCATTAAGTCCCTGGGAGGAGCAGAATATATTAAGTGCCTCCAAGGCCCTCTAAGTCATATTCCTCTAATTCCTACTGGTGGCATTTCCCTGGAAAATGCAGGTAGCATGATTCGCTCAGGAGCGATCGCGGTTGGCATTTCTAGCAATCTATTCCCGAAGAATGCGCTCATTAATCAAGACTGGTCAAGTATTACTGCTAGAACCAAAATGCTCCTCGGCAAAACACAAAGTACCTAAGTACTGGCAATATTTTCAGAATATTTTTAAAACTCATTACAAGTCTGCTCCCCTGTCAAGCCAAAAGAGCAGTTATCCGCAGAAATATAAAATTATAATCGGTTCCTTAGAGATCTCCACCACGCAAAGCCAACAAAAAGATTACTGCCGGACCAGAAATCATAACTAATGCCACACAGAGCAATTGGAAGATGACAGTGAAGTTAATATTGCCAAAAACACTAAAAATGTTGCTTACAAAGTCCATTTTTTCTCCTAAAGTTTACTAATTTACTAAAACCAGATCAATAAAAATTACAGCTCAGTCTGCTAAGCCATTATCTATAATACCTGGGAAATATCTGTCATTTCTCAGTAACGATATAAAAATATATAAACTTTTATTGCGCTACTTCAAACAATATTAAATTAATATGACGATAAACTCAATTGTTCAACCGACTCATAGTTAGAAGCTACTCAGATTTAAAGGCTGCACCAAGATATAGCTCACCGACTTTGGGATCATTTAATAAATCCAGTCCCTTCCCTTCAAAACGATCTCGACCATTTTCCAAGACATATCCACGATCTGCCATAGCCAATGCTTTTTTGGCATTCTGCTCCACCAAGACAATCGCTGTGCCTGTTTGATTAATAGCTTTTACCTGTTCTAAGACTGAATTGACCAAAATTGGGGATAAAGCCGCTGAAGGTTCATCTAAAAGCAACAAATCTGGCTCTAGCATCAAAGCTTTGCCCATAGCTAACATTTGCCTTTCTCCTCCAGATAAAGTACCTGCCTTTTGGCGACGACGCTCACCCAATTTAGGAAACATAGTATATATCTTTTGCTTGAGAGAGCTAAGAGATCCACTCCGAATGAATGCTCCCATCTCTAAATTCTCTTCCACCGAAAGAGATGCAAAAACATTAGTTATCTGAGGAACATAGCACATTCCCCTTTTGACAATTTTGTCTGATTTTAGTCCTGCTATATTTTCTCCTTGGAAAATAATTTGCCCCTGTTCAGGAGTGAGTAAGCCAAAAATAGCTTTAGCTAAAGTTGATTTTCCGGCACCGTTTGGTCCGATAACAGCTACCAATTCTCCAGGAGCAATCCGAAAATTAATTCCTTGCAAGATGTTGAGATCTTTGACATACCCAGCATAAACATTTGTTACTTCTAGAAGATTGTTTGTCATAAATTTCTCAGGGACAAAATTCGGTTAAAGGTCGCTTTTTTCTGAAGAATTGACTCCATTACATTAACAAATATAAATCTTGTGTAAAGTTTGTGTTTTTAGAGCTTGAAGATTTGCTACGCAGAAGTAGATTTTTTATACTAAATAATAAAGTAGTGCAATACTCAAAAGCCATACTGGAAAAGAAATCTATTTTTTGCTCAGTAGTTTATTTTAATTAACTTAAGTTTCCCGTTAAGGGAAATAAAACTGCTTATGTCTTAAGATTTAAACATATATACATGCAAGACATTAGCATACAGGCAGTAGCTGGTGGATTTTTACTTTATCGAGGTGTATTAATAAACATGAAAATCAAATATTTGTCGGCATTATTAGCTACAGGAGCATTGGCTCTAGCAACCCCTGCCATTGCCAACTCCCCTAATGAACCGAGTCTGAATTTTTCTTGTCAGGTCAAAGAAGGTGTCCCGACAACCGTAGCTAAGTCTACAGAAAGCGAGGTTGAGTTGCCAATCTTTCATTGGAAAGAAAAAGCACTAGCCTACAAATCTGACGCTAGTCCTGATCAGCTTTGTAATATGGTTTCGGAAAAGTTGGAAAACTACTCCGCCCAGGGTTACGATCTATCTAACATTAACTTTGTTGGTACAGAACAGGGTGGTTTGCCTGTTATTTGTGCCAATGCAGGGGAAAGTGACTGTAGTAAAATCCTACTTACTTTACATCCAACCTCAGAATCAGAACCAGCAAACGTTGCTAGAGATGTAGTTGATTCGATTCTCGATAAGAATTTGCAGCTCAAGAAATCTGAATATAAAACTAGAGGAGTGCAATCAATTTCTTACCAGGTCGATTTTTGGAGCCTATTAGGCTTAAGACCCAAATTCTTGGGCAAATAGTTGACCATTTACTGACTATAGTCAATTTTGTTGACATTAGATTTACTTCAGTTTTTCTTCTACTTGCTTTAGAAGAGTAGATGTCGGAGGATAATTGCGGTTTAATTTCATCGATTCTTCGCAATGTGCTTTGGCATCTTGGTACTGTTCTAAATCGTATAAAGCTCGACAAAGCTGAGTCCAAGCGAGAAAATAATCTGGCTTAATTCTTAGTACTTGCCTAGTGGCATCAATCGCCTCTCTAGGCTGACCAAGCTTTAATAATACTTGCCCTTTATTATACCAACCACGATAGAAGTCAGCATCTACAGCGATCGCTTTATTATACTCTTCTAAAGCTTTTTCATATTGTTGGAGATCGAATCTAGCTAGTCCGCGGCAGTTCCAAGCCTCTGAGAAGTCTGAAGCTACATCTGTTGCCTGAACACAGGAAGAAAACTTTTCTAAATGTCTACCTAGCTTTCCTTGAGCAAACCCCTTGTTCGTCCAAGCTTGAGCAAAATCATTACGATTAGTTAGTGCTTGATCAAAAGCTGATATTGCTGATTCATATTCCCCCGCCTCAATTAGAGAATTCCCCTCATTGTAGTATTTTAATGCCTGTACAGCCTGCCAAATTTTGGGAGCGAGAAATAGTAATCCCAGACTTAATGGCAACACTGCAAATAGCAAAAGTTTTTTAGAGCCTGATGTTTTAGCTGGGGGATCAGGAATACCGACAGATATCGGCTTACCATCTGATGATAATGTATCCGAGTCTTGCTTGTGAGGATTACGAAGATCTTCCAATGCTTCATGGACGTTTTTATAACGTTGCAGAAAATCATTCCGCACCATTTTGTCGAGAACATGAGCCAATTCCTCACTACAGTCAGGAGCGCGATCGCGCCACCTAATTTCTCCTGTATCGCGATCGCGGGGTAACTGATCGGGATGAAACCCCGTAATCGCTTGAATTGCTGTGACACCAAGGGCATAGATATCGCTATTAAAGCGGGGATCGCCCCTTTGTTGTTCGCTAGCCATGTAACCAGGGGTACCAATAGCAACAGTCAAAACGTTACCCTGCCCTTCTGTTAAGGTCATATTAGTAATTTCTTTGACTGCGCCAAAATCAATCAAAAAAATCTTGCCGTCCGAACTACGACGAATCAAGTTAGACGGCTTAATATCCCGATGAATCACATTATTCTGGTGGACAAATGAGAGAATTTTTAGAACATCAATCAAGAGCCTTCTTACTTTAGCCTCTTGCCAGCGCTCACCAGGAATAATTTCCGTCTGTCCCAGATCATGTCCCTCAATATACTCTTGCACCAAATAAAACTCTTCATCCACCTCTAGATGAGCTAATAAACGAGGAATCTGCCGATGACCGTTCAGCTTATAAAGGACTTTGGCTTCGTTGTCAAACAACCTTCTGGCCGTCTCTAGAACAAAATCTTCATTAGATTGCGGTTGTAGCTTTTTGACTACACAACGGGGATTTCCGGGAAGATGAGTATCTTCTGCTACATAAGTTTCACAAAAGCCTGTAGTTCTGAGACAATCGATAACTCGGTAGCGTCCTCCTATTAGCTCATCAGACATAAGATTTAAGAATAAAATAAGATATTCAGTTGGTGCGACAATGGGACAATTAGTCACTGATATACAAGACTATATCAAAGGATTTTTCAGAAAACATCATTTTGCTTAAATCTGCCAGTTGATAGTTAAGATACTTGGTGAGTCAGATCAAGAATTAGAAGCATTGCCGCATCTATGTCTCTGATAAATTTTAGCTCAGTAGTTAGTAAATGGTTAATGCTGCTGATGATCAGCTAAAGTATTTAATTATGGCATGGGCAAACTCGGAACACTTTAGGGGAGGATCTACTGGTGGCTCCATCAACCTAGCTAAATCATAGGTTACTTCTCGATTAGCGATCGCTTTCGCCAAACCTGCCTGAATTAAATCCGCAGCTTCTTGCCAGCCCATAAATTCCAACATCATGACCCCAGATAAAATCACCGATCCTGGGTTAATTCGATCTAGTCCCGCATGTTTGGGAGCTGTGCCGTGGGTAGCCTCAAAGATGGCACAGGTGTCACCAATATTAGCCCCAGGACTCATCCCCAAACCACCAACAATAGCAGCAGCAGCATCAGAAAGATAGTCCCCATTTAAGTTCATGGTCGCCAAGATCGAATATTCGTCGGGGCGAGTTTGGATTTGCTGAAAAATGCTATCGGCAATGCGATCATTAACCATAACTTTATTTTTCCATTTTCCTGCACCATGAGTATCCCAAATTTGTGACAAAACCTCTTCAACCTCTTGGCAAATCTGGGATTGTTTTTCAGGAGTTAAAGCATCGTATCCCGGTTCGATTTTACGCGCATTTTCTTCAACCGTCAGTTCCGCATTAGCTTCTTTATTACTTAGAATCCACGATTCTCTCTCGGTGATGCATTCATCTCGAAATTCACGGCGAGCTAGCTCGTAACCCCAATCACGAAAGGCCCCTTCTGTGTATTTCATAATATTACCTTTGTGTACCAGGGTGACTTGCTGTTTGTCTGGTGAAAGTGTCAAGGCGTGCTGGATTGCTTTTCTGACTAAACGTTGAGAACCAGTTTTACTAATGGGTTTAATTCCAATTCCGGCATCGAGAGGAATTTGTTTGCTACCGTGTTCGGGAGTGCTGGGAATTAACTCCTGATTCAAGAGATTAATTAGCTTATTGGCAATTTCGTCTCCCTGTTTCCATTCGATCCCCAAGTAGATATCTTCAGTATTTTCTCGATAGACAATCACTTCCAGCTTGTCGGGATATTTATGAGGCGAAGGTGTCCCTTGATAGTAGCGACAAGGACGTACACAAGCGTAGAGTTGAAATATTTGGCGTAAAGCGACATTAAGGGAGCGAATTCCGCCACCGACGGGAGTAGTCAAAGGACCTTTTATCGCTACTCCATATTCTTTAATCGCATTTAAGGTATCTTGAGGAAGATACTGATAAGTTCCATACTTATCACAAGCTTCATCCCCTGCATATACCTTGAACCAATTAATCTTACGCTGATCTCCATAGGCAGCCTTTACCGCAGCATCGATTACAGCTTCTGTGGCTGGCCAAATATCAACTCCAGTACCATCGCCACGAATAAAAGGGATAATCGGATCGTTGGGGACGACGGGCTTACCGTCTTGGAAAGTAATTTTGGAGCCAGTAGTTGGGGGAGTAAGTTTTTCGTACATAAAATTGGGTTCAAGAACAAACTGAATATAGCTACAGTACAATTAAATTGCCTCGACTTGACATTAGCAAAATATTTTTGTTTTATGTCCCGCTATTAAAAAGCAGCAAAACGGCGGGGCTTAAATTACCTTAATAATACGAAATGAAAAAGATTTTAGTAGTAGATGATGATCTTACTTTGCGTAAGGTCTTGCAAAACTCTTTAGAGCAAAAAGGATATCAGGTAGTTTCTGTAGGTTCAGCAACAGAGGCGTTAATTAAGTTTAGTCAAGACATCCCAGATATCATCGTCTCTGACGTTTCCATGCCAGAAATGGATGGATTTGAATTTTGCCGCCAATTGCGATCGCAACCATCGGGAAAGTTAATTCCCTTTATTTTCCTTTCCGCCAAAAACGAGTTAGATGATCGTATCCAGGGGCGTACTATTGGTGCCGATAGCTATTTAACTAAACCTTTTGAGATGAAGGAGTTATTGGCTAATATCGAAGCTCTGATCGAGCGATCGCGCCGAGTTCACGCTGAAATTGTGCACCTGATTGAGCAACTAGCAAATTCTCAAGGGAAAAGTACTTTAGAACAAATTAGTCATGCTTCAGAGTCTCAATCACATGTCCCAGCTAATATCTCAGCGATCTCAACGACCTCATCGACTTCTCCCAAGCCCCTACCTTTAACCCCAGCAGAAGAGAGAGTTTTTTGGGAAACTATTCAAGGATATACTAATAAGCAAATCAGTGAGCGTCTATTTATTAGCCCCAGAACCGTTCAAACTCATTTAAGTAATATCCTCAACAAACTCAATCTCAGCAATCGTACTCAGCTAGTACGTTTTGCCTATGAACAAGGATATGAGAAAGTATAGTCAGGTCATTTAGTTTAAACTCGATCTTCAGAGATGAACCATGGGAACCCTGTCAAAGAGCAAAACCATGATAATATTTGCATAATCTAGTCTGAGTATAAACACTCAGTAGTTAAGCAAATAAAACTTGTGACAAGCTTACTTCAAACTTCTAAGCTGTTGAAATAGCAGGAACTCCGCTGTAGGAAAAGATTATATGCAGGATATCAATAGCATAAACCATTCAATATACTCAGAATCCGAAAAAAATCAATTAAAGTTAGTTTCTCAATTATTAGAAACAGATGGTGACGAGGGTTTAAATACTCTTATGGATTGGATGGTCTCAGTCAAAAGTCAATCTGATAATTTGGCTTTGGGCAAAGCATATCATGCTCTTTACTCAGATAAAAACCCCAAAATTCAAGAGTTTCTCCATAACCACTATCCCCATGGTGTTGTGCCACTCAAGTCCGCAGTAGATATTGATTATCAGCCTTTACAGCAGTTATTAGCACAGCAAAATTTTCAAGAAGCTGATGTGGTAACCTTGCAAACAATGTGTCAGTTAGCTGGCGCTGCTGCTGTGGAACGAAAATGGATTTACTTCACTGAAGTGGTCAATTTCCCTATTACAGACTTACAAACATTAGATCAGTTATGGCGCATGTCTTCTGAAGGAAAATTTGGCTTCTCTGTACAAAGGAAAATTTGGTTATCCGTTGGTCGGGATTTCTCTAAACTGTGGACAAAGATAGACTGGAAATCTGGTAATACCTGGACTCGCTATCCTCAAGATTTTACTTGGAATTTGAGCGCCCCTCAAGGTCATTTGCCTTTATCTAATCAACTTAGAGGAGTGAGAGTGATTGATGCTATTTTTGCTCACCCCGCTTGGGCAAACAGAAACTAAAAGGTTGATGGTAGATAGATAAGCAAACTGTGCTGAATCTTCAAACTCTGGGAACTTTAACAAATTTTTGGGGTTAAAGCACTATTATTTTGAGAATTTCTGCCGAAAATGTTCGTTCAGATAGTTTTTCGGGAACTTTAAAATTAGCAAGCTAAGAAGCGCGCAGATTCTTCTCCATTAACTTAGAGAGGAATTAACTGAGTAAAGTTTGGCGTTTGGGGGTTATATATTTACTATTTATAGTGTAAAACTGTCAGACCACGAACAATCTTTGAGATTTTTGAATAGCACCTTGCCTCATTAATACAGGGCTTGCAGTCACTTCATTAATCTTCCTATTATTCAAAAATTTAGTGATACCAGTGCAAGCACCAGATTTAGGGTTATCAGTCAACAATATGACTAAACCGAAAAACCAACTTTTTTGCCGTTTGGATGGTCTTACGCCTTCCTCCAGAAAAGAACAGAGACTAACTACTCTCACTGAGCTAGGTTTATTAGTTTCTGAGGCAGTTCCTGTTTTTGAAGAAACCACTCAAAAAGCTGCAAGTTTTTCTAGTGCAACCATTAGTATTTTAAGTCTAGCGGTTGAAGATGAACTCTGGTTCAAGTCCGCAGTAGGCTTGTCCAGCATTGGTCTGACAGATCAGTTAGCTACTCACCGAAAAATATCTCTTCAGGAGTCTTTCGGGATGTATGTTATCGATAGCCAACAACCGTTAGTTATTGAGAATACCCTGAGTAATGCCTTTTTTGCCCATAGCGCTTTGGTTCAATATTACGGTATCAAAACCTATTTAGGAGTTCCTCTGATTAGCTCTTCTGGGGTGTGTATTGGCGCTTTAGAAGTAATGGATTGGACTGAAAGGCAGTTTAATGATCGAGACGTGGATTACCTAACTCTACTTGCTCGCTGGAGTCTGAGAGAATTTGAGCATAGTCGGATGAGCAAAACTCAACTCAGTCAACCAATTATCGAGATAAATCAACCAAAGTGGCAACAACCCAACAGTTTTTTGCAGTCCAGTATTAGCTCCAATGAGCCTCAAGAAAAAGTCTTGGGTGGTAAATCAGCCCTAATGAAGCTAGATAGAGCAGAAGTTAAGGGTGATACTGCAACTAACCCCATTAAGATCAAGTTGCTTTCACAGTTAACTCAAGAGCTCAGAACACCTTTGACCTCGGTGATCGGTATGGCTAGTGTACTGTCCCGAGAAGTATATGGTCCTTTGACTATTAAACAAAGAGAATATTTGTCAATTATTCATGATAGCGGTCAAAATCTAATTGCTTTAGTTGACGAAATTGTCAGTTTGGGAGTTTTGGGCAATCATGGCTCCAAAATAGATCTAGTAGCTGTAGATATTGAAATGCTGTGCCAACAGGTCATTAATAGTTTGGCAGATCTATCTAAACAACATCAACAAATGTTGCGTCTTTCTATTGAGCCAGGAAATAGAATTTGGTCTATAGATAAGGAAAAAATTCGCCAAGCCCTCTACTATTTAATTGTCAGCATTTTAGAAATGTCTGAACCTGGAGGAGAGGTGAAAATTCATGTTTCTAAGCGAAATAAAACCTTAAATATTGCTGTCGGAGTTTCTCATCCTTGGTTAGGAGAAGATTTTGGAGAAACTAAACTACATTCTCAAGCTGTGACTAAAGCTCTAAGACTCAATCGAGATCTGCATCAAACTAGTGACAGTTTTGATATGGGAGTAAATGACATCGTTCTAAGTGATCGTCAAATACTAACGTCTTCGGCTTTGATGATGGTGATCAACGAGGAAAATACTGTAGATAAAAATACCAATAAGATTCCCCGTGATATTTTAGGGCTATTGTTTTGTTGCCATTTGACTGAACTACATCAAGGAAGGGTCGTAGTTCAAGGTTCTCCTAATACTAGTTATCGTTACCTGCTGCAATTTTCTTCTGCTCAACCTAGCGAAGAATCAAACTCTTGATCTTGCAAGGATTGATCAATTTTTAGATTGTTGTTGAGGGTGGTTTAGGATATGAGTGTTCAATTTGGAATCTCATTATCTTATCCATGAAATCGGCTTGGTCAACTATCATGCTCTCGAAGCCACGATTAGATCAGTGGCAAAAGGGTAGCTACTTTCGTTTCATTGCTGGCTGGTTATCTGCCTGGCGACAGGGAAGTTGGTTATTCCAATGGTCTGAAGCAATTGGGGCTTGTTTAATCAGTATCGTATTTTTGCTAGCTCCCTATGTTTCCACTTCTTTGATTGGCTTACTGTTAGTTGCGGTAACTGCTTACTGGATTTTGAAGACGGTAACAGCAGCTCGAAGAACTATAATTACCCCTGTACATATTTTAGTTTTCCTCTACTGGTGTCTGGCAACGATCGCTACTGCCTTTTCTCCAGTCAAAACGGCAGCTTTTAATGGTTGGTTAATCCTAACTTTATATTTGGGTTTATTTGCCCTCTCCGCCGAGATTTTGCGCTCCCCCAAGCTATGTAACTGGATTATCACTAGCTTTTTACTAACTGCTCTGGTGGTTAGTTCTTATGGCATCCGTCAGGAGTTTTTTGGCGTACAGCAACTGGCGACTTGGAACGATCCTAATTCTGCTTTGGCAAATGATACTAGGGTTTATAGTTATCTGGGTAATCCTAATTTGCTAGGAGGTTATTTATTACCAGCGATCGCTTTAAGTATTGCTGCGGTATTGATCTGGCGAGGTTGGATTCAAAAAACTTTAGCTGTAATTATGGTAGGTTGCAATTCAGCCTGCTTATATTTCACCGATAGTCGTGGTGCTTGGTTAGCAATGACGGTATTAATTGGGGTATTGCTATTACTGTTTTACTTTTGGTGGCGAGAATATTTACCCCGTTTCTGGCAAGTCTGGCTCTTACCTTTAGTGTTTGGTAGTTTGACAGGACTATTCCTAGTGGCATTTATCTCTTTAGAGCCTCTACGTATTAGGTTGATGAGCATTTTTGCTGGCAGAGCAGATAGTAGTAATAACTTTCGGATTAATGTTTGGGAAGCTTGTTTCAAGATTATTAAAGACTATCCCCTAATCGGAATTGGGCCAGGAAACGATGCTTTTAATCAAATTTATCCTCGCTATATGAACTCTCGCTATCCAGCCTTGAGTGCCTATTCTGTCTATTTAGAGCATGTTGTGGAAATGGGATATCTGGGTTTTGGCTGCTTCCTGTGGCTCTTAGCAGTTACTTTTAATCATGGTATGCGCCAATTAGCTCGTTTGCGCTCTTCCCGAAATAAACGGGGCATTTATTTAATTGCGGCGATCGCAGCTACCGCTAGTCTAGCTTTCCACGGTTTTGTAGATACAGTATGGTATCGTCCTCAAATAAACACTATTTGGTGGCTAATTCTGGCGATTATTGCTAGTTTCTATGACGATATTGAAAGTGATCATGAGAGCCATCAAACTAAATTAACTCCTGAATGAATCATTAATTTTCATCATGAGATTACTGGTGGGCATTATCTAAATACTCGGTGCTTAATTATTGTTTTGACGATGCCTACCTTACAACTAATTAATCCCGCTTCATCGCTCTTGCCATCGCTCTTTGATCGTCGCGTTTTTTGGCTGTTTCCCGCTTATCGTGCAGCTTCTTCCCTTTGCCCAAGCCGATTGCAACTTTGACTCTTCCTCCTTTAAAATACATTTTTAGGGGGACTAGAGTTAAGCCTTTCTGTTCTGTTTGTCCGATCAGCTTATTAATTTCTTTACGGTGGAGCAAAAGTTTCCTAATTCTTAATGGCTCATGATTAAAATGACTTCCTCCAGCTTGATACGGGGAGATATGCACGTTGCTTAACCAAGCCTCTCCGTTTTTAATAAAGGCATAGCCATCTCTCAGGTTTACTTTGCCTGCACGAATTGATTTAACTTCTGTCCCGACTAATTCTATTCCTGCTTCGTAAGTTTCAAGTATTTCGTACAGATAACGAGCCTGACGATTATCACTAATTATTTTAATACCTGCTGTTTTTTCCGCCATTCTTATATTCTTGAGACTTCTTGAGGATCTATTAGTATACCATTGAAAAATAAAAGAGCTTTGATATAATCATCCAAACACTGTACCAAGCCGATAAATAAATATAGTGCAGCAAATTATCCAATACAGCCTATTTGATACTAATATAGTTAGTTCTAATTATGGCGATCTCGATTATCTGATCAAAAGTAATCTAAAGTTTATTGATTTATTTGCAGGCATTGGTGGCTTTAGGATTGCCTTGGAAAAAGTAGGTGCTAAATGTGTGTTTTCGTCAGAATGGGATAAGTATGCTAGACAAACTTATCAAGCTAATTTTAACGAAATACCTTTTGGTGATATTACTAAAGTTAATCTACTGCAAATACCTGATTTTGATATATTGTGTGCTGGCTTTCCTTGTCAACCATTTAGTTCTATCGGTAAAAGAGAAGGATTTGAACATAAAACTCAAGGAACATTATTTTATGAAATAGTTAAAATAATTAATGCTAAAAACCCAATTGCCTTCATTTTAGAAAATGTACCAGGAATTATAAATCATGATTCAGGGAAAACATTAAAAATCATCTTAGAATCATTAAATCAAAGTAATTATGATGTCTTCTATGAAATACTAGATGCAGCAGAATATGGTGTTCCACAGCACAGAAAAAGAGTATATTTTGTGGGATTAAATCGAAATTATAATTCTAATGCCATACAATTTATTTTCCCTCAAGGTAAAAATCAAAAAAATAGTATTGGAGAACATATTGAATCACACTCTGAAAAATATTGTATTTCCCAACATTTACAAAAAACATATCTGTTTAAGAAAGATGATGGTAGACCACAATTAATTGATCGCCATAGTCAAATATGTGTAAAAACTTTAGTATCTACCTATCATAAAATTCAAAGGTTGACTGGTACTTTTGTTAAAGATGGCAAAACAGGAATTAGATTACTTTCGGAAAATGAATGTAAAGCAATTATGGGCTTTGAGCAGGATTTTATTATTCCTGTAAGTAGAACTCAGATGTATCGACAATTTGGTAATTCTGTTGCTATTCCTGTAATCGAAGCAATAAGCGAACAGCTAGTAAAAACCATATACTCTATGAATGTAATTCTAAAATCCTAGATTTAAATTATTTTTATTAATTCTGATATCGTCAGAATATTATCAATAGTATTAAAATAGTCTTGATTATTATGTAGCTTTTTACTTTCTTTCAAAGCCTTCTTTTGTTCTTTGGATTTTAAATTATTAGGAATAATAACATAATATTTAACATTTTTCTCTGCTAATTTAAAGTGTTCTTTTACTCCATAAGCATCCCAAGATTTTTGCTTAAGTCTATCAGATCTAATAGAAGTAGTATTATCATAAATTATTAAATCACCATTTAATTTTGTTA
>CBDUCX010000042.1:0-23539 GCA_965365755.1 uncultured Pleurocapsa sp.
AAGTTTGGTGGTACGGGCTTAGGTTTAGCAATCTCGCGCAATCTGATGGAGTTAATGGAGGGAACTATATCTCTACATAGTGCAGGAGTAGGAAAAGGTACAACCGTCTGTATTACAATCCCATTAGCGGAAATTAAATCTCCTGCACAGTAATTAAGTAATAATCTTTAATTATTACTTCCCAGCCTCTGGCAAAATCAGCATCGCATCACCAAAAGAATAGAAACGATAGTTAAGAGCGATCGCCTCTTCATAGATACTTAACAGCCTTTTTCTCCCAATCATGGCACTGACGAGCATTAATAAACTAGAGCCTGGTAAATGAAAATTAGTAATTAAACCATCTACTACCTGCCATTGATAACCAGGATAGATAAACAGATCGGTTTTACCCCGAAAAGCTTCAATAGTTCCAGACTTGGCTACCTGAGCAGCTCCTTCCAACGCTCTAGTAGCCGTAGTGCCCACCGCAATAACCCTGCCCCCCCTAGCTTTAGTCGCTAAAATTTTAGCCACTGTTTCAGGGCTAACATCAATCCATTCCTGATGCATCGCATGACTAGTAATTTCTTCCGTCTCTACAGGACGAAAAGTACCAATGCCGACATGGAGAGTTATGTAGGTCTGTTCAATACCCTGCTGTTGTAATTTGATGAGTAATTCGGGAGTAAAGTGTAAGCCTGCGGTGGGAGCGGCGATCGCTCCTGGCTGCTCTGCATATACTGTCTGATAGCGCTCACTAGGGGAATCACTGTTAGTAATATAGGGGGGTAAGGGAAGCTGTCCATAATACTCCAAATACTGCCATAGAGACTTGTTTGGGGGCAATGCAAACTGTAGAATTCTGCCTCCTGTCTCTTGGTCTTTGCCCACTACCGTAGCCTGGAGTTGCCAGTTATCTGGGGGTGTGCGATCGCTTACCAAATCAAAGCTAATTTTCGCCCCCATAGTAAAGCGTTTCCCAGGCTTAACTAAAGCCAGCCAACAATTGTCGGTTCTCTCTTCGATTAACAGAATTTCTACCTGAGAACCTGTGGTTTTGCGACCATAGAGACGAGCAGGAATCACGCGGGTATTATTAAGGACTAATAAGTCTCCTGGTTTAAGCCAGTCAACTAAATCACGAAAAATGCCGTGGGTACAGTCAAACCGTGAATCTACTACCAGTAACCGAGCACTATCTCTAGGGACAGCAGCAGTCTGGGCAATAAGGCTTTGAGGCAATTTATAGTTATAGCTAGAAAGCAGAAAATCCTGATTCATTCTAAGTTATGAGTTCATTTTGCATGGTCGCATTTGGGTAATATCCCCCATAGCAAATTTAAAAGATCGGGTGCTTTTCCCCAAGCGTAATTGACCCATTTTTTGTCAGACTATATATAGGCTTCACGAAAAATACGGTTTTATGGACTATCTCTATTTCTTGGCTAACGCCAGTGTTACGTTGAGAACAATCGAGTATCTGCGCAATATGGAGCATACCGCAAATGCTTCTTTGACTGTAATTCATCAAATTGATGGTTGGGTGGTTAAAATACGCTTCCCCCAAGCTCTAGAACCAAAACTACATGGCAACCTTTGCTCTTTTATGTCTGAATTGGGCATTGTCTACGAGCCAGAAATGCGTTTAAAGATGGTTTTCTGGAGCTTAGAAACTGGACAATCTCCTGTGGAAGTAATGCGCCGTTATCAGGTTGCAGTAGTTTCCTACGGGAAACCAGACTCTAAGGACATTGAGGCTTTTCGCCAGCAATTCACCAGAGGATTAGGCTATTGTCCAGAAACTCTAGCCTAGTTACAACTAGTATTCTGTTGATGTTGAAACTCCATTAGACGAATAAGCAGCTAAGAGCAATTACTCCTGCAATTAGCATTATCCCAGAAGGCATAAACTTACCTGTCTTGGTTAAGCGAATTGTAAACACCACCACTAATAACAGAATAATAATTCTACTCAACAGCAAACCTAGACTAGACCCTCGAATCTGCATGGCTGCGGCAATCAGCAACAAGATTCCGCTGAGACAGCCAGAGATAAGCGAGGGTTTACTCTGAGACTTAATATAACCCCAAATTCCACCCAACCCAGACATTAATCCATAGGCAATTGTGGCTGATATAGCTATTAAATTCATCGGCAGTTAATCGAGCGTTATAGTGTTAATTATTAGTGACACATTAAAGTGGTGTGCTGTTTGTCAACTAGTTTCTAGCTCTAAGCTTATTAGAACTCTTGATATTATCACACTTGATGGGACGCGGAGTCTCACCGCTAATTCACGCCAAGCCTACTAAATCAAGATCATTAATAGTTAAAATATGCCTCAAACCATTGGTATTCTGGGTGGTTTAAGTCCTCAGTCAACTGCATATTATTATCAATCTATTGTTCGGCAACATTTTAAGTTCTACGGTAATCAATATTATCCTCGGATGGTAATCGCTAGTGTTTGCTATCAGCAATATGCAGATTGGCAACGAAATAAACAATGGGATGTGATAGCTAAAAATTTAGAGTATGAGTTTGCCGCCTTGGCAAAAGCTGGTGCTGATTTTGCACTACTGGCTTGCAATACAGTCCACAAGGCATTGCCATTAGCCCGAAACCCGATTCCAATTCTGAGTATTATTGATGTCGCTGCCTGGGAAGCAAAATATCTGGCAGTCAATACACTAGTACTTACTGGTAGTCAATTTACCATGTCAGATGGATTTCTCCGCCAACGGTTACAAACTCAGGGCATTAATGTTGTAGTTCCCGACACCGAAGGACAAACTGAAATCCAACGTATCATTGTCAATGAACTGATAACAGGAATTATCTCACCAGAGTCAGCCCAAAAGTTTGCTCAGGTTGTGCAAACAACTATCAAACAACAAAAGTCTCCAGCTCAAATCAATGACTATGGGGTTTTGCTAGCTTGTACCGAATTGGGTATGTTGCTTCCTTATCTTCCCTCAGAAATTCGGTTTTTGGACAGTGCCAGTTTGCATGCAATCTCAGCTTGGAAAATTGCCACTGAGCAAATAGCTGCACCCTGGGATTAAAGGCTCATGCTAAATCCTGTTAAAAGAAATATTCAAAGTTACAAATTATATTCATAGATTATATCAGCAACGCCTCAATTACTAATCAAAAACAAGATATCCTAGCATAGAGAAAAATAAGCCAATTGAAACTAAGAAGCGGTGCTAGATCTCAAACTAATCAGAAACAACCCTGAACGAATTCAAGAATTGATTAATCGCCGCCACGGTAATTATGATATTCAACCAATTGTAAAACTAGACCAAACTTCACGAGAACTGGAAACCAATCGCAGTCAACTCAGCGCCCGTGGTAACGAAATTGGCAAATTGATTGGTCAAAAAATTGGTAGTGGTAGCAATCCTAAAGGTGAAGAAATCGCCCAGTTAAAAGCAGAGGGAAACGAGATCAAAACTAAGCTTAGTGAGCTAGAACCGCAAGAAAAGGAGCTTAAAGCCCAAATAGAGGCTCTATTGCTAGAATTACCTAATTTACCCGATGAATCTACACCATTGGGCAAAGGAGAAGCGGAAAATGTCGAGATCAAGCGTTGGGGAGACGAATACATTATTAATAACCAAAATATTCTGCCTCATTGGGAAATTGGTGAAAAACTAGGCATTTTGGACTTTAAACGGGCAGTGAAAGTAGCTCAAAGTCGCTTTGTTAATTTGATAGGTGCGGGGGCAGCATTGGAAAGAGCTTTGATTAGCTTTATGTTAGATACTCAGATTGAGGCTGGTTACGTTGAGGTTATGCCTCCTGTGTTGATTAATAGCAATTCTCTTCAGGGTACAAGTCAATTACCCAAGTTTGCCGAAGACAGCTTTAAATGCAGCAGTGATGATTTGTGGTTAGCTCCCACCGCTGAAGTACCTGTTACTAACCTGTATCGAGATGAAATTATTGAAGATAGCGCATTACCGATTCGACACTGTGCCTATACTCCTTGCTTTCGTCGGGAAGCGGGTAGTGCTGGTAGAGATACTAGAGGGTTAATTAGGCTACATCAGTTTAATAAGGTGGAGTTAGTTAAAATAGTTGCTCCCGAAACTTCCGATGTTGAACATCAAGCTTTAGTCGAAAATGCAGAAGCCATTCTTCAGGCTTTAAAATTACCCTACCGTATCTTGGAATTATGCACAGGAGATATTGGTTTTGGAGCGGCAAAGTGTTACGACTTAGAAGTATGGCTACCCTCCGCAGGAATGTATCGTGAAATTTCTAGCTGTTCCAACTTTAGAGATTTTCAGGCTCGTCGAGCAAATATTCGCTTCAAACAGTCAGGAACCAAGGGGACACAGTATGTCCATACTTTAAATGGTTCGGGACTAGCAATCGGTCGTACTATGGCAGCAGTATTGGAAAACTATCAACAATCAGACGGTACGATTAAAGTTCCCCATGTCTTGCAACCGTATTTAAAGCGAGAAATTCTCTAGTATTTAAGAGAAAATGCGATCGCGCAACCCGTCCCAAACTAATGCTAGGTTGCGTTCTACAGTGTAATTTTAGATCTCTCTTTCTTCTACTATCCCATTAGCCAAAAGTACGCTCGTTCCAGCCCCACATATGACCTTTCGCATCTGCAAACTCAATATAGATGCGATTAGACGGAACATTTAGTTTATCGCTGATTTGACTACAAAAATCTTGGCTCATGGATTTTGTTTGAGATGAACTCATATTGCCCACGCTTTTAACTTCTACGTAACATGCAGGATCAAACGTACCAGCAAATGTCATGGGAACATCAGCTTCAAAGGCAGTCATGACGTAGGATTCTGGTTTACCGAGATGCTTGGCTAAGTTAGCAGACAAACTAGTCAGTAAGTTTTTGACTGTTGCTGCTTCGGGTTGGGAGATAGAGGATTGAACTTTGATTAAAGGCATAGCTAGCTATTTTTTAATTTTGATCCTAGATTTCAATTTGGCTATATCTACTAATATATGGTGTTAGCGCTTACAGATATCTCTTTCGGAAAAATTTTCTCGCATTAAATATTTAGTTTTAACTATGCAAACACTTAACAATATCGATTGGAAAAAGCTGCAAAATGGTTCTGATATCCGTGGTGTCGCTCTTGAAGGTGTGCCTGATGAAGCTGTCAATTTGACTCCTGAGGTAGTAAAAACTTTAGGAAATGCTTTTGTACAGTGGCTTATGCAGCAGACAAATCAATCTGCTACTAATTTAACTATTGCTATTGGGCGAGATAGCCGTTTATCGGGAGAAACTCTGAGTCAGTCGGTGATGGAGGGAATTGCGATCGCAGGTTGTCAGGTATATAACTTTGATCTGGCTTCTACACCCGCGATGTTTATGAGTACAGTAACGGATGGTTATAATTGCGATGGGGCAATTATGCTAACCGCAAGTCATTTACCTTTTAACCGTAATGGCTTAAAGTTTTTTA
Organism: uncultured Pleurocapsa sp.; assembly: GCA_965365755.1. Classification (GTDB taxonomy): domain Bacteria; phylum Cyanobacteriota; class Cyanobacteriia; order Cyanobacteriales; family Xenococcaceae; genus Waterburya. Next base: position 5,446 of record CBDUCX010000042.1, read on the forward strand.
CTCCCCAAGGGGGTTTGGGTAAGGCTGATATTACGGAGATTTTAAGGATTGCGTCACTAGGCAAGTTGCTTACCAATGCTGATCAGGGAACAATTACTCCCCAAGACTTTATCTCGATTTATGCCGCTAGATTAGTAACCACAATTCGTCAGGGAGTAAATCATCCTGATAATTTTGAGCAACCTCTGACAGGTTTGAAGATCGTCGTTGATGCGGGAAATGGTGCAGGGGGGTTTTACGCCGACAAGGTACTCAAGCCCCTAGGTGCTGATACGACAGGAAGTCAGTTTCTCGATCCTGATGGGATGTTCCCTAATCATATTCCGAACCCCGAAAATAAAGAGGCGATGGCGGCAATTTGCCAAGCGGTAGTTAATAATCAGGCTGATTTTGGGATTATTTTTGATACTGATGTTGATCGTGTTGCTGCCGTAGATCACCAAGGGAATGAACTAAACCGTAACCGCATGATTGCCCTAATTTCGGCCATAGTCTTACAAGAGCATCCAGGATCTACCATTGTTACCGACTCGATCACTTCTGATGGCTTGACTCAATTTATTGAACAGAATTTAGGTGGTCAACATCATCGTTTTAAACGTGGCTATAAAAACGTAATTAACGAATCAATCCGCTTAAATAACTCTGGAGTAGAATCTTGGCTGGCGATCGAAACTTCTGGTCATGGGGCGATGCAGGAAAATTATTTCCTTGATGACGGGGCATATTTAGCCACCAAGCTACTGGTTGAATTAGCCAAAGCTAAACTGCAAGGAAAGCTGCTAACGGATCTAATCACTGATTTACAAGAGCCAGTAGCAAGTGAAGAATTCCGTCTGAAAATCAACAGTGATGATTTTAAAGCCTATGGCAATCATGTCATCAATCAACTCCAAGAATTTGCTAGTTCACAAACCGATTGGTCAATTGTACCGAATAACTATGAAGGTGTTAGAGTGTCCTGTAAATCTTCTACAGAGGATGGCTGGTTTCTATTACGTTTATCTCTCCACGATCCAGTTATTCCCCTCAATATTGAATCCAATATCAGTCAGGGAGTGAGTCACATAGCTACTCGCTTATTAACGTTTTTTCAGAGATTTGAATCTTTGGATTTATCATCCTTGGCAATATTTTCTAAGCAATAAGAGACAAATCTCTCCATAAAACTGCGATTATGTATGTTAAAGCAAACCTATATAATTGCCAATTATTAAACCAATGCCAACTCCTGTTAGGGCACTAAATAGAGTTGGCAAAAAACTCCAATCATTAAGCTTGTGAGAACGTGTAATAGTTTGGGATTTGTTAGCAGTAATCATGTCAATAAAATCTATTATTTGAACTGGTTACATGCTATTTACACTTTTCCCTCAGTTGTGTGATCAAACTCAATGGTGCTTAGTGTTTTAACTTAATTGAGTTATCTACCAAACTTTGAGCAAAGGCATCAAATCTCTGAGATAGCTTCTCATCCTTGAGTTTTCCTGATTGGTCAAAAGCTTGCCATGCTTGCCCGATCGCAATTTGTTCAGGAATCACCCAACCATGTACCCAACGAACAATAATCCTCAAGTCATTCAGGGCATTACTGTTTGATTGTCCACCTAAGACACTAATCAATCCCGTGACTTTGCCTGATAAATGCTCGAAGCTCATTAGATCTAAAGCATTTTTCATTACTCCACTAACACTGCCATGATATTCGGGAGTTGCTAAGATTAAGCCGTCCGCAGCTTTTACTTTCTCCCGCAAGATCTCTACATCAGGATATTCGGGATATTCGCTACCACCATCACAGAAGGGTAAGGTCATTTCTCTGAGATCCAGAATTTCTGCCGACGCACCCAAAGCTTTTACTCGATTGATTGCTTGCTCTAATGCTAAAGCACTATAAGAATCGTCGCGGAGACTACCAAGAATACCGATTACTTTAACCATAAATTTTTTGCTAACTCATACTCATTACGACTACGTATAAATTAACAAATTTTTGACTTAATTGCCAATTGAATATATATTCATATGTTTTGTGCTCAATTTCAGTTGTAATTTTTAGAACTTCCATCAGGATCAGTACAACAACAATTTATCAAGGATGATCTTGATATCAGGAAAAGTTTGAGATATGAACGACCCTGATTGATACTCAGTAACTTGTGAGTAACGACTATCTTTTGGTTGAGTATGAACAATTAGCTTTTTGTTCTTTAAATCTATTACCCAATATTCAGGTATCGCATTACGGGCATAGGTAATCATTTTATGTTCCAAATCTTTGTTCAAACTTCTGTTCGACACCTCAACCAACCAGTAGATATCTTGAGGATAAGGGTGATGATTGCGGTATATAGTTTCTGGTAGTTGAACTACGGCTATGTCTGGTTCGGGTTCACTATTGTCTAAGGTGATGGGGTGAGCATCTCGAATAGATGCTTTTCCTTTAAGCAAGTCTCTCAAGTAATCGCTGACAGACTGATTGGTATAGCTATGTTCAATCCCTTCTGGACTCATCTCAACGATATCTCCTTCCAAAAGTTCAACTGGTTTCCCCTCTAAAACTCCAGCATCAACCAGTTCGTGCCATTCACTTACCGACCACTTGTAACTAGTTACAGCCATTTGTTTATACCTATCGCTATCAACTAATTTTACCTAAATAATCGTCGGTAAAGGGCTAATAGCTAGGGGGAAAGCCCTTTACAACCAAAAAAATAATCTCAACGATTAGATTAAGACTTTAAAACTTTTTCCAACGCATCAAGCAGCAACAAGACATTTTCTGGACGACTGTTGTAACCCATTAAGCCAATACGCCAGACCTTGCCACCCAATTCTCCTAAACCACCAGCGATTTCAATATTATATTCCGTTAGCAGTTTTTTAGCGATCGCTTTGCCATCTACGCCATCGGGAATTCTCACGGTAGTCAGAGTAGGCAAACGCAATTCTTGATCTACATGACAGGTTAAACCAAGTTCAGCTAAACCATCCCATAACATCTCAGCATTACGTTGATGACGCTTCCAGCGTTGTTCTAATCCTTCTTCAGCTACGAGGCGTAGACATTCCCGTAGACCATAATTAGTGTTGATCGGTGCAGTATGGTGATATACTCGCTCTTCACCCCAATATTTTGCTAACAGAGACATATCTAAATACCAGTTGGGCACAGCTTTAGAGCGGTTATTCATTTTAGCCACTGCACGACGACTCATGGTAAAAGGAGACGCACCAGGAGGACAGCCTAATCCTTTTTGGCTACAGCTATATGCCAAATCAATCCCCCATTCATCGATATATAAGGGCACACCACCCAGACTAGTAACAGTGTCCACTAATAGCAAACAGTTATGCTGGTGACATAAATCAGCAACTCCTTCTAGAGGTTGACGGGCACCAGTAGAAGTTTCCGCATGAACTAAAGCGAGAATTGCGGGCTTGTGGGTTTCAAGGTTATGTTTAATTTCTTCGAGAGAGAAAACCTGTCCCCAGGGCTTAGTCATGGTACGGACATCTCCGCCATATCGCCCCGCCATATCTACCAAACGATTACCGAAATAGCCCTTAACCCCAACTAAAATAACATCTCCTGGTTCAACTGAATTAGCGACGGTAGCCTCCATTGCGGCTGTCCCCGTACCTGCAACAGCGATGGTTAGTTCATTTTCAGTTTGCCATGCATAGCGCAAGAGATCTCTAATCTCATCCATTAGTGCCAAATAAGTCGGGTCTAAATGTCCCACAGGACTAATACTCGTCGCCGCTAAAACTCTAGGATTGACATTAGCTGGCCCTGGCCCTAACAATAAACGAGGAGGCATATCAAGTTGTTTAGTTTTGATGCGATAGCGATCGCTAATCCCTGTAGTTGCAACCATATATTTAACCTCTAAACTGATTTATTTGATCATAAATCACGAAGCTATAGTTATTAATTAGGAATATGAAATAGTTGATTGCTTTGATTGACCAAACAATCAATTATTTACCAATTTTGCGTATTTTCCTTATCCCTTAATCCATCCTAAAGCCACAGCAGCCAAGATAAACACCCCAAATCCTAATCTGTACCAGACAAACACCCAGGTACTTCTTCTTTTAAGAAATTCTAAGAGCCAGGCGATCGCTAAATAAGAGAATACTGCCGAAGATACCAACGCCCCAGTCAAAGGTAATAACTGAAAACTTGTTCCCTCAACAGGACTAATCAACTCCTTTAACTCTACTAAACCCGATAGCAGAATTGCAGGAATTCCTAACAGAAAGGAAAATCGAGCTGCGGTTGCCCGATCTAAATTATTGAATAAACCAGCAGTTATGGTGGAGCCAGAACGAGATACTCCAGGTATAATTGCCAATGCTTGAGCTAAACCGACCACAATACCATCTCTGACCGTCAAATCCTTAAAATTGCGTTTTTGATAACCTACGCTTTCCGCTAAAGCTAATAACAGAGCCATCACAATGGAAACAATGGCAATGGAAGGCATACTTCTAAGAGTAGTTTCATAGAAAGCTGGATCAAAAACCTTGAGCATCAAACCAAGAAGGACAATGGGAATTGTTCCCACTCCAATCCCTACCGCCAGCCAGAAATCTTGGGAGTCATAGTCAGAGTTACGAACTGCTTTAATCATGCCTTGGGTAATCTGAGTTAGATCTGACCAAAAATAAGATAAAACCGCAGCTACACTACCAAGCTGGATGACGGCGATGAAAGAAACCCCAGGATCCCCCCAGCCAAAGAAGACTGGAACAGCTTTAAGGTGTGCCGTACTGCTGATGGGAATAAACTCCGTCGCCCCTTGAACAAAGCCCAAAACAATTGCCTGGAATAAATTTACCTGAGTTACGCCCACTGCTGCCTCGGTACTGGCTTTTTGAGTAATAAGTTCTGTAGAGCTAGCCCAAACTGTATGTTGACCTAGATTAGCTAAAATAAAGCTAAGTATAAGACCAAAGCCGATCAAACAAATCAAGCTCAGATACTTTTTGGTCTGCCTAAACATAGTATATTGATTCCAAATCTAAAACATTTGTTAAGTCTTAAGTTTATCTGGGAATCCTCCAGATCCCAAGCAATTTAAATCAGCAAATAAATTTAGATATCATTAAAAAGTGAGTACACTTAGAAATTACTAATAACCAAGAGTATTAATTTGTTAGACGTATGAGTTATGCAACCTCCTCCGCTAGAGCAGAAATTAATGAACTGCGTCGTTTAAAAACCCTGCTCCCCCCAGAACTTCAAAGCTGGGTCATTGTCGAAGGTTCAACTGAAGTTAATCCTCCCCTTGTGCGCAGCGAAGAAATTGGCAAGGATGAGATTGAAATTCAGATTGATTTAGCTAAATGGGATAGTTTGGCGATCGATCAGCGCAATCTACTGTTTTGGCATGAGGTTGCTCGGGTTCAAAACGACACCATCCCCAAAGAAGGTTGGGAAATGGCAGCTTTGGCCATTGGCTTGGGCGGTGCTGTGGGGGAACTATGGGTACAAGATGGCTTATTGTTATTACTAGCTTTGGCTTTGTGTGGGATTTCTGGTTATCGACTATGGCAGAAAAATAGCAGTGAAAAAACCATTGTTGAAGCTATTGAAGCGGATGAAAAAGCGATCGCTCTAGCTACTCGCTTTGGCTATTCTTTACCCAATGCCTATAAAAGTCTTGGCAGTGCTTTAAAAACTCTGATTGAAATGACTCCGAGTCGCCGCAAAAGAAAGAAATATGAAGAACGCCTGCAAGCCCTACGTCGTAGTGCAGCTAGAGACAAATCCAGAACTAAAGAAGGTAGAGAACCGATCGGCAGAAGAGAAAATCGCCTTTAGAGATCAACTCCAAAATTAGTTGACTGTATTATCCTCTAATGCAGCTTTGATCACTAATTTGATAATTACAAATTAGTGTTAAATTAGATTAACAAAACTAAATAAATACCTATAGCGTTTAGTTATTTGGGTAAGTTGATTAATAGTTCCTCAAAACTGTAAACCAAATTACCTATTTAGTTTTCTGATTCCAAGTGAGTAAATTTGTTGGTTTTACTGTAACCGACTTTTAGGCTCAAAAGAGTGGTTCAACTATGCTGATAACTAAAATTGAGAATTAATGATTGACGAGACACCGGAAATTTTGTTTCCCTTGTCCTCTATTCAGGACAACCCAGTTGTAGTGATACCAGAACGCTTAACAGTTTTGGAAGCCTTGATCTTTAAACAGACTGTGGGTAAATTACTGCAACAAAATATTCCTCATCATCAAATTCTGCTTGATTTTAGTCAAACTCGATTTATCGATAGTAGCGGGATTGGCGCTTTAATCGCTAACTTAAAATCAGCACAGGCTAGTAATATCGAACTTATTTTAGAGTCGGTTCAGCCTCCTGTGATGGCAACCCTGTCCATGACGGGTTTAACTGAGGTTTTGGTTATCAGATCATCGGCTAAATGGTCAGCTAAAGAGTCCCCAGAAACTCATCCTTCGGTAAGATCGGTGCTTAAACGCCTGATAGATATTGTGGGGGCAATCGTTGGTTTAATTATTACGGGGATTATTTTCATCCCAATTGCGATCGCCATTAAGTTCAACAGCAAAGGCCCAGTTCTCTTTCATCAAACTCGCTGTGGCTGGATGGGTCGCAAGTTTCAAATCTGGAAGTTTCGTTCGATGTATGCTGATGCCGAATCCAGGAAGGAACAGGTCGAAAATCAGGCTAGCGGAGCTTTTTTCAAAAATGATAATGATCCCAGGGTTACCCCCGTCGGTAGTTTTATGCGACGCACCAGTTTAGATGAATTGCCTCAATTTTGGAATGTTCTTAAAGGAGATATGAGTTTAGTGGGGACTCGTCCCCCAACTCCTGAAGAAGTAGAAGTTTATCAGATTCCCGAGTGGCAAAGACTAGATGTTAAACCAGGCATGACTGGAGAATGGCAGGTCAATGGTCGCTCTCAAGTACGCAATTTTGAAGACGTGATTAAGCTAGATTTAAAGTATCAGCATAATTGGAGTTTAGAATATGATATCAAGCTGATCTTGAAAACTATCATGATTGTTTTTAGTAAAGACAATGGTGCGGTTTAGATAGACACTTATCGTAGTACTTTCCTCGGTTAGGATAAGTTTAGTTAATAGCTCGTAATTAGCAAGTAGCAAGTAACAAGTAACAAGTGTCCTAATACAAGTTCGCCTTATTATATATAAATAATCTGTTTTAATGACCGAGATTAAAGAAGAAATTACCATAGCTGTAGTTGGCGATGTTCATGATCTATGGGAACAAGAAGATCAGATAGCTTTGCAACACCTGGGTGTAGATTTAGTTTTGTTTGTGGGGGACTTTGGCAATGAAGCAGTGGAGATCGTACGTAACATTGCAGCAGTCAACCTGCCGAAGGCAGCAATTATGGGTAATCATGATGCTTGGTATACGGCATCTTCTTGGGGGAGAAAGAAAGCCCCCTATGATCACTCAACCGAAGATCGGGTACAACAGCAACTAGATTTACTGGGAGAAACTCACGTCGGGTTTGACAAGCTAGACTTCCCCCAGTTTGCTCTGTCGGTAGTGGGCAGTCGCCCTTTTAGTTGGGGAGGTTCTACCTGGAAAAATAATCAATTTTACCGCGATCGCTATGGCATCAAAAACTTTGCAGAATCTACCCAGCAAATAGTTGACTCGGCAAACAATGCTGCCCATGAAACTCTGGTTTTTATTGCTCATAATGGTCCCTATGGTTTAGGAAACAAAACAGAATCAATCTGTGGTCGAGACTGGAAGGTAGATGGGGGAGACTACGGCGATCCTGACTTAACAGAGGCGATCTCTCAGCTACATAGTTCAGGTAAGTCTATTCCTCTAGTTACCTTTGGACATATGCACCATCATTTAAAGAATCCTCCTGGAAAACGCCGAAATATAGTTGAGACACGAGAAGAAACAGTGTATTTTAATGCCGCCTGTGTCCCCCGCATTACTAGAAGTAATCAAGATAGAAAACGTAGTTTTTCTTTAGTAACAATGCGCCAGGGAATGGTACAAGAAATCTCTTTAGTTTGGTTGAATCAAGATTTTGTCATTCAATCTGACGAAGTACTTTACCAAGCTTAATTTTAGTTAATAATAGAGTCAACAGCTTTATAGGACTTGTTATCTCTCTTCTGTCACTCTAGGCAAAAGAACAGTAAAACGATGTAATCCTTGACTATTTTCTAATCCTACTGCTTTGGCGATCGCTGGTAAACTCTTCCTTTTCAGATCACTTATTAACGGGACTTAAACAAAAATCAAGCCCAAATGTACCCAAAACTGGCTTTATAAGCTATAAATACGTCCCTATTTTGCTTAAGCCATTGGACAAAACGACAAGATATAGCTGTACGAAATGCTTCTGTCGTTTAGCTCAAGCTCAATATCTTCAGGGTTCATCCCCTGGTCAGCAAGCTCCTGACGTAGCCCCATCTGACGCTGTTCAAACAGGTCACTTGATATTACTTTTTTGTCCCTTGTCAGATTGGTTGGATGAATTGCTAACTGCTCTCTGAAACTAATGTAGTATTATAAACTAAGTAAAAATACGTAGACTCTTGTACATCTTGGTGATGGCTCTTGCCAAAAACTCTTTGCTGATTCTACATCCTAATTATTGCTCAATATTTTGCTCTCAACACCTGATTTAACAGGAGTTGCTCCATTTCTCCATAGATTAATAATGACTAAAACCCCTACCAACAAAAACAATAATGGTAAAGATAAATTTAGTTCTCAGGCCATTGAACCTGATATTAATCACCAAGGCACTTTGACTGATATTTCTCAGAATTCTGCTTCATCGAATGACGCAGAAGTTAAACTCCCATCAGTTGCATCCGCACCAGAAACAAAAGAGCAAACTAATTTTGATCCAGGGAATGTTGACGAAACAAGAGGCGAATTAATTACAGTTGATTCAGAACCGCCACATCCAAATTCAATCAAATCAACTTTTCAATGGCTGAAAGCAAGAACAGCAGCAGTACTGGTAGGTAGTGCGGTAATGTTGCCCATCCTGGGAATCGGCACTGCCACCTATTATTTTGGCAGTCAAACCATCGATAAACAGGCAATTCTCGCCAAACGCTCTGGCAATATTGGTTTGGCGGAAGGGGAGTTAGCACAGCAACGAAAACTACTGGCTGCTTTACTAATTGGTACGGGAACAACAGCTTTATTGGCTGGTGCGATCGCTGCTTTAGTTACCAAACGACTTCTCGATTCCCTGTCTAAAACGTCGGATTCAGAAACTGCGGCAGAATATAACACTCAGGTATACAGAGAGTTTATTAGTAACTTAAGCCAATCCGTTTCTCCAGCAGATCTTCTCCGAGACATTACCGAAGAGGCACGCAACTATCTAAATTGCGATCGCGTTGTAGTTTATAGTCTTAACCAAGACAAGTACGGTGTGATCGTCGCCGAGTCCGTAGCTCTTGGTTACACCAAAGCATTAGGTAAAACTATTTCTGATCCCTGTTTTGAAGCTAGATATCTCGACAAGTACCGTGATGGCAGAGTCAGAGCCATAAATGATATCTATCAGGCTGAAATGACTCCTTGTCATCGAGAACAATTGGAAAAGTTAGAGGTAAAAGCTAACTTAGTTACCCCGATTATCGATCAAGAAAAGCTATTTGGTTTGCTTGTAGCCCATCAGTGTGAAAAATCACGACAGTGGGAACAGGGAGAAATTGAGTTTTTACACCAGCTAGCGAAAAAAGCTGGTTTGGCTTTGGAGAATTCTAAGTTATTGGATAAGATGGTTCGTCTGCAAACTCAGGCAGAGACAGAACGCAAATGGACTAACTATTTTACCGATGCCATCCAGTATATTCGTCAGTCAATTAAACAAGATGATGTTTTAGATATCACTGTCGAAGAAGTACGTCGGGTCTTAGAATGCGATCGCGTGGTGGTTTATAGTCTCAATCAAGAGCAGTACGGTGTGGTGGTTGCCGAATCCGTATCTCCTGGATATCCCAGGGCGTTAAATAAAACCATCGAAGATCCTTGTTTTGCCGCCAGATATCTCGATAAGTACCGTGATGGCAGGGTCAGAGCGATTAACGATATCTATGAAGCAGGGATGACGAAATGCTATATCGAACAGTTAGAAACTCTGGAAGTTAAGGCTAACCTCGTCACACCAATTCTGAATGAAGGCAAGCTGTTTGGCTTACTGGTGGCTCATCAATGTAGTCAACCCCGAGATTGGCAAGACTATGAAATTCGTTGGGTCACACAGATTGCCACTCAAGTTGGTTTTGCTTTAGATAATGCCCAGCTATTAGCCGCATCCACAACTCAACAGACTCAGGCAGAGACGGAACGTAAATGGACTAACTATTTTACCGATGCCATCCAGTATATTCGTCAGTCAATTAAACAAGATGATGTTTTAGATATCACTGTCGAAGAAGTACGTCGGGTCTTAGAATGCGATCGCGTGGTGGTTTATAGTCTCAATCAAGAGCAGTACGGTGTGGTGGTTGCCGAATCCGTATCTCCTGGATATCCCAGGGCGTTAAATAAAACCATCGAAGATCCTTGTTTTGCCGCCAGATATCTCGATAAGTACCGTGATGGCAGGGTCAGAGCGATTAACGATATCTATGAAGCAGGGATGACGAAATGCTATATCGAACAGTTAGAAACTCTGGAAGTTAAGGCTAACCTCGTCACACCAATTCTGAATGAAGGCAAGCTGTTTGGCTTACTGGTGGCTCATCAATGTAGTCAACCCCGAGATTGGCAAGACTATGAAATTCGTTGGGTCACACAAATTGCCACTCAAGTTGGTTTTGCTTTAGATAATGCCACACTGCTCAAAAAATTAAAAAATGATGGTCTGCCTACTCAACTACTAAACAATTTTAGCCTTGGTATTAGTGAAAGAGTCAATAAATCTGAACTCCTAAAAATTGCTGTGGAACAAGCTCGTAAAGTAATTAAGCTTGATCGCGTAATTGTCTATCAGTTTACTCAGAATTGGCATGGAGATATTGTTGCGGAATCAGTTGTTCCTGGTTATCCCAGAGCCTTAAATTCTCGCTTTAAAGATCCCTGCTTTGCTAGGGAATATAGCGAAAAATATCGTCAAGGCAGAATTAAAGCGATCGCTAATATTCATTTCTCTAATTTAACTGACTGTCACTTAGAACAGCTAGAAGCTTTATCTGTCAAGGCTAGTATTATCGTACCAATCTTACAAGACGAGCAGTTATTTGGTCTACTAATCGGACATCAATGCCTTCAGCCCCGTCAATGGTTTCAATGGGAAATAGATCTGTTTGCTCAACTAGCTTTGCAATTAGGCTTGGCCTTAGATCGAGTCAAACTAACAACAGAATTAGATGCAGCGAGGAATTTCTCCAGAAATGAGGCTGAACAACAACAGCTAGAACAAGAGAATCTTGAGCAAAAGATCTCCAATCTACTATTAGAAAACCAAGCTGCATTGCAAGATCTTAGAGCAAAAATTAGTCGTCAGTCAGCAACTACAGGAGATTTTCTCGATCAAATGTTAGCAATAGAAGAGCAGACAAAAGCGATTACTAACGGCGATGTAGAAACGCCGCAGCTTAACTATCGAGCATCGATCAGCAAATCAAAAAATCCTTCCCTAAAAAGTGATTTCACTGCTACTCACAGAGCGATCCCTGAAGCTGAGGAAAAAGTTGCCAGGCTAAATCAGTCGCAGCAAAATCTTCAGCAGATGGTAAATTTAATCAACAATCTGAGAGACAAGATTGATCATTCCTCAGCACCAACAAAACCAACCCAGCTACCGATGAGAGAAATTACCCTTGAGGCTAGTAAAGTAACTTTAGAACCAAACAATAACTATGATTATGATCTTACAGGAAAGCTAATTCCTAGTTCCGACTCAGCACCCAGTTCGGTTGTCCTCAATCAATTTGTGGACGAGATTACTAACTTGTCAGGTCAGATTTCCCAACAATCTTTATTCGTTACTGAGTCTTTTCAGAAGTTAGCTAGATTTGCTAAACAGCTTGCAGAACCTGAAGAATCCTCCAGAGATGAGAAATAATGAAGCCTTCAGGGACTAAGCACCTTGGGGTACTGTAGTCGTGGTATCTGGTTCATCACCTCATCACCATTGATTGGTTTTGCCTACAATCATGACAAACTTGCCCAGCTTCTAGGTTTGCTGTCAAAACTTTGAATGATTATTTTTTTTATATTAGTGAAAATCACCTGTCATTGTCAGACAATTTGACGTATAATTTGACGTAGTAGGACTAAAAGTACAAAAAATATTTAATAGTCCAGATTAGGAGAAAGAAATGAACTTAGTCATACCAAGAGAAACAATATACCACGACACTATATACACTTCTAGAGAACTAAATCGTTCTACTGGAGCAGTGCTAGATGAAGCATTGAAAGAACCAATTACGATCACTCGAAAAAAAGATTCCTTTGCCCTTCTGAGTAGACAGAGGATGGGTGAGATGAGTCAAAAAATTCTTTACCTGAAAGTCGCTAATTGTCTTATAGAAGCAATTTGTAAAGTAAACATGGGTGTGGTCTTAGAAAAAAATAATCCCTACAAATGGGTCGAAATGTTCGATCAGTCTGAACATCTAGAGTTATTAAATGAAGTCACAGATGCAATAAATCACGCTGAAAATACTGATGATTGGGAAGAATTAAGATGTGTAATTTTTGAATGGGAAGAATCCGCGATCGCTTTATCCAGTCAAGATCTTGGTGAGTTTAAAGAAGGCTTGAAAAATTAGTGACAGAAGAGTATCCATTACCATCTCCCAAGGAAGTATTAATAGGCGAGACCAAGAAAAAATCAACTATAGAGAATACTCCCTGGAAATTATTTGCAATTAGCAAGCGTGTACTCAAAACATGGAAAAGCTTAGTAAAAAGATGTCCTGAAGAAAGTACTGAGTGCTACAGGATTATAAGTAATAACGCCTTACAGCGAAAGCGAGGCGTTTACTTTCCCTTGCGAGGAAAAGATTATAAAGGAGGATGGGAATATAGGGTCAATGGAGCTGATCGATTGTTCTGCAAGCCAATTAAAGAGTCTAAGAGAGTAATTGTTTACTATGCTGATAAACATCCAAAAGGAGGTAATGCACCAACTCCACCTTAGTGTCAGTCTTAATACTATTAATAAAAAATGTAAATTGATTAAATCAGATTATTACTCTTCCGCGATGTTGACAAAGACTTAATCAAGAGGAACAAAACCCGTCTTAGAAATTAGCTTTTGACCTTGGGGAGTAAGTAAGAAATTAGCATAGGCTCGACCAATTGGTGACTTACCGTCTTTCTCTTGTCGAAATATTACATACAAATAATGGGTCAAAGGGTATTGGGCAGTACGTAATACTTTCAAGTTTAATTTATTGCGTCTTTGAGGACATTCAGAAGCTGATACTAAAGGTTGTTGATAGGGAGAAACCAAGTTCTTTCCTTCCTCGGCTAAAGGTAACGGTTTGACGGTACATTGAGGAATAATTGCCGAGGCTGAACCATAGTAAATGCCCCCTGGATTATTGGCTAGTTGGCGAAGAGCTTGAGTAGTTGTACTGACAGATTCAACATTGGAACCTAATGGTTGATGTTGAAGGACTTTAGTCGCAAAAATATCTACCATTCCCCCAGTGCTGGCAGGACGAGAATAGGGAGTAATTGGCAGATCCGAGCCACCTAGTTCTTGCCAATTAGAAATTTTTCCCCTGTAGATTGCTTGGAGTTGACTAAGGGTTAAACCAGAAATATTTAGTTCGGGATGAACGGCAACCACAATACTATCGACAGCTACGGGAACTTGTTTGAGCTTTAAACCTTTTTGTTTAGCTAGTTGGTATTCTTCTGGACGCAGAGAACGAGAAGACTGGACAAAATCCACTTGACCCTCCAGTAGCATTTTGATTCCTGAACTAGACCCTGGTGGTTGATTATCTGGTTGAACATAGCGAAATTGTACTTCAGGTCGTTCTGACTGAATAATGGAGTCTACAGCTAACCGTAGGGAAGCCCAGGCAGTGCTACCACCGTAGTTATAGATTCCAGTAGTTACGTTGGGCACCAGAGAAAAATTAGGAATATTTTTGCCGTTGGAGTCAGCTTGAACTTTGGGTTGGGTCAATTGCCAAATTCCCTTGCCGACCAATCCTACCGACCACGCCACAGAAATAAAGGCTGCTATGCCTATAGTAATTAGAGTTAGGTGCTCATAACTTTTCTGATGTAAATTACCCATAATATAAATTAATGTGCAGTCAGTTTCATCAATTTATATTAAGCTGGACACATAAAGTATTAAGTAATTATACGCAAATATTATTATGCGCCGCTTCCAGATTAAGAATTGGATGCGGTTGAGAAGTTATCTCTTCGGGCAATGAAATGACTCAGTCTTCTAAGTTAAAAAACAATTATCCGTATCTAGAAGAAATTTTTCAGCTCACCGTTGAAACCACCAGAAAAATCCTTAAATGCGATCGCGTTATTATTTATGATGCTAGTGAACTGCCTCAATCAGAGATCATAGCTGAGTCTGTAGATGACCAATACGCTTCTATTCTGGGAAAAACTTTCATCGATCCTTTTTTAGCTGGAGAGTATTTAGAACTGTATTGCTATGGTCAGTCTGTAGCGATAGATAATATTTTGGTAGCAGATGTCAGTAAAAGCAGATTAGAAGCCTTAGAAAAGTTGAAGGTTAAAAGTCTCTTAGTTGCACCAATTTCGGTTAACCATGAATTATTAGCTTTTCTCGTTGCTCATCAATGCGCACAATTGCGAACTTGGGATGCTGAAACTAGCCAATTTTTGACCCATAAAGCTAATATCGCTGGTTTTGCTCTCTCTAATATTGTTAAAGCCCAAAAGTCAGAGTCATTCAAAAATGAGATGATACCTCCTGGTGATTTTGAGCAAGATCAAGTTTCCAAAGTAGCAGAACAAACCTTAACCAGCCGAAAAAAAGAAAATTTTCCAATAATGGAGCAAGAACAAAACAGTAATAGGAACAGCAACGGAAATACTCAACCTGACCCACAGCAGACCAAAATTCAGGAGCATAAATCCAAATTATTTTCTGAGATCAGCAATGAGATAGCCAGCGAACTAGAACCCGAAAATATCCTCAACACTACAGTCAATGGATTACGACATTTACTGGAATGCGATCGCGTGGTAGTTTATAGTCTCAATCAAGATAATTATGGCGTAATTATAGCTGAATCTGTGGCTGCGGGCTGGACTAGGGCATGGGGAAAAGTTATAGACGATCCTTGCTTTGCCGCTAGATATATCGAGAAATATAGCCAAGGTCGTGTCCGTGCTTGGGATAATGTTTACCTTGAAGATACAACTCCTTGCTATCGCGAACAATTAGAAGCTTTAGAAGTAAAAGCCCTAGTAGTTGCCCCAATTATTCAACAAAATCAACTATTCGCCTTATTAATCACCCATCAATGTTCTGATACTCGCCATTGGCAAGAACTAGAAATTAACTGGATTACTGAAATTGCAACTCAAGTAGGTCTTATGCTCGAATACACTGAAATGTCTGCCCAAACTGAATCTGAATCACAAGCATTATTAGCTGCTAATGAAAACGAATGGAATCAACATTTCACTGATGCGATTCAATATATTCGTCAATCCATCAACCAAGAAGATATTTTAACAGCCAGCGTCAAAGAAGTCCGACGGATACTAGAATGCGATCGCGTGGTAGTCTATAGCATGAACTCTGATAATCATGGTCTGATTGTCGCTGAATCCGTCGCTGCTGGTTGGACAAAAGCTCAGGGGAGGGTAATCAACGATCCTTGTTTTGCAGCCAAATATCTTGATAAGTATCGGGATGGCAGAGTTCGGGCTTGGAGTAATATTTATGAGTCTGGCTTAACTCGGTGTTATGTCGAGCAGTTGGAAGAGCTAGAAGTCAAAGCTAATCTGGTCACTCCAATTCTCAATGAGGGTAAACTCTTTGGTCTATTGGTGGCGCATCAGTGTTCGGACTTTCGTCAATGGCAGCCGTCTGAAGTTCGTTGGCTAGCTCAAATTGCCACCCAAGTTGGTTTTGCTCTGGAAAACGCTAAATTACTAGCTGATGCGAGAAAGTTACAACATCAGTTGGAAAATGAAGCCAAACTGACCAAGTATTATACCGATGCCACTCGCTATATTCGAGAATCTCTGCAACAAGAAGATATCTTAGAAGTGAGTGTCGAAGAAGTACGACGGGTTTTAAATTGCGATCGCGTGGTAGTCTACAGCATGAACTCTGATAATCATGGCATGATTGTCGCTGAGTCTGTCGCTCCTGGATGGACAAGAGCCCAAGGCAGGATCATTAAAGACCCTTGTTTTGAAAGCAGATATCTGGAAAAGTATCGCAACGGGAGAGTCCGCGCCTGGAGCAATATTTATCAAGCTGGGATGACTAAATGTTATATCGAGCAGTTAGAACAGCTAGAGATTAAAGCCAATTTAGTTACCCCCATTGTTAACGAAGGAAAATTATTTGGTTTACTAGTGGCTCACCAATGTTCCGCTACCCGTGAATGGGAACAACCTGAAATTCGTTGGGTAACCCAAGTTGCCACACAAGTTGGCTTCGCTCTAGATAATGCCCAACTCTTAGCTGACTCCAAGCGCTTACAACAGCAGGTAGTGGACGAAAGCAAGTGGACAGAATATTTTACTGATGCCATTCAACACATTAGAGAATCCCTAAAAACAGAAGATATCCTCAAAACCAGCGTTAAAGAAGTACGCCGAATTTTAGAATGCGATCGCGTGGTAGTCTATAGCATGAATTCAGATAATCACGGCATGATTGTCGCTGAGTCTGTCGCCCCTGGATGGACGAGAGCCAAGGGGAAAGTGATTAAAGATCCTTGCTTTGAAGCCAAATATCTCGATATGTATCGCAACGGTAGAGTTAGAGCCTGGGGCAACATTTACGAAGCTGGCATGACTAAATGTTACATTGAGCAACTAGAACAGCTAGAGGTCAAAGCTAATCTCGTAGCACCGATCATCAATCAAGGTCAGCTATTTGGCTTACTAGTGGCTCATCAATGTTCTGCTCCCCGTGAATGGCAGCAGACTGAAATTCGCTGGATAGCACAAATTGCCACCCAAGTCGGTTTTGCCCTCGATAATGCTAAACTCCTCGAACAGCTTCAGGAATCTACTCAAACAAATAGTCAAGTATCCCATCGGCAGCAGGAGCAAACAGAAGCTCTTAAGAGTCAGGTAGTTGAAATCCTTGCTGAGAATGGCGAAGCTTATCAAACTCTTTCCCACGAGGCTATGCGCCAGTCGGAGACTACAATTAACGTTCTCCATCAAATTCAAAAAGTTGCAGACTCATTTAATGGCATAGCTTTAAATATACAGCAGGTTAAATTACAAGAGCAGCAAAATGACCTAGCAGTAAATGATACTCAAGAGAGTCTAGAACGTGCCGTCAATAGTATCTCTAATATTCAGCGCACAGTTCAAAATGTCGCAGTTGGATTTAACAACCTGAGTCATTCTTCTCAGAAACTGTCGGAAACTGTCAATACAATTAAAGATCTCAGCAAGCAGATAGTGCAGCAATCTATGACCATGATGAGAGCAGTAAATCGTAGTCAGATTGAGGCAAACAGTCAAAACTCAGTTATGGATTTGTCCGATACTATTTTTTCTTTAATGCAGCAGCTATATGAAGCCTCAATTAACGTCGAACCATTATTTGCCAATATTCAAACAGAAGTAAGAGAAAAGACAGTTACCCTAGATTTAGGAGCACAGCAGTTAATTAATGATGTCGGAGAATTTCAAACCGTTCGCCAAAAGTTAGACCGAGTTGTCACTTTGCACAACAAAATGAATAATCTGATCGAAAATATTGCCCAATCTGTAGAAAATCAAACCCAGAGTTCCACCTTTGCTCAAGATTCTGTGCAAGAAGTGGCAAGTATCGCCGAGCGAATTTCGGCACAGTCAATGACCATAACTCAATCTTTTAATCAATTACTAGTATTAGTCCAAAAACTAT
>CBDUCX010000043.1:0-23265 GCA_965365755.1 uncultured Pleurocapsa sp.
AATTTTCAATCAACTATTTTTGGGTTAATTCAAATTCTTTATTTGTCCAAAAGGTGGAAGATAAATTCTAATAGTAAACGCAAGGAAGTGCCTACTTAATTTTTTAATAGCGATCGCCTCTTTCAAATCACAACAGTCGAGTTAATATCAAGTATTGGTGTATACAAATGAAACATTTCATTATTACAAACCGTCTCATTGAGATTCAAAATGGTCAAGAAAGAATTAGAGAAGATGGCAAAGAAGAAGCAAGAGACGAAATAAGGTTTGCCGAATATGACACAGATACACAAGAATATAATCTTTTCCCAGAACCTCAATCACCAATTGCCTTAGATAGAGTTCGATATAACTATCAAATAGTGGATGGCAATGATGATGTATTACTAGATGAAAACAACAGTCAAGTAGCTATTAATACGCTGCATGGTTCGGCACGTACATTTATTGGTCTCTATAAATCTTTAAAACAATCCACGGAAGAAGATGTCTTATTTTTTATACATGGATTCAATACAGATTTAAATGATGCTCTTGATGCTCTCCAAGATCTTCATGAAAAATATGTAGAGAATGACAGTAATGCCATTCAAAATATTATTATGTTTACCTGGCCAGCTATGAGCAGCCTTTTAGAGTATCGAGACGATTATCGCGATGCAGAACTTTCTGGTTATTCTTTAGTAAGAGTTTTTTTTAAACTAGAGACTTTTTATCAAGACTTTATTATGGTGAGTGGGAATGAGAGATGTAATCGCAACATTCATATCATGACTCAATCAATGGGTGCTGTAGTCTTAGAAAGCATGCTCAACAATCTTTTAAGGCAAAGAATTCCCTTATCAGTTGTCTTAGACAAAGTATTTCTGATGGCAGCCGATGTGGACTGGACAGCTTTAGAAGAAATCAATCCTCTTTATAATCTTGTAGATATTTGTGAAACTGTTCATATTTATTTTCATAGAAGAGATCTGGCATTAGGGGTTTCCGAAACCACCAAAAACCCTGCTAACCGTTTGGGTAAATATGGGCCGAAAAACAAAAATCTGATTCCCAATAACATATCTTGTATCGACGTAACTAATGTTCCGAGTGGAGATCTTACCAATCACGGGTATTTTCGTAAGAGTCCAAAAGTTGTTGAAGATGTATTAACAGTAGTTAAGCAAACAGGATTAGTAGAACCAGACAGAGTTCTTAGTTAACAAACATCAAGAAAATTGACGCGCTTTTTATGATACATCTGTATTGATAAATATTGAGAACAAGATTACTAACTTACTTATGCTCCCGAATCGTATTCGACAAGCTATTTATGCTGTCCTAACAGTGATTGGCTTCGCCTGTACAAACTATTATTTAGTACAGTTTACTATTGCCACTAAAGGAGAGTTGACTCTGGCTAACTTTCTTAACTTCGATATTGCTTTGTTTATTGAACAAGTTCTTGCTAATCCCGCCTCCAGCTTCATTGGTATAGATGTCACTATTGCAGCCTTGTGTGGAATTCTGCTGATTATAACCGAAGGGAGACGTCTAAAGATGAGGTTGTGGGGTCTTTACATCGTCGCTATCTTCTTAGTATCTTTTGCTTTCGGATTTCCCTTATTTCTCTTTATGCGAGAGCGCAAGCAGATGGAATTGCTAAGTCTAGCAGGAGATACCCAGGAGGAAAACATTTCGCTAACTTAAACAATTATCAGAAAAAATCAACCCCTCGATCTCGCCCTAACTGCGATCCCTAATATCTAAAGTCATCAATGGCAACTAAACAAAGCGTAGAAGCAAAGGAAGTAAAACAGTTTATCGGCTTACAGAGATTAAAGCCAAGCGATTTACAAAAATTGACTTTTTGCACAACTCTAAGTAGTTAACTGTTGTGATACACTAAAGTCAGAGAGAAAATCTCTCTTGGTTAAACAAGTTAGAACAATGAGGTAAAAACTCATAATTAAACTAAAAACTAAGTAGTTAGTCTAACAAACTCATATTGAGGTATGTTCTCGTATGAGTTAATTAAGAGGTAAATCCTCGTGTCGTGCCTTTAGTGCTTCCTTTCATCGACTGGATATGAGCTTTAGGATTCTGACGATGCAGGTTCTCAAATTTTTAATCACCCCGAATAGATCAAATCGACTTTCACTTTATTTTGAAAGCAATCAAGCCATTCATATTCTTGAAGTTCGGCTTTTCTCTGCATTCCCCAACAAAATAAGTCCACCGCTTGCAAGCACTTGTTGTTCTTAGAGCTTTCATGATTAATTGAGATCATAGTTTTTTCACCAATTTGAGTTCGCAGTTGTAACTCTACACATTGATCAAAATCTACCTGTTCACTTTTATTTTTGCATCGATCAACTACTAAATTGATACTGAGGATATCCTCGTTTAGAGGTAATTGGCTAACAATTTCCTTGGTCAGATAGTTATAAAGTTCTTTCTTGCCTTGAGGCGTTGTTAGGCGTTGATATACATGAGCTTTGATGACTGTTATTGAATAGATACTCCAGCCTTTTTCTGGCATTCTCTCACAGAAATACTTCTTGACTTGTAGAGATGTTTTAGTTCCCTTGATTTCTTGAACAATACTCTTTTTCTTTGATTTGTGATTAATTTTATTCTTTAGAGTTCTGTGGACTGCTTTGTTAATTTGGTCTTGAACCTGCTTATCTTCACAAACTAAAAGTGTGATAGTAAAATGGCGAGAACTATTTTTGTTTGGGTCACAACCAAGATCTCCAGATTCATCCAAAAAAATAAACATTAAAAATTAATAGTGCATTTTAAGCAATCTAGCTTTTCCATTTTGCAATACTTTTGCGGTTTTTCTAAAGTTAAATAATACATTTTTAATACGTAAATATTTCTATCGCTCTACTTCTCACCTCTAATATCCAAAGTAACTTCTACATTGATACTGCGATCGCTTTCTCAATAAAGTTATCAATGGCAACTAAACAAAGCGTAGAAGTAAAGGAAGTAAAACAGTTTATCGCAATATTCAAATTACAACCAATGAACTCCGAACTTATCCTAACCAGGGCGTATATTCATTAATACGAGAAACGCTAAATTTAAGAATCAGTAGAATTATGGTGATTATTATCGCTATCGCCAGTAGTTTGATGTTGTTTAGACTTCGTATGGCTGAGATGGAGCAGATATTGACTAATAGAAATGAGTAAGATTGCCATGGCCATATAAATTACATCGCCTAATTGTTCAATTTCTAAACTCAGCATTTGCTTAAACAAGCTAACAATTAATGCCACAACAATTACATTAACCAGTTTGCCCTTAAGCTCTTCTAGGCTCTCACTTTGGAGAATATTGGAATCATCTTGATATTTAATATCAATCTCGGCAATAAATAACTCGTAAATACCGAAAGCAAAAATCAGCAATACAATGCCGATGAGATAGTAATCCACGCCCCCAATGATATAAGCAACTGTTTTGATAGTTATCTCCCCCTCTGGATCTTTAGGGTCTAGTGCCAGAGTCAATCCCGCCCAAATATCTATCGTGCCAATCATAATCAAGCGCAGAGAACTCAGTAAGCTGAAAATAACTGGGGCGAGAATAAAAAAACGGAAATTCCAAATTAAGACTTCAAAAGATTTCTCAAACCTTCTTAATCTTGCCTTTGTTTTGTTTTTCATCTTTTCTTCCTGCGGTCGACTCGCGCGTCCCGCGCTGAGAGGAAAGCAGGGCAGGGTCTAATGCTCTCCTGTTTACAATTTGGATACAGAATCTTCAAATACTAATACCTCTAAACGCTGTATAATATGTTTGGTCGTTGACCCACTCAGACAACGGGGACAGAAAGCCTAACATCAAAGTTCGCATATTCGGCGGCGGCGCAGAAAAGTTGGCAGACTGAGATAAGCTGAAAGGGCAATGGGTTGCACATCCCTCGAAGACACAAATTAAATAAGAATTTTGTTCGGGTACAAACCGTACCGCAGGGCTTGCGGAATCGGACTGTTGTAAGACAGTGAAGGTCTGTGGACGTACCAATGTCGGGGGCATAATTTTAGGGTTGTGTCTAGATATGTGCGGGTGAATCAGAAAAACCTAATCGAGAGGTTGGGAATCCCAACAGCATAGGCCGATGGGAGGATGTCAATGGTGACCATCGTGATTATTGGGTAGTGACCTCTCCACACACTGAATCAAAAAATACAGTATGGGCTTCTTAACTCACGTTAAGAGATTTCTGCGTTGCACTTGACTAGATATTGCTATCCAAGGTAGCGCGCAGCATCCTCCATAAACGTCTAGGGAAACCAAATTTTTTTTAATGCTTCCCAGGTGCTATGCAGTCGTTTTACGCAGTCTTGAGTCACTTGAGAATGAACTGCTTTATAGTACGGATTTTCTTTATTCCATTGAGTAGTTGCTTTTTCTATTCCCAGTAACTAGGAAACGGAATATCGGGAAATATGATGTATTCCCGATTCAAAGAGCATTGGGTAAAACTACATTTTCTCTAAGCAAGCCCATCTTTAAGATCGCGCAAGCACCTATTATACAGTCTTCTGCACGTCTCTAGCCAATCAAACATCAATGTTTAGCATTCGCCAGTTGGCTAAATTCGACAAATTGGTTTAAAACTTTGTTCTTCAGAGCGCTTTTCTGCTAATTAATCATTGATATGATGCATTTGTGCAACAATGGTATTACCTAATCATTCTCACCTGGATATTGTGGGTATGGCTAATGATGGCGATCGCTTGATCGCTTAAATTAAAATCTTAAATCCCGATATCGTGTTGATGGACATCGAAATGCCAAAAATGACGCTCGATTAGAGTAAAACCTGATATAGTTCTTCTTATATTTTTGCGCTTCTGACAATTTGGGCAATGGAGTATGTCAAACTGAATCCTGAATCCACTGTAAATGTTGAGGAAGTAGTTTAGCTAAATCATAACGCTCTAAAATGCTTTCTCTAGCTTTGGTGCGAATTGTCGCCATTTTTTCAGGATTATCTAAAGCTTCGATCACGCGATCGCATATTTGTTGAGGATCGAAGAAATTCACCAATAAACCATTAACATTATCTTCGATTACTTCGGTCACGGGGGCAGTATCGGAAGCCACAATTAAACAACCTGTGGACAATGCTTCTAACATCGACCAAGAAAGTACAAAGGGACGAGTAAGATAGATATGCACAGAGGAAGCCTGCAATACCTGAAGATATTCATCATAGGGTATTAAATCAGTGAAATGTACCCGATTCATATCTAGGGGAAATTTTTCCAGCATTGCTTCTTTATAGGTTTTGCCGTCAGGGAGACTTTTGCCATAAGCTACACGATCTTTGCCGACAATTACAAAGTGACAGTGGGGTCGTTTTTGTTGCAGGAGAGAAATAGTTTCAATCAACTGGGGGAAGCCGCGATAAGGCTCCATGCCTCTAGCTACATAAGTCACAATCTCTGGGGCTTCAGTGAGATCTAAATTAATTCTGGGTAAAAACAACTTTGCCCCTGGCATAGGCTGGAAATAGTCAGTATCGATGCCATCATGATGAACCTTGAGTTTACTCTGAAATTCTGGGGGAAATTGCGATCGCTGCCAAGCCGTCGGAGATAAACCGCGATCGCAACTAACTAAATCTAATAAAATTGGTGCATTTTTGATCCGAATCCTGGCTTCGTCATCAGCATTAATCGGATCGCTGGGGTCAAAGCTAGCATCTGAACCATAAGCATTGTAATACCATTCAAAATAACAAAGTAAAGTTGCTCTAGAAAATATATCCTTCATAAAGAGTGTTGGACCCCATCCAGAATGACCATACACCACATCAGGATAAAAGCCTTGATCTTTTAATTTCTGCGCCACACGATATACTCCTTGAGCTTCTAAAACTGCATTTTCCAAAGGTCTAACGTAATGATGCGTTTCAGGACGAGCAGTGCGAGATTTTGCATATAATACCTTGTTAACTCCCGTAATCCGACCTTCACTACGATTGGTGGCATAGACTACAGTATTGTTGCTATCTTGTCCCAAAACTGTAGCTAGGTGGCGAAATTGAGCAGGAAAATTAGGATGTAAAAATAGAATCTTCATAACTACTCGAATAAACTACGGGCTAAACCGCCTAATTTTAACTGTTGTTTCAATAGGTTGTTGCAATGATGATAAGTTAATATTATGCACTTGCTGTAAATTAGCGAATTTCTAATTTACTAGTTTTTAGCTCTTAGAAACTACATTAATTATTCATTGTCATATGGCTTCTTGGCGCGATCGCATTTCTAAATTTAGTGGTAAAACTCGCTTTGTGGTGTCTCGTGTTTTTATCCACTTAGCGGGTTCCGATATTGCTCCGATGTTGGGTACGTTAAATCGTGTGGCACGGGAAGCGATTGAAGCTGATGGGGATTTGGAAGTACTGGGGGAAGGATTAGTAGCTGTCTGTCAAAATCTACTACAGATGAGTTCTAACTGGCAATCTGCGGGTAATGAGGGGGATGTAATCTGGGATGAGGGGGAAGCAGGAGATTACGTTAATGAACTCTTTACCGATTCTGCTCAAAGATATCTTAGTGAGATAGATACTAATGAAGAGACTAACGATGACGAGCCTTTGTCTTTAGCTGTAACTCGCAATTTAGTGATCATGCTAACCGTGGCTTTTGAAGGAGAATCACCAGATTTAGAGAATAATCTCGCAGATATGGAGGCATTAGAATCTGGACTCAAAGCCTTGATCAATCTTCACTATCAAGAAAAGCTTAGAGCAATTCAAATTCACTTCTCTCCCGCTAAGTTAGGTGATGAACTTGATGGTGAACAATTATTACTTAACTTTCCTGAGTTAATTCCACTTTAATTGAGGGAGTGAAATTAATGTAATGAGGCGGAATTAAGAGCAACAGTGGAGATTAAAGGACAAACCTCTTGAGGCTTTGATTCAGGATGGGGATTATTTGTCCAGGCGCTGCGATACTCTTCTAATTCAGCTTTGAACCAAGTCATTTGCTTAATTTGGATTTGAAGTTGCTCAATTTTTTGCTCCAGTAGGCTTTGTACCAAACTACAAGGTTTTTCACCACGATCTCTGACATCCAAGATTTTCTTAATTTCTTCGAGGGTAAATCCTAAAGTCTGGGCTTTTTTGATGAATTCCACTTGTTGGCTAGCATCGAGACTGTAATAACGATAGCCATTATTGCCCCTATAAACAGGTTGTAGTAATCCTAAATCGCTGTAATAACGTAAAGTTCCTACGGTTAAGCCTGTCTGCTGGGCTAGCTGTCCGATTTTAAGATGAGTTGCTGTACTCATGATCTATGGGCTGATTTTGGCTTGATTTTTTTATTTTAGTAAAATATTTATCGTTGTGAATCATAAGTTTTGGAACATTTGCCAATCATTACTTTGGTTACCCAAAAAGCGATTACGACGCGATGCTTAGCGAGTCCTTTAGGGTAATCGCTTGATTAATACTTTACCTTTATTCCTCAACCTGCAAAGTACAGGTTGGAGAGCTATTAGTACTGTTATCTTGGGCACACAAAGACTGAGATATGAGGAAAGTTAAGCCAAAAAAGCTAGTAGTGACAATAGAAGCTGCCAATTTAAAGAAATTAGTAGAGGTAATCATTATTTATCTAAAGATTCTGCCAAATTATTATTAATTGTTTATGGAAGTAGAATTAACTCAAAAGAATTATCAATTGGAGTTTTTTCCTATTCTGAGATTAGCTAAATTTAACTACAAATACATCAGTAGTAATTCATGATTTAAGTAATTTTATTGGCAAGAAAATAACGGATTATATTAATAAACTATGAACCAGAATCAATAAGTTTATCCCCCTCAAGGGTATGAGGATTTATGTATTTTTACGAACTAGAAAAGCTAAATCAGTTGCCAATTAATCTTAATGACTTAGCGATCGCAAGTTTGATCATTCTTGAAGATCTTTCGTCGTTTAAAAGGAATCCAAACAAAATGGTGTCCTGATTGATATTTACACTGTTGTGTCGGTCTTCTTACTTGCCTAATATTCCTACTGCACTCAAGACAATGCCAAGTAAAGCCCATATTTGTATAGACTGAGAGCTTTTGATATCCAAAAAAAGAATAGATCAAGGGACATAACCTTTGTCCCTCTTTCTTAAAAGAAACTTACCAACTAGATTTAACGACTCCAGGAAGTAAACCCTCATGTGCCCATTCACGTAAAACGTTACGAGACAAGCCAAAATCACGGTAGTAACCCCTTGGTCTACCTGTAACCATGCAACGGTTACGCTTACGAGTAGCAGAGCTATCTCTGGGTAATCTTTGAATTTGACGACTAATTTCGAGTTTTTTGGCTGCGGAAGTGGCTGTACGCAACTGTTCCTTCAACTCAGCTCTTTTTTCAGCATATTTTTCTACTAAGCGAGCGCGTTTCTTTTCACGCTCCACCATACCTTTCTTGGCCATAAAATTATTGATTTTAATATAAACACACAGTTTTCTAGTATAACTCGATCTTAGGCTAGATTGATAACCTGATGACAAAGTTCATCTGTCCCTGTGGCATAAAATAGAATTAGAAGGAAACCAAGTCGGTTGGCAATACCGTTCGGTTAAGCCCCCCGACCCCCAAATTTGGGGGAGAAAGAGAACTAAAAGTCCCCCAGAATTGACGAGCGACCCTGCTGAGGTTTCCTCAGCAAAGGAACGCGCGAGGAAGGGGATTTAGGGGGCGAATAAAATAACTTAAGAGACTAACCGAACAGTATTGAGTCGGTTGGAACCAGAATAAGCTGAGGAAAAGTACCAAATATTTTATTTAAGCGAACCGTGAGTCATTACTTAAGAACAGTTAACTGATCTATCCTAAACGATTTACTTACTGCGATTGACTCGCAAGCTTCTCAATCTATTTAATGCTGCTGCTAACTCTAAAGGGCGAAACAAGGTTAAATCTCCCTGGGGAAAGCTAGTTAGGATATCTAATCCTGATTCAGAGATGTCTTGATTGATTTTAGTTAGTATTTCTGAGACTGTTAGCTGTTGACTTATATAAGTTTTTTTGACATAAACTAAAGCTTTGGCGATCGCTTTTAGTTGTCCTGAGTCTACTAGTTGTTCTACGGCGGATAAGTCTATTTCTTCTATGCCAAAGATAATCTTATCTACTCCTTTAGTGATGATTTTGCTCTCTCTTTTGCCTCGACTAGGATCAATACTCTCTCCCAGGGGAATCCTGTTGCTAATGGCACCAAAACTCGTTCCTCCTTCGGCATTCCTGTTGCTAGCATATTGCTGGGCGATCGCTTTGGCTTTAACGGTGACATCTTGGGGTAAGTAGTCTTCCATGGCAATTACGCGATCTGCCACCTCGAAATAATCGCCACTCCCTCCCATAACTAGGATCGTCGATACACCATAATCAGCGTAAAGTTGACGTACCTTATCAATAAATGGTGTAATTGGCTCTTTGTCTTTAGCAATCAATGCCTGCATTCGGCGATCGCGGATGGTAAAGTTAGTCGCGGAGGTGTCTTCGTCGATTAAGAGTAATTTTGCCCCTGCTTCTAAGGCTTCAATGATATTAGCTGCTTGGGAAGTGCTACCACTGGCATTGGTGGTGAAAAATTTACTAGTAGAACGTTTTTGGGGTAAATGATTGATGAAAGGAGATATATCTACTCCAGCAATACTGCGTCCATCTTCGGCACGAATTTTCATCCCCCAGGGATTTGCCACGACATATTCTCTACCATCTCCAGGAAGATGATTGTACACTCCTAGTTCAATCCCTCTTAGGAGGGTGGATTTGCCATGATAACCACCACCGACGATTAAGTTAATTCCCGTAGGAATCCCCATGCCTTTAATTACGCCTCGATTGGGACAGGTGAATTCTACTTCTAAAGACGGTGGAGATTTAAAAGGGACAGCATCTAATAGAGGTCGAGGATCAATGCCACTACGTCGGGGTAAAATTGCCCCGTTTGCCACAAACGCCACTAAATTATGCTGCGGTAGTTGTTGGCGTAACCAATCAGCATCTTCAACGGTTTCTACCTGTTTCTGGATATCTTTAGCATCTAAGGATGCATATAACAAGGAATCTTCAACTAACTTTGGTAAATCCTCGCATAACATCGCTGCTGCTTGTCGCCCCAGAATACTTCTGCCTCTGGCGGGCAAACCCAGTACAAAACGCACTTCTAACTGCTGAGAATTAATAAATACCGCAGTACGCTCTAAAACTTCTTGTCCTAAAGGTGCAATCGCAATTAAACCACTCTTCCCTGTACCTCTGGGAGAACTTATGTGCTTTGCAGCTTGAGCAAACTGTCGCGCTATATAATCTCTGGTTGCCACCTCCCTACTGGTTGATTGATATAGTTGCGCGGGAAAATTAGCACCCGTTTGAGGCACAATGATTCGCAGTTGGCTGGGGGCGGCAAAGGGATCTCCCTGTACATGATCGATGATTAAGGTAAAGTCTTCAAACCTATAGCTACCACGAATATCTTTATAAGCTTTATAACTAGCACCATCTAGTTTTAGCAATAGGGAATGTAGACTAAAGCGATCGCTCATGATTTTTGACAGTTACAGCTATGCTACTTCTAGATTAGAGTCTGTCTCTCTAGGATTCCAACGCGATCGCAATTCTTCAATATGCATATTCTGTTCATCTTTCTTCAGATGTCGCGGACTGCTTTCAAAAGATAATGAGGAAGGCAGTGCATCAGTACCATATTCTGTTTTAATAAATGATTCTATGTCTATGTAAGCGGGATAAAAATCACCTTTGAATTCAGACAGTTCCATCTGCTGGCGTAAGGCTGTGGAGAATAAACCTGTTCCATCGTCAAAGAACCTCTCAGTGGTTTTGCCATAGCTTTCATAGGGATAGAAAGAAAGGTCGCTGGGGGCTTGAGTCCCTACCCAAGATACGTAAGACCAATATTCACTGAAAGTACCAAATTCATTAGCAGAGCGCATCATTAGCAAGAGCCAATGGTCTTCTGACTGATAGTATTGATTTACTTTACGGGCAAATGATCGCAGATGCTCTTGTTTAAACCACATATGATGGGGAATAAAAGTTCCCTCTTGATTTGTTAAAGCCTCAACTCCCAGTACGGAAGATATCCAATTTTCCCATTTGGATACGATGCTGTTGTTCCCCCAGCCCTTATGTTGCAATAAGGCAAAGGAATGTTGAACATCTTGTTCTCCTTGGTTAATTAATGACCAGGCATCTACAGGCAGCAGATCGCTATCCCAAACAACATACCACTCACTGAGGTCGGCAATCCCTTCATAGGCTCCTAATTTTAATAGCTGCTGGTAGAACCAACCAGGAGTATATAAAGACTGACCTAAATCTAGTTCGGCACAAATTTTTTCCTTAGATAAATTTTCGCCATTAAAAAAGGTTTCTTCTTCATGGAGATAGAGGGTTGAGGTTTGCCAGTCTTGAGATTCTTGCTTAAGTTTATCTACTTGAGTAGCAGGAGCGATAACGTGGATCGATCTTGGTTGGTAATGGGTAGTGATTCCCTCTAAAACACCACGAGTATTCCACCGCACACGATAGAGAGGAATAACAAAGTCAAAAACTTCCGAAGACATAACTATCTATTTGGTATCTATTGAACAAACTTGTGAATTTAGGCGTTGATGAACCACAGTATGATTTGATAAATCATTATTTTATATTCAATAATCAAAAGCCTTGGCTTCGTACCTTTCCCCCATTCTTCCCGCAACATCTTCGTGGGAATATCAAGCGGGATAATAAGCTTATAACTTTAACTTATTACAGTATGATCAGGGGCATCACATTGTACCCTGGTGGTATACATTTAATCATCAACGCCAGAATTTATACTGCTGATAGGGTTGGTTCTATTACAGTTGAAGATTCTATGGGTGCATGAGCCACAGTCGAAGGATCTTCTAGTCCAACATCACTACAATGGGGTTCAATACCTAAACCTTTTCTGGGATAGGACTTACAAATTTCGTGATACTCCGCAACTGCCTGGTCTAGTTCTTCACGACTTAAAGAGTTTAAATAACCACATTGACCAATTTCACCTTTGGGTAATGGTGCAACTAAGTTGCCACCGCGTTTTTCAAATATTTTTTGTTGGGATGCCCAAAGAGTTTCTGTTCTAAGCATAATATCGTGCCACAGACTTAAGCCAAAAGAACTAATTAGGCGCATAATTCTGCCGAACTGCTTTTCGTCAATCCAGTTCATTCGATAGCTTAGATAAGCTCCGAAGCCCATACCGATAGAAACAGCATGTCCGTGTAGTAAACCAGCTTCGATCTCGAACCCAGGTGACCAAGTATGTCCATAGGCATGGGGACGACATTGATGAGTCTCATACATGTTATCGTATTCAGCAGCTACGTAACTCCGTAGGGCAGCCCCCAAGATCTTTTGAGATAGCTCATTGATTTCTGCTTCAGGTTCACAGTCCATCGTACCAAAGCGGGTTTCAATTAACTGTGGCCCAGCCTGTTCCATATAATTAAACAGTTCCGCATCTTTGGTCACCGCCATTTTAATGATTTCGATGATGCCGTGACGTAACCATCCTTCTTTTAATGTTTTGAAGAAATGGCGATCGGTAATTGATAATATTGGTGGATGATAAGCCCCAAATAGGTTTTTATAGCCAAAGCCATCACAACAGGTACGGGGCGAAGGCCCTGCATCGATACCAGCTACAATCGACGTAGAAAGCATAATGTAGGGTGTATTGCGGTGATACAGAGCGCAAGCAAGTCCACCAGTATCAGCTAGTACACCACCGCCAACGATTAACACGGGTTCGTTACGAGATACCCCCAGATTTTTGAAGTCGCCGAGCATTTTCTCAACGGTGTAGATTCCTTTATCTACTTCCATTGCCCGATAGACCAATTTCTCTAATTTAATGTCGTGATAAGCGAAATAATGTTCGATCTGCTCACCAAAGTAACGCTCTACATTTTGATCTACTAAACATACACAGCGTCCATGGGAAATATAGGCATCTCTCAACATTAGTTGCTGAGGATCGAGGGAGTTGTCCACAACTCTAACGGAGGTGAAAGTGCTCGATCTTACTACTGCCTCAATAATTTGATCATCTGCGGTGCTTTCTACATAGCCACGGCTTTCACGATAGTTGGAAGTAGGGTAGATTGCATGAGGATTTTCTTCTACTAAACGCGCTGCTAGGTCTTGATAAAAGTCTCGCTCACTACTGTTTAAAAGACGATCTAAGAGCTTAATT
This sequence comes from uncultured Pleurocapsa sp., assembly GCA_965365755.1. Lineage (GTDB taxonomy): Bacteria > Cyanobacteriota > Cyanobacteriia > Cyanobacteriales > Xenococcaceae > Waterburya. Next base: position 13,279 of record CBDUCX010000043.1, read on the forward strand.
TTGCCCAACTCTGTGGAATGAATTTTGTTGGCGAATGTATACCACTCGCTTCCCACAGCTTCATCAAAGGCAGAAAATAGTTCCGCTAATAAACCGAAGAAGTTACTCAAGGAGAGATTGAGGCAACTCCGAAGCTTGCGACAGGCTGATAAACCTTCCACTGCATCCACTACAGCAAACTCTGCTCCTAATTCTTGTCCAAAAGCAGGGCTGTTGATTAATGAAAGCAACAAGTCTCTAAATTGCTCGTTACAACAAATGGCTTCTACGGCGTTTTCCAAGTTTTGGAGCACTAGAGGCTCACAGTCATGCTTGGAGATAAAAGCCTTAACTGCCGAGGTAGTCTTTGTCATTATTTATTCCGAACGAAACGGTATTTGCAAATATGTTCGGGGTTGTGTAAGTCCCCGCTTAAGTTAAATTAACATAATTGCTACAAAAAATTAAGATTTTTTTGAAAAAAAAGTCTTTTTCAGAGAATTATGGTAACAGAGAATACACTTTTGTCGTCTTTTCGCCTACAGCACATTTGCTCGCAGTATGCTGAGCAATTAGGACATATGGGTCGCGGTGACGGACGCGATTGCGGAGCAAGTCCTTATAGCTGAGTAAAGATCTCATCAAAGCCTAATTGCAAAAGAATAGCTTTTTTAATATCAGACCAATAGTTTCCTTCAATTTCTCCAAGTTTATTATTAATCCGCTGAACTGAGATAGAACGAATGTGAGATAAATCTAATCCTCTTTCTTTGTCTAAACCATTTTGGGGAGATGAAGAAACATTGACAACAAAAGGATAACCTTGGGGTTTTAGAAAGGGAGCAACGATAGTCTTTCTCGAATGACGATTACCCAAGTCGTTTTGTAAGACTAAACAAGGACGAGTCTTAGCTGCTTCGTCTCCAATCGTCGAATCTAGATTAACCCAGACAATATCGCCTCTTTTAATTTTCACCATCAATTTCGTCAGCTATAGTAATATCCCAAAGTTTAATTTCAGCAATTTCATCCTCATCTTGACTTTGTTCGATATAGGCAGCTTCAAGTTCTTTTAAAGCATGTTGTTGTTTCAAATCATTGAGGACTCGATTGATTAACTGACTTCTATTAGTAGTTTGAGAGTCAATAAAAGCTAAAACTTCTTCATCTAGGGTAATGCTAATTTTTTGTGCCATAGCCAAATACTATTATTTAATCTTACTTTATAGTAGCATTAAATTTTTAAAAGGGATTACGACACGACTTGTCCCCAACTAAGCATCAAACTAAGGAGTACAAACGGGATAAATAGCAGACAAATCGCCTTTGAATTAATCTAAATTAATTAATCTAGTATCTGATCTATCTAATTGTTTCGGCTTTGCCCAAAGGAGAGAAGCGGATTTCAATTCTTCTGCGATTAGCGTCTGGATTACGGTTACGAGTAGCAAATTCTCCAGTTGGTAACTGTAGTTGTGCGGCGGAATAGGCATGAAATTGTACTCCTTCCAATCTACCTGTTTGCTCTTGTACCGCTTGTAATTGCTTAACTACTTCCAAAGCACGCATTAAGCCCAAATCTGCATTGGAGCCAGGTTTAAGGCTATCCACAGGTTGTTTTCCTTGGGCAACTTCTTCTAGCTGTTGATCTAAATTACCATTACCAAAATTTATCTGACCATCGGTATGTCCAATAATTTCCACTACATAGAGGTTGCGCTGCTGGCTAATCCGTTCAATACGATCAACTAGATCTATTGTGATGTAGGTTCTCAGCTCTTTGGGTAACTTCGCGCTACCAGAATCGAACTGATATCCCCCAGAGTCTTGAATCACTACTACTGGAGGAGCAGACTTGAGGCGTTTTATTTCTGACTGTAAGATATCGACACGACTGCGACTTTGCTCATTGCTCTTGAGTAGCAATTGTCTTAAATCTGAGGAAGCCTTTTTTAGCTTACGAACATTCGAGGTACTTTCTCCCAGTTCATTCTCTAGGGTAGCTAGCTCTCTTTGAAGTAAACGCACTTGTCGTTCGGTATCACTCAGATTTTGCTCTGTTTCATCCGCTGTATATTTGAGAAATAGTGATTTGAATAAAGCTAGCAACAAGAACAAGCTAATAATCATAAAAGCATTAGCCATCAGGTCGGTAAAAGAAGGCCATACATTCAAGCTTTCTGTGGCTTCATAGCTACGTAGCTTACGTTTTTTAGTCATATTAATTAGGTAATTAAATAATGATCAGCTCTGTTTTTTTTGAATATGATTAACTAGTCTTGATAGTTCCTGTTGCATCTCTTTAAAGCCAGATTGTTCAATAATATTTTTTTCTTGATTAAGATTAACTAAGTTGGCATATTGTTGACTAATCTCGTTCACTTTTTGATTTAATTCTAAAAACTTTTTAGTTAGTTTTTGCATTGAGTCTAAATTATGCTCAAACGATTGAGTAGACTTTTGTAAAACTAAAGAAGATTGGGAAAATTGATTTTGAGCGATCGCTAAATTATTAGTTGCCGATGCTAGTTTTTCAGGGAAGCGACTATTATCTAATGCCTGAGCTGCTTGTTCAAAAGTTACCGCACTATGCTGAATTTTATCGAAAGCTCTAGTTAAGGAATTCTCCATCGTATCTCCTAGCTTATGTACCATGCCATCGAAGTCTCGACTAAACTGGGCGATCGCTTCTTCTAACGAACTAAGGGGCTGTATTTTGGGTAAATAAATATTATCGATATAGTCTTCAATAGAATTAAGTAAACTGGCTTTTGCTAGGTTAGTATTCCAAAGCAAATTTAATACCGTTAATAAGGAACTACAGGCGATCGCAACCAAACTAGTAGTAAATGCCACTCCCATTCCCTGGAGCGGACGGTCTAATTCTTCCACTAGGTTTCTCACATCATTGATGTCAATCTGAGTAATAGTTTGACTCAAACTAGCTAAGTTAAAAGTAATACCTAAAAATGTACCCAACAAACCAAAAGAAAGTAATAAGTTAGGCAGAATACGACAAAAACTATCCGCAAAATCACAGCCTAAAGATAATCCGAGAAAATAAAACTTTTCGTGGCTATATGTTCCTTCAATCACGGAGGCAGTATTGATTTGGTCAGGATTTAAACTAGTGTCAGCTAGTCTTTGTTCTAGTTGGGTAATAATTTTCGGCGTAGATTCTAACTGTATCCCACCTAATAATCTTCTTACTTTGTTTGCTAAATATTTTAAATGTCTAAATAAACAAAACCTTAATAAAACAGCTAGAAACGTAGGTATGATCACCAGAAAAATAGCTAGAAAAACTAAATACCCTGGAATCAAACTAAGAATACTAAATAATTGTTGCATAGTTTTAAATGATGTTTGCTTACTTGTATTATCAAAACCAAACTAGCTGCATTGTGTGACGGTTTCGATTTTGACATCGATTAGAGTTAAATAGGAAATGTTTTTAGATTGAACCGATACTTTTATTTTGTGTCTACAGTAAAATGGGCTAATTCATTAAAGTTTAACTTTGGGTTTTTGTAGATTACTCGCTACTATTCTAAGACAATTGACATATTCCTCTAGTAGAGCTTCAAGATTAATTTGAGGAATAGATCAATTACAATTTCTACCTTGTCTCCCTTGTCTCTCTTGTCTCTCTTGTCTCCCTTGTCTCCCTTGTCTCTCTTGTCTCCCTTGTCTCCCTTGTCTAGCTTGTCTCCCTTGTCTCCCTTGTCTCTCTTGTCTCTCTTGTCTCCTTTGTCTACCTTGTCTAGCTTGTCTCCCTTGTCTCTCTTGTCTTCCTTGTCTCTCTTGTCTCCCTTATCCCCTTGTCTCCTCTCAAACCATCAATTCAAAATTGACAAGCCATCCCTACTTCCCTGCTTCTTCTCAATTAATACCTAGCTTTTGGGCATACTAACAATAGTTCGGACATTTTTGGTAAACGCCCATAAAGCCCAATTTATCGTTGACTATTTCAGTCTCAAACAAGGCTAAAATTCTTAATATCTCGTTAACTGATTCAATTTTGTCCGAATCATTGACTAAAGGATCGTCTGATCAATTCTAGATGATGAAATGCTAGGTACAAAAATTGAGTCAAAATGGCACTATTTAATAATTCCTTAAATTTAATTTCTATTAATCGAGAAATGAAACAATTTTTCCGATTAGCTATACCTCTGGCTAGCGCGCAGTTAGCTCAATCCCTCACAGGTTTTTTTGACACTTTAATGATGGGGCGATTAGGGACAGAAACCCTTGCTGCTGGGGGAATAGCTGCTTTCAGTTTTTCTGCTTTGATTTTTGCGGCTGGGGGTCTAATCATGCCAATAACTCCTGCGATCGCTCAAGCTTTTGGGGCAAACGATAAAAATCGCGTGGAAAATGTAGCACGTCAAGGACTATGGTTGGTGCTATTGCCAACTATGATCCTCATGGCAATTATTTCTCATTTAGATTCTTGGATGGCGGCTTATGGACAGGCGGAAAATACTGTTAAGCTTGCTAAAGTTTATCTAGAAATTATGATGTGGGGTTTATTTCCTGCTTTGGGCTTTATTTGGCTACGAGGAGTAGTAGCGGGATTATCCCAAACTCGTCCCATTATATACATTGTGATTGCAGGAACAGGAATTAATATCTTGGCTAACTATGTCCTAGCATTTGGCAAATGGGGTTTTCCCCGCTGGGAATTAGCTGGATTAGCCTTAGCTACCGTAGTAACTCACTGGGGTATGTTTCTGGCTTTAATTATTTACATTCTTCATCATCAGCATCTGCGAAAATATCAAATTTTTAGGCGGCTACATTCCTTTAGACTCAATCTATTTTGGAAATTAGTTAAGGTAGGCTTGCCGCTAACCGTATTGTTAGGTTTAGAAATTGGTATGTTTACTGTAGTTACCTATCTTATGGGAGCATTAGGAACTAACGTATTAGCCGCCCATCAAATTGTCTTACAAACTGTGGTGGTAATCTTTATGATTCCCTTGGGAATGTCTTTTGCAGCTACAATTAGAGTCGGAGAGTGGCGGGGCAAAGATAACTGGGAAGGAGTCCAGCGATCTGGATATTTAAGTATTGTGATTGGATTTATCTTTATGATTTTGATGGCAATCATCTTACTCTTATTTCCTGAATTAGTAGTAGGTGTCTATCTTGATCTCGACAATCCAGCTAATCAGGAAATTATAGATTTAGTTTCCCCTATGTTAACTGTCGCTGCTCTATCTCAAATTGGCGATGGAGTACAAAAAATTGCCAACGGCGTACTTCAAGGACTGCAAGATACTCGCGTACCTCTGTTATTGGGTATTCCCGCATTTTGGATTATTGGGTTGCCTCTTGGTTTTTGGTTGGGGTTTCGTTCAGGTTGGGGTGGCGCAGGTTTATGGTTTGGACAATCTATCGGGGTGGCGATCGCCGGAATTATCTTTACAATACGATTTTATTATCTAACTACTAGAGTTTGGCAGAAAAAATTGCCCTCTGTTAGTTAAATATGTGTTAAATATTTATATCGGGAGTCATTAAAATGACTAGATCTTAATCGTCGCTGATACACCAAGCGAGGAATGATACAAAGAGTAAACCTATTCCCCACCAGCTAAAAGAGCAAAGACGAGTAATCCAATCTACAGGAATCAGTACCAGGGTTTCTGAGAGGAACCAATTTCCCACTAATAGTAAAATTGCGATCGCCGCGAGTAGCATAAGTTCAATTTTCTAATTTAATTAAGGTTAAATTAGGGTTTACTGTCTAGTCTCTACTATAGACTGCGATCATCACCGCAGACAGCATTAAACCTAAAGCGGGAGCGATCGCCACTAGCCAAATTCCCTGGATTAAGAGTAACCAACAACAGGCAAAAAGCAAAGTGAGTGAACCAGCAATTCTCCCAGTAATTTTAATTAATGAACCTTTGCCAAATATGACCAGTAGAGTACCGATCATCGACCAAAAGACAATCCATAACAGTTCCCCCTGATCTGATACCCATCGAAGCAGTTTGCGTTCTCCCAATACAGCCTCAATTATTTGGTTGGTCATTAATGCATGGATTATCACTCCTGGAAGGCGTTTTGTCTGCTGTCCTCTACTGTAAGGAGTATGATGTAGGTCATGGTTATATCCTACTACGCCGATCAAAATAACTTTGTCTTTAACTAGTTTGTTGATGGCTTGTTGGGGCATAGTTAAGATTTTACGTAAAGAAATAGTTGTGGGCAAAGCTCGACGATAATTGAGTAAAATCTGATAACCTTGAGCCTCTGGCAAATGATAGCCACCGCTGGTTGCCTGGAGTTTAGGAAATGTCGTGTTCTCAATCTTCAGTACGCCTTGGTCATTAAAGCCCACTGAGACACGATCCAAGTATTTAAGAGCCAAACGTAGACTAAGAGAAACATCACTCTGGCAAACATCGTCGGGAGACATCCCTAAAATTTGGCGACGAACTGTTTCATCAGGATCAATTGCCCAATTACTAAAGCCTACCTGCTCTTTAGCGAGGGGGGATGGTGGAGGAATACTAATTATTAATTTTGGCTGGTTGATTTTGACACGACAGATCGCCACAAAATTATCAGTTTGAGCGATTTTATCAGCTAGTTGGGCTTCAAAAGGAAAATCATGAATTATGTCCGAAGCGATCGCCTTTGCTTGTCCAGACTGTAATTTAGTGACCAACTGGTATAGGGCGGCATCAGCCAAGGAGCCACGCATATTCATTCCCATGCCCTGTTCTCTTTGATAGCTGCGATCGCTATCATCAATCGTAATTACCAAGACTCGTTCGTCTGTGGGTGGGAAAAAACGCCAACTCATCAGGCGATCATAAGCGTTTAATTCCCCTGCTTGTAACCAGCCCCAAGATTGGATTAACCAAACAAAAATGGTAGCGATCGCCGTAATTACCAAAATTGAAGGAAATGATAGTTGCTGTTTAGTACGTAATTTGGCGAAATAAAGTTTAAAAGAGCTATTGGTATGTAAATCTGACCATTTAGGTGGAATTATCGCTGGATTTTGGTAGATTATCGGTAGCCAGCTAGCACAGGGAAACTTCTTCTCCCAACCCTGTAGCTGTTCCCTGGCTTTTCTCACTGCCAGATATAGCGAATTATCGCTGGCATAAGCTTGGAGAAAATATTTCACAAACTGTTGCGCCATGACATCGGGTATGGGCATCCGCATCACAATAGACTGGGGTAAGGATAATTGACCCAATTCTTCAGCCAGCCCCAATCCATCACAGGAATTAAAAATTGCTAACTGTAGTCCAGAAGCGATCGCTCGCTTAAATCCATGACGAAGTTGCTCAATAGTTAGGTGATCTGAACCGTTAAGATATAAAATTCCTTGTCTGTCTAAGGTTTTACTATGTCCCGCAAAAAAGACAATATCCCAGGTTTTTTGCCATAGATACTCAAAAAGTTCCTGGGGGGTTGGTTCTAGCAAAAACTCTACCTCTCCCTCTTCTATGGCATTAATCGCCGCCAGATCTTCCTCTAGATTAATTCCCTGAGCATTGCCGATAATTGCCAAAATTCTGACCTTGTGATGACGATGGGCTTTGGCAATGTTCGGTATCCGAGCAAAATTAGGGTTGCTATAAGCAATCTCTAGCTTAGGATAGCTGTCTACGAGATCCCAACAGCACCATGGTAACTGGTAAATTTCAGGGCGATCGCTACAAATTAAGATTCTGATGACTTCTTCTCGATTTAATTCTTCCCTTAACTGCTTATCAATGGAATAAAAATCAGGACAATTGAGCCATTCATCTAACACCTGTTGTAGCTTATTGGCGGCTTTGAGCAACTGTTTACGGGGATTAATAGAACCGTCGTAAATAATTTGTTGTGGCTTAATCCGATGATTATTTCCCTGTTGATTATATTGCCGTTGCCAAGTGGTTAGACAGTGATTTAGTTCTGCTGCGGTCGGCAAGCTACCGACACAACCTCTTTCTGCCGATTTACCCTCTTGTCCAATCTCTAAAGTAACTTGAAATCCTGACTCCAAACTACCGTTGAATTTTAGAACTACCAACTTTGCCATCAATCAACAGTCATCTTAATTCAATTACCCCTAGTATAAAATTCTCTCACAAAAAAGATAATTATTATCTTACAAGCTACTCGTGGATTACAACCGCTGTGCCAATTTCCGTCCAATCAAATAGCCGCTGGGCATTATCAATGGGCAGATTAACGCAACCATGACTAACATTTGTGCCAAAATTATTGTGCCAGTACGCACCATGGATAGCATAGCCACGGTCGAAATAAAGCACATGAGGAACATCGGGAATGTCATAGTCTGCACCACGCATTCTATCTTGAGGATATTTCCGCTGAATGTTGTAAGCCCCAGGATAAGTAGGAGTTTGTGCTTTGCCACTTGAGATAATCGTGGTAAAGATTTGGTTATCCCCTTCCCAGGCCAATAAATGTTGTTCGGAAAGATCAATTTCAATCCAAGGTTGATCTGATCCCTTGAGGTCATCAATTTTTTTAGCAATTGAATTTTCTGGTGGCGGGTTAGCCACAGCTTGATTGGAAAGTAGCCAAGATTCGCTGAGGGTAAAAACAGCGATCGCACTAATAAAATATTTAACAACAAAATCGAAAAAATCTGCTGGTCATATCCTTTCACCTCCATTGGGAAATATCATCAAGATAAAGTTCCCCTAATTCTAAGTTAGCAAAACAGTTTGAGTAACTTGTGAAAACTTTGTAGTTTCAGTACAAGTCTATAGATACGCACTTGCTATTAGAGAGGATAATCGTTACTCATTACTCATTACTCATTACTTACGAGCAGTTAACTTTTCTGTTCTAATCGATTAACGTACTGCTATGGTTAATGTGCGATCGCCGATCGGGATGATTTATGAGCAACTTCCTTAGTCACAGGTTTTGATAATCTTTGTTCTGCCAGTTTGATCGCTGCTTGTCGAGGTAAAATCTGAGCTTGTTTGGCTTGTTCGAGAATTAATCTGGTATTGACCTGAATTTTTTCTTTAATCATCCTGAAAGCAGCTTTCTTTGTACCGCCTTGATACTCTACGGCACCACAAATTACGCCTCCAGCATTGGCAATAAAGTCTGGCACAATTAAAATATGGCGATCGCGACAAATTGATTCTGCTTCTAAGGTAAAGGGAATATTCGCACCCTGAACAACCAACTTAGTTTTCAGACAGGAAACATTATTGAGATTAACAACATCAGGTCTAGCAGCGGGAATCCAAATATCCGAATCAAGATAAACTACATAATCTCGATCCAATTTGGTACCTTGAGGAAAATCAATCAAGCTGTTTCCAACTTCTTTCCAAGCAATTAACTGCTCAACATCCAGACCTTCTGGGTCATAAATAGTTCCTTGAGAATCACTTGCTCCCACTAAAACGACACCTTTCTCCCCTAAGAAACGGGCAGAATTTTTACCTACTGAACCAAAACCTTGAATTACTAAACGGGCACCATCGAGATCTAAACCGCAATAATGGCTAGCGACTTCCGCTGCAATACTTACCCCAAAGCCAGTGGCACCAATTTCATCTAAGGGAATACCTCCCATAGCAGCAGGTAGTCCAATCCCTCGACCAATTTCACGATAGATCCAAGCCATACATTCTTCATCCAATCCCATATCTGGGCCAGGAATATACTCGGTTAAATGACTTATGGCTTTGGCAAAGGCACGAATTAGTTTTTCTTTATCCTTCAGTGACATGTGGGGATTAGCTAAAATAGCCGACTTAGCACCACCATAGGGTAAGTCAGCAGCGGCGTTTTTCAAGGTCATCGCCCGTGCCAGTCTGACAACCTCCTCTGTGGTAACGTCCGTAGCCATTCTGATACCTCCCATTCCAGGGCCACGGGTAGTATTGTCGATCGCCAGAATTGCCTTCAAGCCCACCGCTGGATCGTACAGATGAACTATTTTTTCGGGCCCTAAATGATCCGCGAATTTAAATACACTTTCCATAACGAAACCTC
>CBDUCX010000044.1:0-23032 GCA_965365755.1 uncultured Pleurocapsa sp.
GTTTTTACCGCCCATTTTTTGAGACTTCTAAGTCCTATTCGTCTGAGTATTTTGATTGAGATGAGGCCACCTATTAAAATGGTAGCGGCTAGTAAATAGTCGCTTAATTGGTTGTCTAAAAACTCAATCGCTAGAAAGTTAAAAGTCATAATAATAAAAAAAATATCTGAGTAGATCAAGATAGTGAAAAATCAAATTTCGGTTCTATTATTACTCTTGTTAAGTTATATTGCCTATAACCTTGGATATAAAAATATCTAACTTCAGCTAGATGAATTGCCTATTGTTTGACTCAAAGTCTATTACTACCGAAATAAAGTAGTCTTCCGAAAGACGACAAAAAGATTTCAGAACTCTAAACTCATATAATCTCGTAATTTGAGGTTAATGTGATGCGTTTAGGAACCCTAGTAGGCTTTCTAGCTATTATTATTTCTCTTTATATTTTGTGGCGAATTAAGCAAGTTTTATTATTAGCTTTTGCTGCGGTTGTCTTTGCTACTGCTATTAATCAACTGGTTAAATTACTACAGAGGCAGTTTAAATTAACCAGAAAAATGGCGATCGCCATTTCTGTAAGTGGAGTATTAATTTTTATTGCTGGTTTTATTGCGCTGGTAATTCCTCCCTTTGTTGAACAATTTCAAGAACTAGTTACTTTAGTCCCTGTTGGTTTAGAACAGCTTAGTAGTTGGAATGAATGGCTGCATAACTTATTACCTGATGAATTAATTGAAGATGTCAGAGGATTAGAATCTTTATCGCAAAATGTTAGCTCTTGGATGGATGGATTTATTGGTAATTTCTTTAATTTATTTTCCAGCACTTTAGGCATATTTCTCAACTCATTATTAGTCATAGTAGTAACAATTATGTTGCTAGCTAATCCTACTCCCTACAGACAAATTTTTCTGCTGGCATTTCCTGCTTTTTATCGCCGGCGAGTCCAAACTATCCTACAAAAATGTGAAAAAAATTTAGGAGGTTGGGCAATTGGAATCTTATTTAATATGGCTGTCATCGCTATTCTAAGTGGTATTGGTCTGTGGGCTTTGGGTATTAGATTGCCTTTAGCTAATTGTTTACTAGCAGGAATTTTAACTTTTATACCTAATTTAGGCCCCGTACTTAGTGTTGTGCCACCAACAGCAATGGCATTACTTGATGCACCTTGGAAAGCAGCAGCAGTAGTCATTCTTTATATTGCTATTCAACAAGTTGAAAGTAATATTCTTACCCCCATAGTTATGAAACGACAGGTATCTTTATTACCTGCTATTACTTTACTTTCACAAGTAGCATTTGCCGTATTTTTTGGCATTTTAGGGTTATTTTTAGCTTTACCAATCACTGTAGTAGCTCAAGTTTGGCTGAAAGAAGTAATTGTTAAAGATATTTTAGATCGCTGGCAACTAGATCAGCACAACAATAAAATCTCATCAGTCAATACAAGGTAAATTAAGTTACATATTTAGATAGATTAATCTTTAACTTTAATTGAATAAACTACTAAGAAATAAGTTGTTTAATGATCATGGAAACATTAGCAAGATTTGGCTATGTTGCCAAAGGTTTTGTCTACGGTGCGATCGGCATTTTGGCATTGCTAGCAGCATTTACTAGTGGTGGAGAAACCACTGATACGACAGGGGCATTACAGGCGATCGCCGCTCAACCTTTCGGACAAATTTTACTGGCTTTAATTGCCTTCGGTTTAGTTGGATATGTTCTCTGGCGTTTTATACAGGCGATAACCGCTCCTGGAGATCAAGGCACTGATGCTAAAGGGATATTTACTCGCCTGGGTTATGTTCTGAGTGGTTTAGCTTATGCAGGTGTGGCAGCGAACGCAGCGTTACTGGCTATTGGTTCTAGCGATGCTGGTGGCGGTAACTCTAAGCAAGATTGGACGGCTACAGTAATGCAGCAGCCTTTTGGTAGATGGTTAGTGGGTATAGCTGGTGCAATAACTATTGGTATTGGTTTTTGGAGACTATACCAAGCTTATAAGATTAAATTTCGCGAAAAACTATATCTCAAGGAACTAAGTTTGCAGCAGAAAGATTGGCTAGTTAATATTAGTCGTTTTGGTATTGCTGCTAGAGGAGTAGTTTTTGTAATGATTGGCTTTTTTATTTTGCAAGCTGCTCATCAATATAACCCTGAAAAAGTAAAAGGACTAGACGGAGCATTATTGACCTTAACACAGCAACCTTTCGGCAAAGCTTTATTAGCTTTGATGGCGTTGGGATTAGTGGCATATGCAGTTTATCTATTACTGCAAGCACGTTATCGCCAGATTAAAATCAGCTAAATAATCAAACGAATTAGTAAAAATTCAATTTAAATTTATACTAGCTTAGTAAATCTTAAGATAGATGACTGAGGAGGATACTATATTTTAAGGTTTAGTTCCCAATAAAAATAATAAATAAGATATGGTACCTCTAAAAGATGAAAACCCAGTTAAAATCACTCCCTACATTACTTATATTTTAATTGCAGTCAATATATTTGCTTTTGGATACGAGTTAAGTTTAAATCCCGAGCAATTAAATATCTTTTTTCATTTATTTGCCATTGTTCCTAGAGAATTAACAACTAGTTTAAGTGGTATTTCCACAAATCAAGGCGTACCAGAATTAATCACTTTAATTACTTCCCAGTTTCTCCATGCAGGTTTCGCTCATGTTGGTTTTAACATGCTGTTTCTCTACATCTTTGGTAATAATATAGAGGAACAATTAGGAAGTCTCAAATATTTAGTATTTTATTTAGCCTGTGGCGTGTTGGCAGGATTATCACAATGGTTTTTCTCGTCCATGTCTGACGTTCCCTCTCTGGGCGCTAGTGGGGCGATCGCAGGAGTTATGGGAGCATATATTCTCAAATTTCCTCAGGCTAAAATTGTCACTGTCGTACCTTTAGGATTTTTCTTTCCTCTGTTTAGAATTCCTGCGGTGTACTTTTTGGGTTTCTGGTTTCTCGAACAGGCTTTTAATGGAGTTGCCTCATTCGAGGTTCAGGCTAGTGTGGGCATGGATAGTGGTGGCGTGGCTTATTGGGCACATGCAGGAGGATTTATATTTGGTGCCATTTTAGGACCCATATTAGGTTTGTTTAATAACGGTAACCAGCAACCTACTTGATACTGGTTCAGGGTAGCCGATAACTAGCTAATCGCACCCTTAATATTCCCTGCTGCGGATCGCGGCTAAAAATAAATTCCCCTGAGCGTTTTTCGTCTTAACCGAATCAACGTACTGTGATATTAGATACTAAACAGCACGATAAGCAGGAAAAAATTGTAACTGCTGTAACTCCTCTAAGGATTTATTGAGGGACTTTGCTCTCCATTGCAGCAAATCATTGTAGCGCTCATGATCAACTATTGAACGCAAGGTAAAGAACTCATGTCTCTGTTTAGAAAAGCCAGACTTAAAGGTATACAGGTTATCTTTCTTACCGCCAACACCACCACCAATATGTAAATACTGGTTGCCCCTCGCTTTTGCCCAGAGGCGCATCTCGTGTAGTAATAAGTTAAAGGGAGACTGTTTGAGGAATTCAGTTCTAGTTCCACCCAAATGAGCCTGAACAATACCGCAAGACTCAAAGAATAGGCAAGCACAAACTATCTTGTCTTCAGATTCGACAATTCCTAAATGAACTTTATCCCCCAGCTTCAGCAGTCCTTCAAAGTAATCTCGATCAAAATAATAACTATCTTGAGCCTGAACACGATTCATGGTTTCCTCATAGATATCGATAAATTCATCGAGATACTCAGCAAAAGATACGGTTCTAACAGTTAGTCCTAATCTGATACATTTATTAATCGTGCTTTGATGTCCTCGGCGCGTCTTTGCCCAGATTTGACCTTCATCTAAAGTCAAGTCCATGGAAACAGTCTTACCATTTTCCGTCAAGGAATCTGATTGAAAAACCTTGGCTAATTTCTCGCCCAAAATCGGGTGTAACCTCAAAAAAGCCGAACAAACTCCTCTTTCTTGCAGAGTATTATGGAATTGTTGGAGGGCGAAATCAGGAAATTCTGGATTATCGATCGCCGCTTCGCTCATTAAAATGCCAGGATAGCCATAGGGAGAGATGATGTCGTAGATCTCTCCGTCAGAGGAATCGGCAATATCTGAACAGGAGCGCAATAAATAGGGAGCAAAAAATATTTTGTCCTCATCTTGGAGCAAAAAGGCTTCGGGATGAGTTTGAGTCCGTCTAGCATCCAAGGCTACATAATCTGGTAAATGATATACATCGTGGGGTAACTGTGATAGAGTTTCTAACCACAAAGAATTATTGACATCTAAAATTGCGATTTTCATTGTTTACTATGTCGTGTTGATTAATGAATGATTTGTATTAACTTGCTAATCGCGATGCAGCCGACCAAACGACGGGAAACACATCAGGATCGCTAAAGTCAGGATTGCCATTAGGTAAGCGACGACATAGCTGTTCATCGAAAATATGAATTTCTCTGCCTTGAGAATTAACATAAGGTCGGTAACAATTGTCTTTATCTTGAAGATGAACCGCCAGGGCTTGACGATGATGTTGACTAAGATTGGGATAGCTGCCGTGGATTGTCCAGCAGTGATGAAAACTAACCTGCCCTTTTTTCAAAGTCATGGGAACTTTGACTACTTTTTTGCCTTCTGCTTGAAGCTTACCAGTCAAATTACTTAAGTTCGCATCATTGAAATGTCTCATATTCTCTAGACCAGACCAGCGATGGCTTTTGTCCAACACCACTAAAGGGCCTCTGGCTTGATCGCAGTCGTGGAAAGGAATCCAGGCGGTTAAAAGGTTATCAGAACTGCAAGTGCCCCAATAAGCGCGATCGCTATGCCAGCCTACAGCGGTCTTGACTTTCTGATTGTTAGTGGCGGCTGGTTTATAAACTAATTGATCATCTAAAACACGGATTTCTTCAGTTCTGGCTAATCGAGCGGCGATCGCCCCAATAACTGGTTGCAGAGCTAACTGCCTCAATTCTTTTTTTTGCAGTGAGACAAATTCATTGTTGCGCACAATATCTCCGTCTTCTGGTTTCCAGTTACTATAGCCTGTGTCAAAGGGGATAGTTCCATCTCTTTCACCACGATAAAAGGCTTGACTACCTGCGATCGCATTATCAATTGCTGACTCAGGTATCACTGGTGGGGAGATATACCAGCCATGTTCTTCATAAAAGCAAATATCCTCTTCTGTTGGCAAAAGAGCCTGCTGTTCTGGGGTCAGAACCTGTTCGAGAATCTTCATTAATTTTGTTGGGAGAATCTTTAGAAATTTAAAATCAATATTTATTTAAAGTGTTTATATTAAGCTTTTACCCTAGCAATAACAAATAAACGTGAAAAAACTGAAAAAAGAATCTTCAACATCTAAACATAAAATATACAATTCCCACTTTTCCGATTGGCTATAGTGCGCTTAAAACAAACTCATATTATTGTATTATCTAGTGAACACGAAATTATGATGTTAAGAATAAGAATAAGGCGGTGTTTGTAAAGTTATCTCTTGAAGTTACATTACAGAATTAGCAACCTGGAGTATTTGATTAAAAGTATGGCGATCGCTTTTTAGCCCATCGACGGCGTTAATAATTTCTGTGGCATGTTCCATGCTACTCACACTCACCATCACCGAAGCTACCACAGGATGAAGCAGGGGGAATTGGACGGCAAACTTAGTTACGTCTGTCATTGGTATATCCAAAGCCGTGATCATTGCTTTAAGTTTCTGAATATCGTCTGTATTGTTTTCCCCTGGAGAAGCCAGATTTTCAGTGGTAATTAATCCCCCCCCTAAAGGACGAATCGCTACATAACCCTGTCCCCTATGCTCCATTTGCTCTAAAAAAGGAGTCATTTCTCGCTCTAAAAGATTGAGATAGGTAACTAATCCTCTACAGGTAGGAAATTGCAATACTGCTTCGGCAAAAGGTATCGAGTAAGGAAAAGAAGTCAAAACCCCAACCTTGCCTTGCTCCTGTAGTTTTAACCAAGTTGCCTGTAACTCTGGTTGGCATGCAGCCAGAATCGGCAAACGATGTTGGTCATTATTCGGTTGATGCCTAACTAGCCACTGAACCAGATCGATTCTCTCGGTATCAAGTTTCTTTAGGCGATTTTCAATTAAAGCAATCAGTTTGGCGCTATTAAATTCCGCCTCATCAAAATGAGGTACGCCAATTTTGGCAATATGGACAATTTCCGCCCCAGGATGACGGGTACGAAACTGTTGCATTACCTGACAAAAAAAGGCATCAGTATCATACTCATGAGAGCTGTGGAAAGTATTAACGCCGCTTTCATAAAGATATGTAACTAAGTCAACCGCTCTCTCCAACTCAATCCGTTGAGGATCTAAGCGCATTGAACCAAAAGTTACGGGACTGAGCTTGATGCCTGATTGACCAAATTCTCTGCTATTCATCTTGAAGACTCTATTAATATGGCACGTAATCTGATCTTAAGAGAAAGAGGGTTTCAGTTTAAGGGCTGATTTCCAAAAGAAACGCTCGCTGTCTTTAGTTGCTTCAAAGGAATTACGTCCATGAATCAAGCGATCATCATGGAAGAAAACTGCTTCTCCTGGTTTTAGTTTAATAGGATAGGTTTTATTTTCGCCAACCACTTTAGTTTGTAAGAAGTTATGAAAACGTTCCACTAGTTCTTTCGCAAAATCTGTTTCCTGGGGATCGACGCAATAGTAGTTATAGTTCAAATTAGAACCAAATTCATCAAAATCAATAATCGGTCTTTGTTTAAAATCTTTATCCTTAGCAAAGCGAACAGTTGTCTGACAAAGATCATCCAGTAGAGTAGGGTCTGCTTCTTTTAATAAAGCAATCAAATCGTCAGAATCTAAAAATACCGTTGCGCCACCTATTTGTGCCTGATTGATACAGTAGAAGAAACTAATATAAGGCGACTCTCCGACATAAGAGCCATCGGTGTGTAATGGTTGAGCATTTTTGCTATGACGGTAGGCATTGGGGATACTGCTGTCATATCTAATTTCCAGCCATTTTTCTCCCAGTCTCTCCCCTGTTACAGGGTCTTCCGATAACAGCATACAGTCACCAATACCATCTGATACTCGATCCCAAAATTCATTCCGACTAATGGTTTGATCTATGCCAATTGTTTGTACAATCTTGCTGGTTTGTAATTCTGACCAAATTTTCTCGGCAAACTGCTCCAGAGTCATTTCAGGTGAAAATTCGACTTTACTATGTAACTTTTTAAATTTAGTTGCTGCGATCATTTACAAGACTCCAATATATTTGATTGAAAATGATTGATTATAGTAATACGTACGGTTTATTAGGACATTTATTACTTATTACTCATTACTTATTACTTATGAGCAGTCAACTTTTTTTTGTCCTAATAGATTAACCTAGTGCGATATTGGTTATGTGTCAGTTATTTTTCTAAAGTACCCATAAATTCCGTCATAGTAGTATTTTGATCTTCATCAACTCCCTCTTTAGAAACGATTTTGTTTACAGTTTGAGCAATAATCTTTAAATCTAGCCAGAGACTCCAGTGGTCGATATACCACAAATCTAGCTGAAACTTTTCTTCCCAGGTAATCGAATTACGACCGTTAATTTGCGCCCAACCAGTAATACCAGGTCTAACTGAGTGCCGACGTGCTTGCTCTGGAGTGTAGCGTTCTAAATAGACAGCAATGAAAGGACGAGGCCCGACAAAACTCATATCTCCGACGAGTACGTTCCAGAGTTGTGGTAGTTCATCTAAACTAGTTTGGCGTAAAAATTCTCCCAAGGGGGTTAATCGTTCCATATCTGGCAGCAAGTTCCCCTCACTGTCACGTTCATCAGTCATGGTACGAAATTTGTAGAAGGTAAAAGTAGAATTGTTTTTACCGCCTCTTGGTTGAGAAAAAATGATCGGGCTACCCATATTAAAGCGTATGGCGATCGCCAAAATGCCAATAAAAGGGGACAAAAAAATCAGCATGATTGCTGCTACCAATCTGTCGATCAGAGATTTTATTAGTCTACTTAACATCTTTCAGTCTATTCATTACAGAGAATCTAGTTATCAATTAATTAGAGCTATTTGAGCTGTATTATATGCTCATTTTGGGAATTATTGACCTAACGCTTGCTGATAAATACTGACATACTGTTGAATAATATTATTTACATCGTAAGTGGTCATTTTTTCTCGACCATTGGTTCCCATTTGAGCAGCTAATTGAGGATTGTCGATCATTTGGGCGATCGCCTGTGCTAGACTATCTATATCACCCACATCAACTAGTAGACCGCAGTTATCTGCTAATAAATCTTGAATACCGCGAATCTTAGTACCAATGACTGGGGTAGCAGCGCAAAAAGCCTCCATAATGCTACGGGGTAAACCTTCTCTTTGGGAAGTTAGCAACATAGCATAGCTAGAGCAAATTAAAGCGGGAATATCGTAGCGAAATCCTAAAAAATGTACCTGCTGTTCCAATCCTAGTTTGGTAGTTAGTTGTTCCATTTCTGGGCGAGTTGAGCCATCTCCCGCAAAAACTAGATGCACTTCGGGTCGATTAAGCTGCTTGAGAGCTAATAGCTGATCTCGATGACGCTTGTTAGGAGTAAATTCGGCAACAGTTAGTAATAGCACATCCTCAGGTTTAAGCTTTAATTCTTGACGAATAGCGTTGATTTGCTCTTGATTAACTTGGTTGCGATCATATTTATCCAACTCCAGTCCAATTCCAGGAGTGTAAAAGATTTTTGATTCGGGTAAAAGATGATGTTTTCTCGCCGCAGCTTCATCTTGGCGATTAATTGTAATCAAGTAGTCCGTCCAACCTCCAGCCAGCCGTTCGAGATTTAAAAAGATAAAATTGGTTAGTGGGTTACCCTGTTGATGAAAATGAAAGCCGTGGACAGTATAGATCACCTTGGGCTTTTGTTTCATCTTGAGTCGGCTAATAGCGTAACGTGTCACGAAAGCAGCAACGGGAGTATGCACATGAACTAGATCGTAGTTTCCCTGGGTAACTATCTCTTGAATTCTGGGTACTGCAACGACCAAATTACGCGGATCTAGAGGATTGCGCGACCATGGCACATCCCAGACATGATCTAACTCCGCTACACAGGCTTCGTTGCTGGTAATATCAACGGATATGCCGTCTACCTGCCAATTTTGGTTACGAAAATAGCGTACAAAAGGTAGAATGAAATCTTCGATCGCTCCAGCGATTGTAGTGACGATTAACAGTTTGGGCATGGTCTATTTTCCCTAAATAGTTTTGAATAATTTCTGATTTTAAATGTAATTTTTTTCTAGAGTAGCAAAATAGACTGGATTAATTTGGTATCTAGGGAAGAGTAAAAATTTTCAGAGTCACGGCGAAAAAGACATTGCCATCAAAGTAGTCCTCAGTGCGAACATTAATACTGCCAAGCAACCAACTCCACAGTAGCTAATTCTCTATTCGAGAAAGTTTTAATGTTAAATAAATCTCATTGAAAATTAATAGGAAAAGCATAATAAGCGATGCCTTCCGATTCAAAATGAGGCAAGTTATCAATTAAAGAATCCCTTTCTACAACAGAAGGTGTATAAAAATGCGCACCCGTAGTTGAATTATAAAAACGATAAATAGGAATCGAACCTTCTACTTCAGTGTGGAAAGCAAAAAAGGCTTCTCCCTCATAATTGTAGTTATCAAGTTCTTGTTCGACGACATTCTTTTCGTTTTCATCAATAGTGTAAAAATGCGCTCCCGAATCTCGATTGTAAAATCGATATACTGCTAATGATTCTGTTTCGCTTGTTGGATCGATACCTTGATAAGAAGCACCTTCATAAGTATAGTTACTCAAGCGATCATAAACATAATCGCGCTCATTTTTATTTGCAGTATAAAAATGAACCCCAGAATGGCGATCATAAAATCGATAAATAGTATTCTCGCCAAAGTCTTCATCTTTTAACTTTTCGCGAGCAGAATTAGCAAAGAAACTAACAATATCATTATTACTAACATTATTAATTCTTTCAACAGCTCTTATTGTGGCTCTTCCAGAGCCATCAAAGTAATCAAAAATAGTCAAATCATTTTCTATTTCGGCAACACCATCGCGATTGAGATCGATAATTAAATGATTATTTATTCTTTCTATACCAATTTTTTCTGGTGTGGGGAAAGATAGTTCGATAGAGTAATTAGAATAAATTTCAGGCGATCTCAAGTCGGAGTAAGGATCAAAGAACAGACCGTCAGCCAAATTTTGCAAATTTTCGCTTTCGGCGATAATGAGATAATCTTGTCCGTTTGTTTCGCGGATTTGACTACCATGACTTTTGTCAACATCGACAAAATAAATATCATCACTATTATTTCCTTCTAAAGTATCTTTACCACCATAACTAAATAATGCTTCTGTACCTAGACCTCCCCTAAGATAGTCATCTCTATTTTCGCCGTAAATAAATTCTTCTTCTGCTGAAAAAAACGTACCATCTTCTAATTCTTTAGCTCTACGATCAATTGTGCGAAGATCGTGTTCAATTGTATCTGGCGATAGACCTAATCTTTCTAAATCTATTTCACCTGTCGCTGCTAGTTCTTGCCAGGTTAAATTGCCTCGATAGTTATTAGAATTTTGATAGCGACTAACAAACTCTGCATAACTAATTATGCCTTCTGTTAAATCAAAAGATTCAATTTGATTAGCTGGTTCTTGCCAATCTATTAGGATAGCGTATTGATTTGTAGCAGTATCGCCAAGATATAGATGGCGATTATCAATTACGGTAACAAAAGAGGTTTCTTTTTCTAAACTAATACCTGACGAACCAATTGTAGTCCAGAGAATATTATCGCTGTTGTTATCATTTTCAATAATAATTGCCGTTGAATTACCACGAACTTGATATCTGTTTAACCCTGTACCTCCTACCAAAATAGTAGCCAATGTTCCAGAGTTTGAATTGAGAGCATCATCTCCATCTAAAGCATAGACTATCTGCAAGTTAGCTCCAGTAATACTGTCTTTTCCTATTACTCCAAAATCGCGTCCAATACCATATAATTCCGTGAAATTGCCGACAGTCATAGTTTTAAAAGCTAATTTAAAAAGTAAAAAACATTTACTATTTTATTGGAGAAAGAAGAAAAATATACATCTTAGATATTTAGGTTGTCGTTTTGACTAAATCTTAATTATTTATTGCACATTTATTTATCAAAGTTTTACATAACTTGGAAGATTAAGAGAAAAATGCGAAATAGAAGACAGTCATTACAACTAAGAAATGAGAATTGTTAGTTAAGTATAGAGAGTTAGTCAGCTCCAGTCTATTTTGCTAATCTAGTTTTTTTTCAATACAATATTTTCCAGTAATTTAGGCTATCCCTATTGCAGTTTAATTTATTGTGGTTTAATTTTGATATATTTATTGATATATTTAGCTGGATATTGAAACCAATATATTGATTATTTATGACCATTTTGGTAACTGGAGGAGCAGGTTATATCGGCTCCCATGCTGTTCTGACCTTACAAAATGCAGGATACGAGGTAATTGTACTTGACAACCTAGTATATGGTCATCAAGACCTAGTAGAAACTGTTTTGCAAGCTAAATTAATTGTGGGAGATACTTGCGATCGCGCCTTATTACAACAAGTATTTTCTCAGTATAAAATTGATGCTGTCATGCACTTTGCTGCTTATGCTTATGTCGGGGAATCAGTTACTCAACCAGCAAAATATTATCAGAACAATGTGGTGGGAACTTTTACTCTTTTAGAAGCAATGTTGGAAGCAGGAGTTAATAATTTGGTGTTCTCTTCTACTTGCGCTACCTACGGTGAACCTGATTCTGTACCCATTAAGGAAGAACAACCACAAAACCCGATCAATCCTTATGGTGCTACAAAATTGATGGTGGAAAGAATGCTACAGGATTTTAGTCGCGCCTATGATTTTCGCTCCGTATGTCTGCGCTATTTTAATGCTGCTGGTGCCGACCCTGAAGCTAGACTAGGTGAAGACCACAATCCCGAAACCCATTTAATACCATTAGTTTTGCAAACTGCTTTGGGTAATCGCGAGTCAATTTCGATTTTTGGCACTGACTATGACACTCCTGATGGAAGTTGTGTTCGAGACTATATTCATATTCTCGATATTGCTCAGGCGCATATTTTGGCTTTAGAGTATCTTTTGCAAGATGGTAAAACCGATGTGTTTAATTTGGGTAATGGCAATGGCTTTTCCGTCAAACAAGTAATTGAAACAGCCCGCAAAGTTACGGGAAAAGAAATCAAAGTGCAAATGAGCGATCGCCGCCCAGGAGATCCCCCTGTTTTAGTCGGCAGCGCTGCAAAAGCAAGGAATATTCTCGGTTGGCAACCTCAATATCCTAATTTAGAAGATATTATTGCCCATGCATGGCAGTGGCATCAAAAACGTCATCCATGAGTACTAATGAGTAGTAGTTAAGTCCAAAGTAATTTTCAGCCAATATTGCTGATTGTGCCTAATATAGCGCTTCTCAAATCAGTGGAGTACAACTAACCATATGCGTAGCGGTATCCTTTAGGACTAACTACTAACTTAACCGCAATCAAAGTACAAAGACTGCAACTCATTCAAATGAGAAATGCCTTATCGTCTGAACTCGACGACAATAATAATGAGTGTTAATCTATGCAGATACCTGATAATTTTTCTGTATTTCTGACTACATACAGTCAAAGTCGTGGCGATTTCTAACAACGCAAGGTTTTTAGATTCATCGAACTTAGGTTAATATCAGGTCTTGAAAAATAGCTTAAATCAGTTAAATTATCTTTGATTGTTTAAACTATTGATTTATCTTCCATACCTGGACTATATCCAATTAATATTAAACTTCACAGAAACTTTTTATAATGGTAAACATAGTATTTTTCTTCTAATAATGATATAAGATTAATCATAATTAATAATTAATACACAAGAGATACATATAGTTATTATGAGTACTCATATTGTTACTGGTGTAGCAGGATTTATTGGCTCGCACTTAGCAGAAACTCTTTTACAACAAGGTGTCAGTGTAATTGGCATCGATCAATTTAATGATTATTACGATCCTCTACTTAAGGAAAAGAATATAGTTAATCTCCAGGATTTTGCCAATTTCAAATTAATTAAAGCTGACATTGAAGCATTAGATTGGCAGCAGCTTTTGCAATCAGTTGAAGTGGTGTATCATCAAGCAGCACAGGCAGGAGTCAGAGCAAGCTGGGGGAAAGGATTTTCTAACTACACTACCAAAAATATTAATGCCACCCAGATCATTTTGGAGGGAGCCAAGCAAGTTAAATCATTAAAGAGGATTGTCTATGCTTCTAGCTCTTCGATCTATGGAAATGCAGCCACTATGCCTACCCCCGAAACCCTCTGTCCTCAACCAGTTTCTCCCTATGGAATTACTAAGCTAGCAGGAGAGCGTTTATGCTGGCTATATCAACAGAACTTTGGGGTGCCTGCTACCGCATTACGCTATTTTACGGTTTATGGCCCGCGTCATCGTCCTGACATGGCATTTCACAAGTTTTTCAAAGCGGCAATTGAAGATGAAGCTATTTCCATTTACGGTGATGGACAGCAAACCAGAGACTATACTTTTGTTAGCGATGTCGTAGCAGCTAATTTAGCTGCGGGTCAAGTACCAGAAGCTATTGGCGAAGCGTTTAATATTGGTGGAGGTAGCCGAGTTACTCTGATGGAGCTACTAGCGATCATGGAAAAGGTTATGGGACGACCAATACGCAAAGATTATGTCGAGAAAGCCAAAGGAGATGCACGCCATACTAGTGCGGATATTACTAAAGCCCAAAAGATTTTAGGTTATTCTCCTCAAGTTTCTTTGTTTGAAGGTTTGACTCAAGAATGGAAATGGATTCAGACTATTTATCCTAGAATTAAGATAAATAGCTTATAATTCAGCAAATAATTGCGTAATTCCTCAAAATTAATTATCAATAATGTCACAACAATTTAGAAATTTAGATGTTGTGACATTGTTCAATCAATTTATTTTATTTAATAGTCTAATTTTGTCGAATTAAGTGATTACGACGCGATCTGTAGGCTACAGGTCGCATTTTGATAAAGTTTTTCGTATTGATCGACTATAGAAACTAAGGAGAAATTTTGTGTAATCCTATCGCGGGCAAATTTGCCCCAAGCTGCTCTATCTGATGTATCCATCCCAATCATCTCTTGCCAAGCCCTGGCTAAAGCCGTGGGATTTTTGGGAGGGACAACTTTACCAAAATCACCTACAATCCAGGCCGAGTCACCGATATCGGTGACTACACAGGGAACTTCACAGGACATTGCTTCGCCAATTACTAAAGGAAAAGCTTCCCCATAAGCTGATGAAGAAGTTAATATGTCCAAAGCGGGTGTAATCTGAGGAATATCTCGACGTTGCCCTAAAAGAAACACATTGTCTTTAATACCTAATTCATCAATTAAACTAGTCAAGGTTTGGTTTTCATAGTCAACATCCTCACCAACCATGACAAATTTCGTTTCGGGATATTTTTCTAAAAGTAAATTAGCCGCCCTCAGAAAATTAGCATGATCTTTCATCGGGTGATATCGAGCTAAAGAGCCAATGAGAAAACTAGACTCAGGAATATTTAATTCTTGGCGAAATCTTTGTCTAACCGCAACAGAAGGACGAAATTTAGTGGTATCAAAACCGTTAGGTACTACACAACTATTAGCTTTAGAGTAACCAATTTTATGATGTTGAGCTTGACTTTTCTGGGAAACAAAAGCGACTTGACTAACATATTTAGAAGAGTAACTACCAAAGCGAATTATGGCTTGAGTAAGAAGTTTTTCTGAAGGTAGGTCATGTAGAGAATGATGAATACTCCAGATAACGGGTACTTTTTGGTCTGCAAAGAGATTAGAAAATTGTGCTGCTATGTTGGCATGATACATCCAGCCCTGAATCAAATCAGGTTTAATCTGTTTAATTAATTGAATCAGGCGCAAAGCTGAAGTTATACTGGGTTTGCCAATCGACATGCCGACACAGTAAACCGAAATATCTAGCTGCTCAATCTGTTCTCCAAAGATACCTTTGTCCATCAATGAAATTACTGTTGGTTCAAAGCGGTCGCGATTTAAGTTGGATAACAGATTGTAGAGCATTACTTCCGCTCCACCAGTTCCTAAACCAGTAATTATAAAAAGTACTTTGATTTTATTACTGGCAATATTCGTTTTCTCTATAGCTAATTCCATCAAATTTAGAGTGTTAATTCCTCGGATAGATTGTACATTGCCTTTTGCTAGTAGACTGAGGCGTAAATAAAGCCACTATTTCATTAACTTGAAACCCTGATGATATCTTAATTACTACCTTGCTATATGCTACTTGCTAGTTAAGGGTAGTGGCACTAGCTTCTTGGTACTTCGCTTCACTAATGCCAAAACCAAAACAAGCCAGATTTTGACGCTACTCCACTAAAGTAGCTGCCAGTTGTAGAAATTGGGATAGTCTTTCAATGGATGAATCCTACCATCGATTCCAATTTTGAATAAAAGTAGAGAAAAATCTGCTTTAATTTCTGATTTGCGAACCTTAATCTTGAAGAGTATTGACTTTTTTTCTTAACTCTTATCATTTTTTAAAATATGAGTTAGAATTTGCCCAACGACTTCTCAATTCAATACGGAGATTACTAAATGTCTGCTCTTCGCCAGCCTAATTTTCCTACAGAATATTATTCTCCTAAAACGCAACCACAAAAGATAAATTATCAGCCTCAAGTAGTTAGACAGCCAAAGGCAAACTCGAAAAAAATAGTTGAGTCAAAGGCTTTTTCATCATCAACTTCCCTACCGAGTAATCTTAAAACCTTATCTCTATTACAAAAAGGTTCTTGCGGTTTAGCGATCGCTACAATGACTGCCAGCATCGGTCTTTACATCTCAACTGTACGTATTCCTAAGCTTTGGAGTCAGGAATATCAGCATTTAGAAAACTTACAACGCCAAGAGCGTCAACTTGTGGCAATCAACGAGACAATTAAATATCAAATTGCCCAGGAGGCAAGTCAAGATGATCGTTTAGTTATATCAAAACCTGAGTCAGCGGTGTTCATTAATCCTGCAAAAACCCAGGTTGAAAATCACTCTAAGAGTGGAAAAAATCAACACCAAGCAATTAAGTTGAAGCATAGTGGTTTAGGATATTAAGCCCAAATAAATTTGAGGGATTAGCTATTATTCACGAGTATCAAATTCTCTAGCGGTGCTCAAATATCTATGTCTAAATCTAAATTTCATCTTCCTCTCAAACGAACCAGACGTAATTCAATTAAATTAGCTTCGAGAAAATTATCCCCTAATCGCCGCTATCCCAAAAATGTCCAGCAGAAAACTCGTGGTAACAATAAATCCATCATCAGACTGTTTTTGGTTTGGGGAATCTTAGTGGCTGCTGCCCTGGGCTTAACCTCAAGATTATATTACTTGCAGATCGTCGATCCCGTTGTCCAATACGAACAAGCTCCTCAAGGAAAAAAATTAACTCAGATCGCCAAAGATCAACAAACAACCAAGCTTAATTTTTATATTCCTCGTCGTCAAATTGTTGATCGCCAGCAAAATGTTTTGGCAACAGATAGAATTACCTATACACTCTACGTTCATCCTCATTTATTCAAAAGAAATTCTCAGTCAGTCCCCCCAGCAGAAATTGCCTCACAGTTAGCAGATATCTTGGGAAATAAAACTACTGAAGAGTTGTTAAAAATTTTTGCCAAACAAGACTGGGGTATTCGTTTAGCAGGAGATCTCCCAGAATCTGTCCGAGAAAAAATTGCGGCAATGCAAATTGATGGCCTGGATTTGAAGAAAAATTACACTCGTTTCTATCCCCACAGAGAAATGGCGGCAGAGGTGACGGGGTATGTTAATCGTGATACTGGTCGTACTCCTCAAGCTGGAGTTGAATACACTCAAAATAAGCTCTTAGAACGAAAGCCAATTAGCTGGAAGATGAAGCGCAGTTTCAATCGGCAAAAATCCGTATTTCATCCAGGTGATTTAGATCGATCGCAACAGTTGTTTAACTTTGATGACCTCAGGTTACAGTTAACTATTGATCTGCGTTTGCAACAAATTGCTCGTAATGCCCTCAAACAACAAATGGAAGAGTACAAGGCAAAACGAGGTACTGTAATTGTCATGGATGTTCGGGATGGTGCGATCGCCGCTTTGGTATCCGAACCCACCTACGATCCTAATACCTATTATAAATACGATATTGGACTATTCAAGAATTGGGCAATTACCGATCTTTATGAACCTGGTTCTACATTTAAGCCGATCAACATCGCTTTGGCTTTAGATGCTGGAGTTATTGCGCCACAAGATACGTTTAATGATACGGGAGAAATCCGCATTAAAGATGCTGTGGTGCGTAACCATGATTTTGTGAAAAAAGGCGCGAGAGGAAAATTATCTTTAGCAGAAATTTTGCAATATTCCAGTAATGTGGGGATGATTAAGATCATGCGACGTATGAACCCCCTTGACTATTACCAAGATCTCCAGAAATTAGGGGTTGAGGACAAAGTAGAATTTGATATCCCTGGATACACCACAGGTAGATTAAAGAATGAAGTAGAGTTTACCGTCCGAGAAATTGAACCCGCCACTACCGCTTTTGGTCAAGGTTTTTCCCTCACTCCCCTAAAGTTAATTCAACTGCATGCAGCATTGGCTAATGAAGGTCAACTGATTACGCCTCATGTAGTCAAGGGTTTATCAGATCACAACGGCTATCTCCACTACTATCAACCACCTAACAGTAAACAAATTTTCTCTGCCAAGACTGCCAATACCGTCTTAGAAATGATGGAACAGGTAGTTGAAGATGGTAGTGGCTATGCAGCCAAAATTCCTGGTTATCGAATTGCGGGAAAAACAGGGACTTCCCAAAAGGCGATGAATCAGGGGGGTTATGATGAGGAGGCCAAGATTACTAGTTTTGTCGGTTTATTCCCTGTTGAAGCTCCCCGATACGCAGTCTTAGCTGTAGTTGATGAGCCTCGTGGCGAACATACTTATGGCTCCACCGTCGCGGCACCCATAGTTGGCTCAGTGATCCAAGGAATAATTAACATTGAAGGCATCCCACCTAGCCGTAATAGGGATGCCAACCAGAAAAATTAATGAATTTGTTCTTTAAATTGCTATCTACTGCTAGTATTAGTGTTACTCAAAATTGAGTCGCGACTGATGCAGATTCTTGAGACTTCCAGACTAACTCTGAGATATATTACTTCCCGTGATGCAGAAGCTTTAATGTCGATCCTGGGAGATCCAGAAGTGATGCGATTTTCCATTATTGGGGTTCATAGTCCAAAACAAATCAAACAATTTATTGAACAGAGATTACTCTCTTATCTAGAGCGTGGTTTTGGTTTATATGCCTTAGTGCATCGGCAAAATCAAGAGCTGATTGGTTATTGTGGTTTTTTCATTCAGTCGATTGACCAGCACAGCGAAGTAGAAATTGGTTATCGTTTAGCTAAAAAATATTGGGGACAAGGATTAGCAACCGAAGCAGCCAAGGCAGTTTTAGAATATGGTCAGCAAAGATTTAATTTTAAACGTTTTATTTGTTTGATTGAACCTGAAAATATTCGTTCGATTCGGGTGGCAACTAAGCTAGGTATGAAGCTAGAGAAAAAGATAATTTATTATGGTTTAGATGTAGCTATGTATAGTTTAACCTGTGGATAAGACCGCATTCCCCAAGTCCCCAAATACCCACACATTTTTTTGCTCACCCACCTACTACCTACTACCTACGAACAGTTATCTTAAAAACTACTGGTTTCTAACTGGATGCGGTTTAACTTCTTGTCTAAAGAAGTCCCCCGATTTATCGGTGGGTAGTTCACTTAACCCCCGTAATTACTGGTAAATATTCTGTTTGCGAGTCTCTACCAATCGTCACTAGTACTGATACATTCAACCTCTTTTTGAGATTAAAATCAATTAACAGGCAAATAATTGCTGATTGTCTGAATATCAGTATTAGAGGAAAATTTTGTGAGAAGAAATGCTAGGCATTTACAACAATATAGTTGGTTCTCAATTATGAGCCTTAGACCAATTAATCAAAAAGTTACTAAGCTCATAACTATCTTGTTTACTGGTGCTTTATTTCCTCTACCAGCGGTAGCTCAGTTAGCAGACAGTAACATTACTCCCAGCCCAGATTCACTACAACTCAAATCTTCGATTACTTCTAGCATTAATTATCATCCCCAGCTCACAATCTCTCCTGGCAAACTTCGCTTGATGACTCAAGAGTTAGAAGGCTTAATTGGTCGCTTTAAAACGACGTTGTTGACTGCTGATGCCAATCACAGCAACCTAGACATCCCTACCAGCGAAGTTATCCAACAGATACTTGAGCAAAGAACTATTGTTCATAAACAGAATCAAAAACAGATAGCAAAATCTAACTACTCAGATTCTCATCAAGCTTTACAATTGGCAATTGAGAAACTAGACAAGTTTCGTTATTTTGCCCGTCAACGTCGATTTGCTGAAGCTCAAGTAGAGTGGTCTACTGCTAAACAAGTTTTATGGGACAACTATCCCAGCAACAGACCCATTGCTGAATCTGAAGTTCGGGGAATGTGGCTAGACAGAGGCACTATTGTCAAAGCTAAATCTGAAGCTGATTTGAGGGAAATATTTGACCGCATGGCATTGGCTGGCATTAATACCGTTTTTTTTGAAACCTTAAACTCTAGCTACACTATCTATCCCAGCCAAGTCGCACCTAAGCAAAATCCCCTGGTCAAAGGCTGGGACCCCCTAGAGGCTGCTGTAAAACTAGCCCATGAAAGGGGAATGGAATTACATGCCTGGATCTGGACATTTGCAGCGGTAAATCAGCGCCACAATACTATCCTCAATCTTCCTCGCAATTACCTTGGCCCTGTTTTATCACAACACCCAGATTGGGCAATTACAGATCATGAAGGTAGCCGTTTTCACTATAGCTCTGGTAAGGTTTTTCTCGATCCTGCTAATCCTGAAGTTCAAGAATACCTTTTGTCTTTAGTAACAGAACTTGCTACCAACTATAAAATTGACGGTATTCATCTAGACTATATTCGCTATCCTTTTCAGAGTCCCACAGGAAAAATAAGCTATGGTTATGGCGTTGCTGCCAGGGAACAGTTCCAAGAGCTAACTGGATATGATCCCATCGAGCTTAATCCTACTCACCCACTCTGGTCGCAGTGGACAGAATTTCGCATTGAACAGGTAGATAATTTTGTTGGTTCAGTGTCTGAAAATTTGAGACAACTTCGTCCTGAACTAATTCTTTCCACGGCAGTTTTTCCCATGCCTCAAAGGGAGCGTCTCAGCAAAATTCAGCAATCGTGGGAAAAATGGGTCAGCAAAGAATGGATTGATATGTTAATACCCATGACCTACGCTAGGAACACAGATAGATTGCACAACTTGACGAATCCTTTGCTCAGTCAATTTGATCATGGTAAAGCTTTACTCCTGCCAGGGATTAGACTTTTAAACATATCTGAGATGGTAGCACTAGACCAAATGCAACTCTTGCGTGGCATGTCTACTAAAGGATATGCTCTGTTTGCAGCCGAAAATTTAAACTCTCGTTTGATCACTATATTTAATAGTACTCAAGGAGAGCAAACTAGCGAATCAAAGAAGCTTTTACCTCATCGAGAGCCTTTCAGAGCTACCCTATCTCGATATCAAGGCTTACAGCAAGAATGGAATTTTTTCTTAAGGGAAAATTCGCCAGAAATAGACGAGATCATTCTCCACAAATGGGGAGAGCAAGCTGATCACTTAAGGCTGGAATTGCAAGACTTAGTTGAGGAACCCTCTGGGAGAAATTTTTTCTCGGCTCGAATTATCCTAAATTCTCTTCGTCGACAATTTCCCTCCTGGATGGAACAAACCAAGGATATTGATCCCTATCAGGCAAAAGTTTGGCAAAGTCGCCTGGATGCTCTTGATCGTTTACTAAGTTATGGGGAAAGAAAGAAGGAGTTTTAATGGGAGCAAATCACTTTTGTAAGAACAAGAGTATTAATAAGTTGAGAAGGCATTATTGAGGTAGGCACATCGGTGTTTAAGAACTTGTCCTACATTTTCTAGCTTCCACTGCGCTCCTGAAATTTTGAGCCTTCGGTCAATCTGTTTAACAGTAGACTCGACTGCACCTGAAGCGATTGAGCAAATTGCCTCTGATTGATAATAATCGTAATTAATAATACGGTGGCGGTGGTTTTCTAAATAAACACAAAAATTCTGTGCCTGTTTCTTGTTCCAAGAGGAAAATAAAGCTAAAGTCTCGTCTACTTTGCCTTGCCATAATAGTTTTTTAGCTTGATAGATTCGTCTTTTAATTCATAAGCTATACTCAAGGAAGGAGACTTTTGTAAAAATTCTACGAGTTCGTTTTTCTCCTCCTCAGTTAAATCTCGACCATTTTTTAGAAGTAAACAACGATTTTTTAATCCCTTTAACTCTAAACAAAGACGTAGTTTATTTAAAGCTTTATTAACTAATTTCATCACATGAAATCTGTCAATTACTATTAAAGCATTAGGGAATACTTCATCGATAACTTTTGGGAAGCCTCCCCACTCCTTTTAATTACTGACGAAATATTAATGTCCTAGCCTGGGTTCAGTTTTTACTTTCCATTCTCCTAAACGGGATAGAAGTTCGATACTTCTTCACCAATGACATTAACTTCTCCCCAGAACCACGCTCACGTACGGGTCTTTATACACCATTGTTTGATCGGTCTTAACTGCTAGAACACTTTTTATTTTAGAATAGCTTTCTGGCTTTGTTTCTTTCTAGCATTAAGGATCTAAGTTCTTTGGACGCTCACGTTAAGGTATTAACTAAGGCTATCAAAATATTATTCTGGGATTATAATTTGTGAATATTTCATCTAGTATTGTCGCCATTTTGGGAACAGGAGTTTGGGGAACGGCACTAGGTACAATTGCTAAAAGCAATCATCACGAGCTTCGTTTTTGGTCACATCGCGGTACTGCTTCTCTAGAATCCATAGTTAGAGATGCTGCAATAATAGTTTCAGCGGTGGCGATGAAAGGGGTAATCCCCACTGCTAGTAAATTGCGATCGCTCAACATATCTTACGATCAGATTATCGTTACGGCAACTAAAGGATTAGATCCAGAAACTACCCGCACCCCTTCTCAGGTTTGGCAACAAGCTTTTCCTAATAATCCGATAGTTGTGCTTTCAGGCCCTAATCTTTCTCAAGAAATAGCTCAAGGTCTGCCCGCAGCCACAGTACTGGCAAGCAATGATTTAAACGCTGCTTCACGGGTGCAAGAGATCTTTGCCTCGGATACTTTTCGGGTATATGTCAATAATGACCCTGTGGGAACGGAGTTAGGAGGAACACTGAAAAACGTGATCGCGATCGCTTCTGGAGTTTGCGATGGCATGAATCTGGGTACTAACGCCAAAGCTGCTTTACTTACCCGCGCTTTACCTGAAATGATCCGCATCGGTACTCATCTAGGGGCATCGGCGGAAACTTTCTTTGGTTTGTCTGGTTTAGGAGACTTAATTGCCACCTGCGACAGCCCCTTATCTCGTAACTATCAGGTAGGTTATGGACTAGCCCAAGGAAAAACTCTAGAAGAGATTTTAGCAGATTTAAAAGGTACAGCAGAAGGAGTCAATACCACTAATGTACTGGTGAAAATTGCTGATTTAAAAGCGATCGCCATTCCGATAGTACGTCAGGTACACAGATTACTACGAGGTAAAATTACCCCAGAAGAGGCAATTCAGGCTTTAATGGAACGTGATTTAAAACCTGAATTCTGTGACCTAGATTTCTGACATACTTCTATCTCAGATCGAATTAAAATACCA
>CBDUCX010000045.1:0-23016 GCA_965365755.1 uncultured Pleurocapsa sp.
CCCCAGCGATATGCCCGCGATCGCGCTTGATCGTGGGAAAAGTAATCCCAGGCTTCTCCTGTAGCACTGTAATCTTCTCTAACTGTCCCCCATTGTCTTTCACTCAGATAAGGGCCCCATTTCTTCCAGCCAGTTTCTTGCAGTCTTGCGGATTCCTTGGTCATGATTATTTACCTTTATTAAATACTTTGCTATGGCTGATTAGCGGTTCTCCAACAAAATTATAAAAATAAAACTTAAATACAACCAGCACAAATACGCGCTTTTTTTAGTCAAATGGAAAATAGACATCAAAAATAGCTAATAAAAAGATATACCCGTCCTCAGTGAAGAAGCAATGAGCAGAGAGAATATGTACCCAGATCGCTGGTGATGGCTTATTTGCTAGATACAATGTTAATCATGATTGAGACTTGCTTTTTATTTGTTATTTGAAGTTTACATCTCAACCTTTTCTTTTACTCGATTTTCTCGTCGAGCTCACGTTTCTTAAGCTGAAAACTAATTACGAGAAAATAACTATTGATCCATACAAATACTGATAATACTTAAACTTTAGATAAAGAAATTTATGTAAAAAAACTAATGGCAAACAGTTAAATTATGCTGACAATTAAGTAAATTAATTTTAATTAATAAGACTGTTTTTAATACTATGTTTGAACGCGCTGCTATTTTTTCGGCTCTGTTTATTTTTATTTCTTTTGGCATTGTAGGACTAAAATATCTTGAGCTAATGGAAGCTAAAGTACAAGGTAATTCAACCGCAGTAACCAGTACCCAGTAATTTTTTAACCATTCAGCAATACAGTACCATTCTTTCTGGTTGATAAGATTGAATTGCTTTGATAGACCTGCATTTCGCAGGTTGAGTATAGCGGTTCTCAAATTGGTGAAATACAGTAACATGAATGAACAAACCAGTTACGAATGTCTTTCAAAGAGACTTGCTGATAAGCTTGTGCGATCGTATTGTCAATAATCTTTTGCCTGAAGTCCAGTGAGTATGCTTTCATCTCAGATTAGTAGACTAAATTTTGATTAGTGTATCTCACTAATTTGAGAAACACTATATTTCCAATAAAGATGATTATTATAAAAAGATCATTTCTCTCAGTATTTTCAACATCAAAACATCATAATAGTTATCGAGGGAAAAGTTATCATCGATAATAGTTGTAACGATATTTCTTTTAAGTAAATAGGGCAAAATAAAAATCTTCTCAGGACAATTTCATAATTAGCATCAAAGTTTGTTATAAAATCCTTACAAATGCACTATTTATAAAACATTTGTATTATGAAGCAATCAATTTTATTATTTTCTGCCTTAACACTAGCTCTCAGTCCTAACTTGGCTAACGCGGGGGATATTGAAGATATTTTAGAGGGAGGACAAGTATTTGAATCATCTAGTTTTCAAGGTGAAAACGGTCATACAGTGAGTGGTGGAGTCAAAATCATCAAGAAGGGAGACATTCAGTACTTGGTTTTAGAGTCAGATTTCCTATTTGATGGCGCACCCGATCCTAAGCTGGGGTTTTCTAAAAATGGAGAATTTACTGAAGCGAGTATCTTCTCTGGTTTAAATCAAGATCAAGGGGGACAAATTTACCGTTTGCCCGTAGACTTTAATGCTTCAAATTATGATGAGGTAACAATCTGGTGTGACAAATTTGACGTATCCTTAGCAGAGGCTAAATATTAATTTAGCTCTTAATTAATTAATTAATGTAATTAAGAATTATCCGAAATAATCGGCGAGAATCACCTCGTCGATTATTTTTGCTGCGGTGTGGGGTCTGACCGCTAATTCACTTAAGCGTATTATGTCGATTTATCTGCATCTGCACCTTTTGAAGTATTGTTAATCGCAAATTCGGGGACTAGATTGGGAGTAATATCTGATTCAATAAGTCCTCCCAAGTTATGTACGGGAGCTTCACCAGGGGCAAAGTCATTAATAGACTGCTCTGCTTGGGGATCTCCTGAAGGTAACCAGCCTAAGAAGGGCAGAGGAAGTAAAGTAGAGAGATTGGTAATCACGACTAGCAACCATAGGTGCTCGAAGTTGTTTTCCGTAACTCCTAACCAAGAGGTTAATAGCGCCCCTAGTTCGTGAGACAATAAGCCAGATAAATTCCAGATCGACATCAGCAGAGCAAACAAAGTTGCTTCAACTCCTTTGGGACATAGACGCGCCGATAATACCAGTACTGGCATCCAGGTAATTTGTCCGACGACGGTTAAGATCAGGCTATCCCCCAAACTAAACCAGTGATCATCTATCCCCAAAGCACGATTGGTATGGGTAACCAGAAGCAGAGTAGTCATACCTAAAGCTGCGGCGATGATAGTACTCCAGCCTAAAATTTTCCGAAAGGGAACAGTTTTTAAATAGCGTTGAAATAAGAAAATTCCTACCAAAGAGGCAAAGCTGGTAACTAAACGAACTCTGCCCAAAAATTCTGGCTCAAATCCCAATTCATTAGTACTGAAGAAAAAGAAAGCCGAATCAGCCGTCGGTGTAGCTTGCCAAACAAACAAAAAAGCGATTGGTAACCAAACTGTTTTTTGCTTAACTGCTCCCCATAGCTGTTTTATTTGACCTTTAACCAGAGCTTCTTGAACTTCATCATCGTCTTGACTAATCTTTTCTTCCGCAATTAGCCAGGCTACCCCAGAGACAATTAAGGGAAAAGTAGCGGTAATTTCAAATACTTGATTGCTACTGAGATGCTGTAGTAACAACCCACTAAAATAGGCTGTCAGTAAACCCCCAAAAGCCGAAGCACCCCAAGATAAGGACTGTAAGGAACCTGATTGTGCTAGAGATTCTTTTCTAGCTCTTTCAACGATCAGAGAATCGACAATTACATCGCTGACTGCTACGGAAAGAGAGGTTAGCAGGATGACTATAGTTGCCATGACAGCATCTTCAACTAAGGTTGCTAAAGCTAGCCAGGATGCAGCACCCAAAAACCCTGATAAGATTAAATATGGTCGGCGACGATAGCCGACAATCGGCAAGCCATCGGACATAAAGCCAAATAGTGGTTTAATAACCCAGGGAAGAGCCGTAATACCCATTAAAGCTGCAACTTCAGCAGGGGTTAAACCCAAATCGTCTTTTAAAAAGAAACTAACCGCCAACCGAGCTAACCCCAATATTCCCTGAACGAAATAAATGGTCAGGATCGCCAGTAATTCTGGAGTTGGCTCATTACCAAATAAAATTTTATCTTGTATCTGTTTCTTAAAGCCTCTGATTTCTAAGGGGTTGGCAATCATGTATATTTTTAAAGTTTTATATCTATTAGTTAATAATAAGCAATCTTGTCTCGAAAAATCCTCAGTCTTGAGATTTACTGTTCAATAAATTTCCGATAAATATGAAAAATAACCAAAAATACTTTCTGGGTTTTACTCTTGTTTTAGCAGCGATCGCTTTTACCTTAAGCAATTTTACCTATAATCCAGTTGCGTTAGCTCAAGATAGCTATCCATCCTATTATCGTGAGAAGGCAATTCATAATCCCGACGGTATTGGCAAATACTATATGAATCGAGAAATTGCTCAGGTAATGGGTCACCAGGCGATGATGTGGCTAGAGAGAGAAAGCCGAATCACTGAGGAAAAGCCAGATTTGACGGTGCAGCAATTAGAGCTTCAACCCGATGATCAAGTAGCGGATATCGGTGCAGGAACAGGTTATTTTAGCTTTCGTATGGCGCAGCAAGTCCCAGAAGGCAAAATATATGCGGTGGATATTCAACCAGAGATGTTAGCTGAAATTGCTCTGATTAAGGAAAGGCAGAACATTACTAATGTCGAAACTGTCTTAGGAGAAGAAAAGCAAACAAATTTACCACCAGCAAGTATTGACTTGGCTTTGATGGTGGATGCCTATCATGAATTTGCTTATCCCAGAGAAATGATGGAGAGTATTGTTCAAGCTCTCAAACCAGGAGGAAGAGTTGTGTTACTGGAGTATCGCAAAGAGAATCCAATGATTCTGATTAAGCCTTTACACAAGATGACCCAAAAGCAAGTTAAGAAAGAGCTCAAGGCAGTAGGATTACAATGGCAGTCAACTAAGGAATTTCTGCCAGAACAACATTTTTTATTGTTTAGTAAACCAGCGTAAGGAGTTAGAAGTTCGGAGTATGCCCGACGGGCACGCTAAGCGAACGGAGTTCGGAGTTAATAGCTAAAGACAAACTGAATTTGAGCTGACTTAGACATGCTAAAAATCGCAGCTAAGGAAGGATACATCGACCTTAAAATATCTAAATGAACAGCGCCGAAAACGACACTCAATTAAACACCGCTACTTTACCTAAAGTCATCTTCTTTGATGCGATGGGTACCCTATTTGATCTACAAAGTAGTGTCGGAGAAATCTATCGGCAACATGCTCTCAAATATGGTGTTGAGGCAGATGCTCAACTACTAAGTCAGACTTTTAGCGAAAGTTTTAAATCTGCGCCACCTTTAGCATTTATTGCTGACGAATTAGAAGTGATTAAACAACAAGAGTTTGCTTGGTGGAGAAACGTAGTAGCAACAACTTTTTTGCAGCTCGGGTTGCTAGAAAAATTTAGTGATTTTACGGACTTTTTTACCGAAATTTATCTATATTTTTCAACTAAAGATCCTTGGTATATTTTTCCCGACACTATTAATAGCTTAAACAAATGGCGCGAACTCAAAGTACAATTAGGAATTATTTCTAATTTCGACTCTCGTTTAATAAGCGTGTTACACCTTTTAAATTTAGAGCAGTTTTTTACTAGTATTACTATCTCTTCTATAGCAGGAGCGGCCAAACCAGACCCCAAAATCTTTGAGATCGCTTTAGATAAACATAAAATCAAAGCTCATCAAGCATGGCATATTGGAGATAGTCTGATTGAAGATTATCAAGGTGCGAAGAATGCAGGAATTAGCTCATTCTGGCTAAACCGTGATTCACTTTCATTAGATATTGAAAATCAGCTACCCAATTTAAGTAGACTGGGATAAACTTGTGTTTATATATTGCTTTATATATACACTTTTACAAAGTTTAAAGAAACGGGGGATATAAGCTTTGGACACAGCTAATCAGCAGAGAATTCTCGGATATTTTATAGAAGAAGCAAAAGAACATCTTCAAACTTTAGAGCAAGGTATTTTACAGCTAGCTACATCTGTACAGGATACTGAGACTGTTAATGAAATGTTTCGGGCTGCTCACTCCGTCAAAGGTGGTGCGGCGATGTTAGGTTACACCAGTATTCAAAAAACTGCACATCGTCTCGAAGATTCCTTTAAAATTCTTAAAGATAATCCTGTTGATGTTGACCAGAAATTGGAAACCCTCTTTCTTAATGGATATGATCATCTTCAAGATTTGATTGAACGTCTAGAAAATTCTGCTAACTTCAGCGATGCTGATGCGGTCGAGATTTTGCAGCAGGCTGAATCTAACTTTGCTATTTTGGATCAATATCTCCAGCAACTATTATCAGGAGGCTCCTCTGCTCAGGTTGATGTTAGCCAGAGGGTGACCACAATCTTGAAACAAATGTTGCAATTATTTAAACAGCCTGACAGCCCAGAAAGTCGTCAAAAACTACACCTTGCCTGTAAAAGCCTGGGTGAAATAGCTCCCAATGAAGCCAATTGGCAAAAGCTAGTGGCTACTACTCAAAAAGCAATTACCAATAAAAAATATCCTTACGGTACTATTGCTCAGGTAGTCATTAAAGAAATTAAGCAAGCTGGCGATTATTTGAGCGCTGGTCAAATGCAAAAGCTAGTCCCCAGTAAAAATCTTCAACAGTTAGCTGCTACCGCTGGTGGAACTTCTGGTGGTACGGTTACCATTCCCAAAGATCCTCAAGGTGCAGCCTTGGCATTAATCAAAACTTTCAATAAGCAACAGATTACGCAAATATTTCAAATTATTAAGAGTCGTATTTAGGTTCAGTTTTGCAACTTGGAAATTAGATTAGAAAACCTAATATGTGTCACAATAGTAGCTTATAATCTAAGTTTCTTTGATGATAATTAGTTGTGTTTCAATTCGCTGTTCACTCTGCTAATCTATTTAAACCAGTTTTACTTCAACTTCGTCTTGTTGGAGCTTTCTCCCTATTGACTCTTTGCGGTTGGACTATAGTTAGCTCCATT
Source organism: uncultured Pleurocapsa sp. (assembly GCA_965365755.1). GTDB lineage: Bacteria > Cyanobacteriota > Cyanobacteriia > Cyanobacteriales > Xenococcaceae > Waterburya. The sequence goes on from CBDUCX010000045.1 coordinate 6,179, forward strand.
TTAGACGTAATAGCTCAAGCTAAAAAAATGCATCAAATCCCCTGTACCAAGTGCCGTTTTTTTACTGGAGACTACCGTTTAAAATGTACGGTAAATCCTTCCTTGGCTAATACAGAGCAAGCTATTGGTTGCGGTGATTATAGAGCTAATAGCCAATAGCTGAAAACTAGTTAATCTGCCTCCTCTGGTTTACCAATCAGTTCGTAATATCTTTCTCTCCCCTGGTTATATTTATTGCTGGGATAGCCCATCATTTTGTGGATAATCCACTTCTGGGGCTTGCCGTCTTTGAGTAATAAAGCGATCGCAGTAGCCATAATTTCATCTTCGTCAAGACATTGTTGGGCAAAGTAACTACTTGTTTGACGAAAGCTACTCTTACTATTTTCCTGGTTGAGGTGTAGATATAATTGCGCCAGCAAGGTTTTGTAAGACTTCGGTTTTTTCTGCTGGGGAAACATCTCTGCCCAAGTTGATTCAGATAATTCCAGATATTTATTTTGGCTTTCCTTGGAGGTAAGTTTTCTGGCTAAGGACTTGAGGGTGGTGGGACTCGCCAGAAGAATCTGCTGATAAAGGTAATCAATTACTAGGGACTCAAGTAAAGTATCTCCCAAGAATTGTAAGTGTTTATCGGTTACAGAATGTTCTAGTTCAGGCTTGAGGTAACGTTTTAGTAATGGCACAATCAAATGTTTCTGGAGCCAATTTCGTGTCTGAGAAAAGCCACGGTCTATATATATTGCCCCAACTAAAGCTTTGAACGCCTTTTCAAAGGGATTACTTTGCTTGACTCGGAGGCGATGTCGTTCTTCTTTAAGACCCAAAAAGGGATAGACTTCTCCTAATTGTAAGTCGTACCAAAGATTAGTTAGTCGATCTGATTCAGTTAGCTTATCCCGCAACGCCTTTTGCTTTCCTACCTGGAAATGAGAGAAATTCCAGTAGATATAATCAACTATGACTAAATTGAGAATTGTCTCCCCTAATAATTCTAAACGCTGATTATTAATTTCTGGTTCATTAATCAGTTTGGCGTAGGAAGGGTGAATTAACGCTAGGCGAAGAGTTTGATCGTATTTAAAGTTGATGCCGATTTTAGCTTCAACTCGTGATGGTTCCCAATTACTATTCATCTTTACTTCGCGAAGGAGACTCTCGCTTTAGCGACGAGAGGAATTCGCGCCTTCAATTAATTGTTTACAGATTAATCCAGTACTACGTCTTAGTAACTGGACTTTGTTTTGAGAAAATTGTCCTAACCGCTTCCAATTACTATCAGAAACAGATACTTGAGTTTTGGTATCACCACTGCACCAGCCATAATACTTAATGCCTTTTCTTTCAGCTACAACATAATCCCCTTTTCTAATACCATGCCTGGTAGTAGTACCACCATATTTACGACGATTGCCACCTTGGGAAAACACCATTAAATGTAGTTGCCGTCTGGATATAGGTGGTCTTCTAATGACAAAAAAGGGTGCATCAGTTAAACTAATTTCACCTTGCCAATAATGTCCATGACCTTCAGAGTTCTCAAAAGCTAGATAATCGATAAATTGGCTTGCAGCTAATGCTATACCATCTACTGCATGAGTAGCAGCAATCGCATCACTCTTAGAGTGTTGTTGTTTTTCTAAACCCAAGTGTTTTCTGAGATTGGAAGTTTGCCAGCCAAGTTTTTTAATCACAGGAGCAATAGATGCTAACTGTTCGATAGCCCACTTTTGACCTACCATCACAGCAGAAAAACCTTTCCCAGAACGAGCTTTCTTTCTCCCAGAAGTTAAATCTACATCTGCTTTGACGTATTCGTAAACGATAGCTGAGACGGGATATATCTTAGCTAATTCCGATAGGACTCTAATCTCTAGCTGTCTGTTAGCACTAATTGATGGAGCTACTTTTCTGTTTGTACGGTTGTCAAATCTAGCCTGACGATGCGCTCTTAATTCAAAAGGTAATTTGCGGTTAATCCGTCTTCCTCTTCTACCACGTCTCATCATGGCTCGTTGCTCCATGCGCTTTTTAACTGTCTCAAAAGGTAAAAACAAATGAGCGGTAAATAGTGTAACTTTGCTAGAAACTAAGCCTATACCGCTATACTTTTTTCCTGGATCAATTCCTACAGTTATGGGCTGTGTTTCTCTTCCAGAAGCCTCAAAAGTTAGCTGAATATAGTATTGATTTAGTTTGTTCCACCTGCCAATTGCTTGACCATCTCGAACTAATTTTCTAGCTTTTGATGATTTGGTTGGCATTAGTGGTTGTCCGTCTTTGGTTACTACTGGTACTCGATTCAAGAGATAATCCTCCGAGTATAAGTGTTAGTCCCTTCGACCACTTAACTTAGAATGTCTTGGCTTTACAAGGGGCTGTCTGCACGAGGAAACCTCGTGCATTTTGTACGCCGCGTCCAACGACTGACCCAACAGTCTTAGAGTGAATCCGAACTAGGGAAGTATTCGGAAGTCTGTATCAAAGTTAAGCTCTATGGTCTAGTCAATTCTTAGTTAAAACTTGGGTGTTTCAAGCCCCCGCTTTAGCGGTGGGTAATTGACCTGTTCCGTTCCGTCTTTACTTGCAATGGTAAATCTCCCAGGATAATTTGGATGTGTATCATTAGTTTGAATTCAGGGCAAACCCATACTCAACTAGCTAAAATTTTAGGAGAATTCTAGATGTGCAGTTTAAATAAATAAACTAGGGGAAACATTAAAATAATCCGCAAGTGCTTTAGCTTGGGCTTTACTAGTAGTTCGCTTACCATTGACCACTTCAGATACCACACCACTTGAACCAATTACCCCTACTAAATCTGCTTGACGAATACCGCTAGCTTCCATAAGATGTTGCAGAATTTCATATGGTGCAGATTGATTCATCGGATAATTTTCTGTCTCGTAAACCTCAATCAAAGTTACTAACAATTTATGTAAGGCTTTTTCTTCTGGGGTACGATTTTTAACAAAAGTTAATTTTTCTGCTATTTCTAAAGCACGGTTATATTCTGCCTCTGTTTCTATTACCTGGGGAATATATTCACTTAAGAGATTGGAATAAGCAGTCTTATCAAAAGTAAGGGTCATTTTTCCATTTATCCTTGCTATATTCTGAATGAGTTAAAAAATATTTGTAGTAGACAGTTTCGTTTTCGTAATCGATACCAACAATCAGACGATATTTATTTCCTCTGATATTGAAAACTGTAAAATTGCCAACTGCTTCAGCATCTCGGTAAATTTGGCGAATATCTTCTAGGTTTTGCCATTCTGAGTTTTTTACAGTTGCATACCAGTTATCAATAGATTTGATCGCATCAGGATATTTTGCCGCATCAATACGAAGATTGCGGATTGAAATTAAGTGCATTTATATTTTCCATAGTTTTTTATCAATCAAAGTAAATTACGCTATTGTTACATTCTCTCATTTTGAGAGTATAATTGCAAGACATGATTATATTCTTCTTCTAAGGACAAATATCTTGATTGCCGATAGCACTTGTTCGCAGATAATCCTTGAGCCAATGGCAACCGTACTGCAAAGGATCTAAGGTGGAGATATTAGCTAAATTCCAGAGGATTATTTTGGCATCTTCTCCAGCAGTGGCAAGGGTTTTACCATCTGGACTAAAGGCTACCGACCAAACTGAGTTATTGTGTCCCTGTAGAGTTTTATACTGATGCCATGTTTGACCGTCATTTTGCCACAAGATGATATTGCCATCATCGCTCACACTGGCTAGATATTGGTTATCTGGACTTATTGCCACTCCTTTAACTGAGGCATTATGTTTATCTAAAGTTGCCAAATTATTTCCCTGAAGATCCCAAATTTTGAGGCTGTGGTCTTCACTGCCACTGATAATTTGTTTACCATCATGACTGTATGTCACTGTTCTGACGGCATCTTGATGTCCTTTAAGGGTACGTAACAGATTGCCCTGAAAATCCCAAATTTTCAGAGTATTATCTTCACTGGCAGAAACCAGGGTGTTATTTTGAGGATGAATTGCTAAATCCCAAACTTTTTGCCTATGTCCTTTGAGGGTATGCAACAGATTACCCTCAAGATCCCAAATTTTAATTAGATTGTCATTCCCCCCAGTAACGATTTTGTTGCCATCAGGATGAATCGCCACTGCCCAAATGGCAGAGTTATGCGCCGAAATATTCTTAAGTAGATTACCGTTAGCTTGCCAGATCTTGAGGGTTTGATCTGCACCCACCGAAGCAATCACTTGTTGGTGAATTGCCACATCATAGACTTCGGCAGTATGTTGACGAAAAGTTTTCACTAGAGTCCCCGCTTGATTCCATAATTTGACGGTTTTGTCATCGCTGGTAGAGGCAATTAAATCGGAATTATAGTCGATAGCGATCGCCACATCTTGATGACCTGACAAGGTTTTGCTAAGTTTCTGATTAGACTGCCATAATCTTGCCGTTTTGTCCCAGCTAGCGGAGGCAATTTTACCATCGGGAAGATACGCTGCATCTCCAACTCGATTGTTATGTCCTCTGAGGGTGTCAATTTCCGTCCCGTTACTATGCCAGATTTTGAGGGTTTTATCTCCACTGGCGGAAACAATTTGATTGTTGAGGGGATTGATCGCCACACCATATACGGGGGCAAGATGTCCTTTGAGGGTGGCGACTTCTGTACCATCGTCACTATTCCAGATCTTCAGGGTTTTATCACGACTACCAGAGATAATTTTACTGCCGTCACTAGTAATTGCTACTGCACGAACACCTTCTGTATGCCCTTGTAAAGTTCTGATTACTCGTCCTTGTTGCCATACCTTGAGGGTTTTATCTTCACTGGCAGAGACTATCTTCCCATCAGGACTAACGGCGATCGCCTGTACTGTTGCGCTATGTCCCTTCAGGGTTTGGATAATTTTATTTTTATCTTGGTGCCAGACTTTAATTGTGCCATTTTCACTACCTGACAATATTTGATTATTCGCTGTAATCGCCACACTAGTTACTACCTGGGGATGTTTTAAAACCCGCAGCAATCTACCATCTTGATGCCATAATTTTATACTGCGATCGCGACTGGCAGAGGCAATAGTTTTACCATCAGGGCTGATAGCCACATCTACCACCCAACCTGCATGGTTTAATACTCGACTCATGTGCCAACCTGAAGCTTTTTGAGTCCAGAGTCGGACAGTGTTATCTGTGCCTGCGGTAGCGATTAGTTTGCCGTTAACTGCGATACTATTAAGGCGGTCTTGATGTCCGATCAGACGATTATATTCTTTGACTCCATATACTACCTGTTGTAAAGCGGTATCCGACTGCTGAATTAAGCTTTGGTTAACCCATAGAGATTGATTTAGTTGTTGCTTGGCTTTGATGGCGGCAATCAAAGCATCGAGTTTTTGATTAGAAGCAAAGAGAGCTTCACTAGACTGAACTAAAGTAGTAATGTTACTGAGGTTAGTCTGACGAGATTTAAGATAAAACCCCGTAATCATTGCCAGGGAAAAGAGAATAAATAGTCTTTGCCATCTAACTAATTTTTTTTCTTGAGCTAATTTTTTGGCTGTAAATTCAGCTTCTATAGCTAATTGATCCCGTTTTTGTTCTTCAATCGCTAATATCTCACTTTGCTGCAAGAAATCTCTTTCTAAATCAGTAATACTATGTTTTCTTGACCAATTTTGAGCCTCGGCTAAAGCTTCTCCCCGTAATAAACGTGATTGATCTTGACGGTTAGATTTTTTCCAGGCTGCGATCGCATTTTGATAGGGACTAATGGCGAATAATTGTTCAGCAACCCACTGTTGATTAAAAACTTGTTCATAAATCGGATTACTAACTTTTAATTGATTATCTTGTTGTCTACTAACGATGCCACTGAGTCGTAACTCTACTTGTGATTCACTACCATCAATTGGGATACCATCATTTTCCAGTATTCTTTGATAAATAGTTAGTAATCTGGCTTTATTTTCCTGATTATATAATAGGCGATCGCGAATAGTTTTTAGATGTTCTGGCTCATCTTGAATTTCCCAGTTATCAATAATCCGCTGTTGAATTAACTGAGAAATATTAATTTCTGACTCGTTACCGTAATGGACAACTAAAGAACATATTTTTTGCGTTAAAAATGGTTGCCCTCTGGTCCAGTAAAGAATTTTTTCTAAAATTATCTCTGGCTGCGAAAACTTATCTTTTAAACCCAGAATTAAGGGTTGTGCTTCCTCTAAATTAAATCCTGTAAGCTGAATTGCCCGACCAATATTAAAGTGAGTAAGTTTTTTGTCGCGCTTTAGATTTGAAGGGGTAGCAACTCCTAATAAACAGAAAGTTAAACGATAATATTGCAGATCTTCAACTCTTCTTTCATAGCAATTACGAATTAAAGTCAGAAATTCATCACAAAAATCCAAGTTTATGATGTTATCAACTTCATCTAAAAAAATAACAATATCTGCCTGACAGTTTACTAACAAAACATCTTCAATAAACTGTGAAAATCTCAATGCTGGAAGTAATTCTGAATGTGAATTCCACCATTTTAAATAATCTTTTGCCCCCGAAGTCAAACGTAGGTTACGCCATAACTGGCTCACTAATCCACCATACCACTTGTTAGGAATAGAGGATTTACCTAAAATACCTAAATCAATTGCTAAACACTTAAACCCCTGATTAGCTAAAGTCTTCATGGTTCTTACTCTAAGACTAGACTTACCCATTTGCCGAGAGTTTAATACATAGCAAAATTCCCTTTGGATTAAAGCATCATAAATATCGTGATCTGCTCGACGCTGAATGTATGTTGGATGTTCATAGGGTAAACTACCCCCAACCTTAAAATAATTATTACTAAACATAATTAACGATTATTTCTGGCTTGCTTCGAGGGATAATCTATCTTGGAAATAAAGCTGATATAGCTCACAATAGGGAAAGACGGTATTACCTGAGTTTGACCATTGAATTAATCCCATCCAATAAAGTTGATAGGCTAGTAGGATATCAATCTGAATTGGTATCTGACTATTGATAATTTCTAAAAAAACCTTAGCCAATCGATCATTCTCCCTCAAATTAATTAATAGTTCTCGTAAAAAGCTACTATAAATTCCTATTTCTGTAGGAGCTTGTTCTAATAATATAGTTAAGTTTGTTTGAGAGTTACTACTTAAATTAGACAACATTAAATCAACTAAGTAAGGATGCCCACCAAGTAAATCAATCAATTGATCAATTTCCAAATTAGATAATTTTAGCTTATAAAGTTGTGCTAATTTTTCAATTTGCTGTCGATTTAATGATTTTAATTCAATTGGTATGCCAACATTAAAAGGAGATTTATTAATATCTAAATTACTAAAGTCCTCCGTAGAATACACTACAATAAATCTTAATTTCCCCCAAAATTCTTCATTATTAGTATCTTCATGCAAAGAGCGTAGTAAATAGAAGAAATCTTGACTGATATTAGGATATTTTAATAAGCGATCAACATCATCTAAACCTATGACTAACGGCTGCTGAGAACTATGTAATACATCTTCTAAAAATATTTTACAGTTTACTATACTATCTATATTTTCATCCCAATATTGCTCTAAATCAATCTTTAAATTTAGAGCATAACTAATTGAAATACAAAACCAACGCAGAAATAACTCTAAACTCTGAAAACTATTGGATTCTATTTGTAAAAACTTAATGTGAACTGTCTTATATTCTTGCTCATTGGCAAAATTCAACATATTATTTAACAATCGAGTTTTTCCCATTTTACTTGGAGCCTTAATTCTAATTAATGCCCCTGGCTGTAAGACATATTGACATCGTTCATCTTGATAATCATCCTTTGGAATATAAGAGTTTGAATGTTTGAATAAATTTAATAAGTGCTCATGTAAAATAGGAAATTTATGTTGATGCTTAATAAGCTCAGGATACTCATCTTCAAAAGCATGAAAAATCTGAGTTTGATGTTTGAGAAAAGTTTCGGGTGCAACTTCACTTTGTTCACAAAAATCTTCAATCTTTTTATCCCAATTTTCTTGTTTGAATCTTGTTATGAATACTCTTTTTTCAGTTTTAGATAATTTTTTCTCTAAAGCTTTATTCAATAAAAAGTTTTCCCAGGTTTTATTCCATTTTGAAGAACTATACTCTTGAAAGTTGTTCATAGTCATCTCTAGCCAATTAACAAAGTTATTAATTTACCCCTTCAAGATACCTGATATTTTATGTTGAAGATCATAAAATCAGAAAAATTCCAGTTTTATTCCAGTTTTATTCCACATTGCCTCAAAACCACTAAAAAAGTTTCTATATTTTTGCGATTGGAAAGTTTTCCCTTTCTGATTAGATTTATTTCAAGAGCTAAATTTGTTAGCCACAATCAATCAGGAGACAAACACCATGTCCATTATCAAAGGCACTATCTACAACGATAATTTAATCGGAGCTTTTGCAGACGATGACATTTTTGGCAAGGCTGGCAATGATACCTTGTGGGGTTTTGGTGGTGATGATTTGCTAGACGGATATACGGGTGACGATAGCTTAATCGGTGGTGCAGGTGGGGATATTCTACTGGGATATGCAGGTGATGATAGCTTGTTGGGCGGTGCAGGCACTGACGTGATTGGAGGAGAAACAGGTGACGATATCCTTAACGGTTATGGTCATACTAACTGGGAATATGACATTTTAAGTGGTGGTTATGGTGCAGACACTTTTGTCTTAGGTAATATATTCGGTGCTTTTTATGAAAGATCTGGTTTTGCTACGGTAACTGATTTTGAATCAGCAGCAGGAGATCAACTTCAAGTTTTTGGCAATAGTGGCGATTACTCCCTCTTAGAATTTGATGGCGGTACAGATATTTACTATCAAGATGACTTAATTGGATATGTATCTAATACCACTGAAATTACCTTGGAAAATAATTTTATCTTTGTTTAATTAACAATTAAGTTCTCATTTATAGAGTTATTAAGACGAGTTTGTTAAGCAGTGTTTTTCTCTAGTTAAAACAAATACGGTAACAGGCGATCGCAATTTAAAAACAAATATTTAAAAACAAATATTTTTGAGGCGCGATCGCTTTTTTTGATTGTCAATCGTAGGTATTCAATTATAAGGCTGCCAAGCTATTAGATTTAACAATCAATATATCTACTCAATTGATAGGTAAATCAATAACACAAGATTAAAGTTTAAGCTAAATATGGAAGTAAGAGATGTTTATCAAGATATTCACGGAAAATGGCATATTGAATACAGTTCAGGTCATTTAATGGGGTTGGCTATTAGAGTATATTGGGGTCAATTTTTACTTAATATATCTATTGCTTTACTTATTGGAATACCTCTGATTGTTTTCGTGACTCTAGCATCAGCAAAATCCCTACATAAAGAAAAAAATATTGATTTAAATTCAAATTCTAGTATTTTACAAGAATCTTTTTGTAACTATCCATCTAATTAGACTATTCATAAATAATCGAAAAAGTCTAGATTTTTTCGATTAGTTGGAGACAAGACTTTCCCGATATTAATAATCAACTTTAGAAATTGCTTATAGCAATCTAATAAATCATGACAATTCTTAAATTAATAAAGCAAACAGCTACCCTTGGTTTTATTGGCTCAACGATCTTACTTACTCCCCTTAGTAGTCAGGCTTTGACTGTGGAAGAAGTAACTAATCCTCGTCAAAATAACGATAGTTGGGTGACAGATATGGCAGACATTCTTAGTGATCAAACTGAAGCTGAGATAAATCAACTTATTACCAATTTAGAGCAGGATAATGGGACAGAAATCGCGGTTGTAACCGTACCCGAAACTGCTCCTGCTAGCTCTCCTAAAGCGTTCGCTACAGAACTATTTAACCATTGGGGAATTGGAAAAGTAGAGTCAGATAATGGTATTTTGTTCTTGATTTCTACAGGAGATAAGCGTGTAGAGATTGAGACGGGTTATGGCATTGCCAGTATCTTACCCGATGCTCAAGTAAGCAATATTATTGAGTATAAAATTACTCCCCAATACAAACAAGGTAACTATGATCGAGGAACCCTTGATGGTACGAAAGCTCTAATCTCCTCTCTCAATCCCACAAGCAATATTCAAAACTCTTCTGAATTAAGTCTCAAGATCATTGAACAAAACACAATTAGCCCACCAGTCGTAAAAACTAGTTCTAGCCTTGTTATCTTCATTATTTTGTTTATTGTATTCATTTTGTTCGTAAGTTCGAGCAACGAAAAAAGCTCTAGCGAAAATAGTAGCGGTAAGAATTATCAAAAAAATAAAAACAGACGCAGCTCTGGCAGTTACTTTGGTGGAGAAGCGAGCAATTATGGCAGCTCTGGCGGTTACTTTGGCGGAGGCTCAAGCGATGGTGGTAGCTCTGGCGGCGACTTTGGTGGAGGATCAAGCGATGGTGGTGGTGCAGGAGGAAGTTGGTAACACTATATTTTATTCAATTGAACATGAAAAACAATCAACTAAATTCACTTATTTTAGATAACCGCTATCAGATCCAACAAAAACTAAGCCACAAAGCAGGGAGACAGACTTTACTGGCAAAAGAGATCGAGTCTCAAGAACTAGTGATCATTAAACTGCTGCAATTTGATAGCTTATTTCAGTGGGATGATCTTAAACTATTTGAGCGAGAAGCAAAAACCCTAAAAAATCTTAACCACCCTGCAATTCCCAAATATCTAGATTATTTTGAAGTTGACAACGAGCAGATTCGGGGCTTTGCCTTAGTGCAAACATATATAGATGCCCCCAGCTTGGCAGAAATTATTCAGCAGGGACGTAAATTTACCGAAGCAGAGATCATCGAACTAGCTCAAAAGCTGCTGACAATGCTCGATTATCTCCACTCCTCAAATCCCCCTGTGATTCATCGAGATATCAAACCCAGCAATATTCTACTTTCTAACCGTACTGGTAATAGTGTGGGAGAGCTTTATTTAGTTGACTTTGGCTCAGTTCAAACAGTTTATACTCCTTGCCGAATACACTATCAGCTAATATCTATAAACAAAAACAGATCTGTTAAGCGAACAAACTACTTTTCTAAAAAACCTAAGAAACTAAAATGGCTCAATATATATGCAGCAGGAAGACTTAACTTAATTGTTTATAACCCAGGCTATACTTTTGATAACTGTGTCAGCCGTGAAAGAAAAAAAGTTAGTTTTAGCGAAGTAAAAATACCACCCCAGCTATCTCTTCACGCTAATGAACAAGAATATGTCATTGGTAATCAGCGACAATCTAAAGCAGAACTTTTGTGGTTGGGCAAAGAAATAAGCGATTTCTTAGGTTTAGAGTTACAGGTTATTTATCCGACACCGAAAATACCGCCAAAACCCATCGAACCTGCCAAACCTCAAAAATCTAAAGGTTCTAATTCTTTTCTACCACTCTCCGATATTTACTATTAATCAAATATTTTCCAAAGTAAGAATATCAATTCATTGAGTCGTTTGTCGTTATATTTTGTCCCTATTAAACGTGAGTTCGGAGTATGTCCTACGGGCACGCTGCGCAAACGGAGTTAGTAGTTCGGAGTTGTTATTTGCCCAACGAAATGATGGGGAATTCAAGCATCTATTAAGTTATGAATTACAGAGTTTTTAGCTTTATCGAACTGACGTTATTAAATAAGACTAATAACAATTAGCCATGAAAATCTTATCGAAACTAAAAATTGCTAGTTTATTTTTATTAAGTTTACTGTTCACTTTGTTTACTTTAATAACGCAAGTAAACGCCAACTCATATATTACTAGCCTGCCTTTTTATTGGGATTCTATTGATGTTGATATTGAGGTTCAAAATAACGGCGACATGTTAGTTACAGAAACCCAAGAATATATCTTTAATCAACCACATACTAATCAAAGATATCGTTATATACCCCTCGATAAAGTAGACGACATTAAAAATGTCTCAGTTTCCGAAAATGGTAATATTATTCCCTTTCAATTTGGGAGAAAAAATAACCAATTATGGATTACGTGGGAACATGAATTAAATCCTCCCGAATCTCATACCTTTGTAATTAAATATCGTGTTATTGGCGGTTTACATCTAAACTCTTATACTACTCAAGTTTACTGGAAGGCGATATTCAGCGATCGCCAATCTCCAATCCAAAATGCCAAAGTTACTGTCAAGCTACCAGAATCTTTAGCAGGAAAAATAACTTCTTTTACTCATTATGCAGGGAATACTCCTGTCTCTTTTCAGCAATTAAATAGCCAAACAGTAGAATTCGTTGCTCAAAAACCTATTTCTCAAGGAAAAGAACTAGAAGTTCAAGTCACTTTTCCTAATAATCTTCTCCAGATGCCACAACCACAATGGCAAAAAAATAGTAACAGTATTGTTGATGCTTTTAGGAGTTTGATTAGTTTCTTTTTTAAGGCAATTATTTTTTTCTTTTTTGTTTTATTGGGTTCTTCTGGCAACCGATCCAACTCAAGCCGTAGCACTAGATATTATGGTGGTGGTGGTGCTGGCGGTGGTGGTAGTGGCGGTGGTGGTAGTGGTGGCGGTGGCGGTGGTGGCGGCGGTGGTGGTTAATCCATTCATCGAGCGTGTCTAACTTCTGACTCGCAACTGCAATTTACTTAACAACTTTATCTAGGAATGAAATTTATATATTTTTGATTACAAGAGCAAGATATGACTGATATTTATGAATTATTAATCTGTATTGTTGGTGGTTTAATTCTATTAATTCTTGTATCAGTTTTCACTGGCAATCACTTGGCTTATATTGAAGTACCGCTTCTAGGAAGAGTACCTCTTAGTCTTTTAATTGCCGTTGCTATTCCTCTTTATGGATGTTTTGGATTAATCTTTTTAGGTTTAGGGCAAATCATTAAAACCAAGTTTTTATTAACTTTAGAAATCAGATTTATCTTGAGTATCTTGGCAACCATAACTAGTTATTGCTTCGGTAAAATACTGATGCAGATGTTTCAAGAAACACCCTACAAAACGTTTAGTGATCGCGCGATTGGCTTAACAGCAAAAATTCGTTATAAACCACTGGCAATTGGTAAACCTGGAGATGCTTTGGTATTTGATAGTCAGGAAAAAATAACCCAAATAGTCACTATATATTTAGCAGATTGGGCAGAACAAAAAGAACTTAAGCAAAATGATTCAGTGCGGATCATTGACTATCTCCCTGATAAAAATGCCTTTCTCGTAATTAAAACAGGTGGCGTAGATGAATTCACTTGGCAAAATTTACTATTCACCAGCTAAATATAGCGATCGCAACTCACAATTGTACAGACAAGGCATGCCTTGTCTCTAACAGACTAACAACTAACAACTAATAACTTTATTATTATGTCCAATTCCAATTTCAATACTAAGTTTTTGTTTCAACTGGCTCAAATCAACACCAATGAAGAATCAAACACAATTAGAACAATTGATTCTAATTCTAAGAGTTTATTAGAATTACCATCTTTCGACTTACTTAGTCCTGGTGGCTTAATCGGTGGAGGTATCGCAGGAGTATTATTAATACTGGCTATAGCGGGATTTATTTATACTCGTCTCTATCGAATTATCAAGCCCAACGAGTCTATTATTCGTAGTGGTGGGTTTGGTCCATTGTGGTCAGGTAAAACGGCATTTACTCAAGGTGGATGTGTTGTACTTCCAGGACTGCACCAGACTATCAGTGTCCCATTAAGCGAAGTTCGGATTCAAGTTATTCGCAAAGGGAAAGGAGAATCTGATGGAGATCAGGGAGCGGTGCGCACCAAAGACTATTTGAGGGCAAAACTAACCGCAACCATGTATGTCGTTGTCGATATTGATTCGGTAGAAACAGCGGCTGCCAGACTTTGTAGGGACTCGTCAGGCAAAGTCACGGAGGCTGATATCCGTGCTGCGGTGGAAGCTCGTTGTGATGATGCCTTAAGAAATGCAGCCAAGCAAAGAACATTAACTGAAATCGATTCGGATAAGGTGGGTTTTGGCACTGATGTTAAAAATTCTCTCCAACAAAGTTTAGATTCTCTTGGTCTTACGCTTCAGGATGTTACTTTAACGGATATTGAAGAAGACGCAGCAGCATATCAAGATAATGACTATTTTGATGTTCAAGGAAAGCGAGAAAGGGAAGAAAAGGTATGTCAAAGTAAACTAGAAACAGCCAAAGTACAGTCGGAAACTGAAACCCAATTAGCTGCGGTTGATCGGGACAAAGCGCTAGAATTACAAACTATTCAACTGGAAAAAGAACAGGCAGAAGCAACCCTAGAAGCTGAAACTACAGTTATCAAAGCAGAAAAACAAAGAGAAGCAGAAGAAGGAAAAGAACAACAACTGGCATTACTCGCCAAAAGAAAAGAAAGCTTGGAATTGGAAAAAGAGCAAGCCAAGATCGATAAGCTTACATCTATTGAAGAAGCACAACAAGACTCTCAGAAAAAGCTGCTGTTAAAACAACAAGAAGTTGAAGTTGCTGATATTAATCGTGAAACCACTGTCAAAAAAGCAAAGCAAACATCCGAACAAGAACTTATTGTCAAACGACAAGAAGTAATGATTGCAGATCAAGAAGCACGGCAACAAGTAGCTGCCAGCGAAAAACAAACTAATGAGATCCAAGCTCAAGTAGCTGCTGCGGAAAGTGCCATTATGACTGCCACAGAGATTGAAGTTGCCGAACGAAATAAAACAATTGCCGAACTTTTAGCTGAACAACAAGCCAATGCCAGAAAAATTCAACAGGAGACAGATGCGTTAGCTGAGGCGGAAGCTCTAAAAATCGCAGCAGAGGCAGAGGCAAATGCTCAGAAAATCAAGGCACAAGGTGATTTAGCTGCTGCTAATGATACCGCTCAATCAATTGTGGTGATTGCTGAAGCACGCAAAGAAGAAAAGCTGAAGCTTGCTGAAGGTGAACTGGAATACATTAAGGCAATTAATAGTAAAGAAGAAATTATTATCACTGCTGAATTACTCAGAGAACTAGCTCCAGATTTGGTCAAACAACTCCCACAAATTGCTCAAAATCTTACTCCTGAAGTTAAAGAAGCAAAATTATATAGTTTCGGTGATGCAGGCAATAATTCCTCTGGAGCAACTAAACAACTTGCCAGTATTTCTGGTTTAGGTATGTTACAGGAAATTCTCGACTCTAATGTAGGTTCGCAAGCGGTGTCTACCTTGACAGGATTTTTGAACAGTAAAGGTATAGCAAGCAACTCAAATACTGCTAAAACCAAAAATTCACAAGCAATAGAATAATTAGCCTTATATCAAGACTGGGATCACATTCAATTTGAATTTTAATCAGCATCATGTAAATAGCTGTTGCGACTAATCTAGTACCGCTGCGCGGAATTCAAAATTCGTGCATTCAAAAGTTTTTTTTACCACAAAGGTTTTAAGCTTTTTTAATGGGTGTTGTATTTACGCCCACGTCCACTAGTAACTTGCTTTCCCCTAATTTCTTATTAGATTAGTATAATAGTACTAATAAATAACTATTAGTAACTATGAATAACTATCAAGATTTTGGATTCGGTGGTGATGAGTTCCGAGGAGAAATTACAACCGTTCCTTACTGTCAATTTCTCAACTCTAGCAGTCAAAAATTTGGTATTGCGATTACCCCCTCAAATGCTGAACTGGCAAACTTTAGGTCAATTGAAAGCTGGAAAGCAATAGAACATGAATTCAGCGATGGGACAAATGAGACTTTGCTAGTATCGCAGCAGCCAAGACTGTTAATTTTAAATCGTTCTCAGCCTTTAATGAGTGATGGAATTGTAACCCTGCCCTATTCCAAAGTTAAGTATGCTGAAGGCGGATATAAAGCCTTTAGCTATGTAGTAGTGTGGTTTTTGGATGAAAATAATCAGCCTTTATCAGAGCTACCTTTTCGACTGAGATGTTCTGGATATGCTGGCTTGACTTTTCTCAAGAACTACAGCTATTACAACAACCCGAACTCTTTCTGTAAGCAGTTTTTGAAAGTATATAAATCTCTTACAGGCGATCGCGCGATCAACAAAAATGATGTATTCTATGGTCATGCGGTTTATCAGCCCAAGCTAAGTAGACAAAAAGCAACTTCGTCTCATAATGGTCAAAGTTCATTTGCTGTGATGACTGATAGTTTTATAGAGCCTACCCCAGCTAATTTTAGTTCTTTGATTATCAAAAATGGATCGCCACTGAGTTATCAAATTAAACAATTGCTAAAAACAACTAAATCTTGGTTAAAGACTGAAGCAGTTGAAGCTGAAATTGAGGAAGCATCAGTTGTAGACAGCCAACAGACTGGCTTATCAGTATACGAAGAACCAGAAATAGAAATATCGGCTCAAAACGCTATGGAAGCAAGCTTAACTCCTGAAGCAGTTAAATTTTAGCTCTTGAGTGACTGAAAATAGGAGGCTCTAAGCAATACATACTGTTTAGGGCTTTGGATACTTAGTAGTCTGCCACGACTCGCGCATTCCCTTGCTAGGGCAGCGTTCCCTTGCGCCTTCGGACGACGCGGGGTCTGCCCTCTTACGCCGACGCGGTGAAGCAGTCCATTGGGCGGGTTCCCCGACTTGAAGGAACTGCTGAACCCTTTAGGGGGTCGCTCGTCAATTTTAAATTGAGGGGTTGAGATGAGACAAGGAGGAGAAGGAAGACAAGGAGACAAGGAAGAAAATTTAATCATCCTATTCCTCAAAATAAAGTTGTCCGACTATTAGAATAAAAATGCCAAAAAAACTAGCAAAAAAAAATGCCCCCCATCTCTGGAGAGCATTTTTTTGATTCAAT
>CBDUCX010000046.1:0-22875 GCA_965365755.1 uncultured Pleurocapsa sp.
TCTGCTTAATCAAAAAGTTGGATTCCCCCATAATAATAGGATAAAAATAATTTAGTAAATCGTAAGGCAATATCCCCTAAATTACTAATAGTTGATTTTACTTATATCTACCGATGCCATGTAGTATGAGGAGATGTATATTTATGTAAATAGATAATTTTTCTTTAAGAATATGATATTTGCTTTACTTAACAATCTTAAAAAGCAATCTTTTACAGGCATTGCACATATTGCTACGAAGGCAACTAGCCCTCGCATTCACTGGAAAGTATATTTTAATGAAGGTAAACTGATTTGGGGTAATGGTGGTCTTCATTCTCAAAAATCTTGGCAAAGGCATTTGAGTAAATATTGTTCTGAAGTTGATCTAAAGCAAATTAACTTTCGCGGTAGCGAAAAATATCGCTGTCCTGAATACAGTAATCTTGGTATTCTATTACAGCGCCAAATTTCTACTTCGGAAAACGTCAGTAAGCTGATTAACAGTAAGATTGTCGAAGTACTATTTGATATCTTTCAACAGGAAAAATCGACCCCTTTAGAGTTAGAAGCTGAAAAACTGTCTCTGAGCAACTTGGTAGGAGAAATCAGCGGATATTCTCTCATTAGCATTGATTTAGAGACTGGCTTTAAGCAGATGCAGCAGCAATGGTCTGCTTGGACTAGGAGTGGCTTTGCTTCGATTTATCCAGATCATGCTCCTAAGATTAAGAGCAGAGAACAGCTTCAAAAAGCGATTCCAGCAGTCGTTTATCAAAATTTCACGAAATTATTAGATGGTCGTCGAAGTCTCAGAGATTTAGCCGTAGGGATGAATAAAGATGTGCTATTACTTACCAAGTCTATTTATCCCTATATTCACAAAGGATTATTGGAATTAGTACAATTTCCCGAGCTCAATTTAGTAGAAACTTCTCAAGCAAAATCAAGCGGTAAATCAATATCTGGAAGTAAACAACTAATTGCCTGTATTGATGATAGTCCACAGATATGCCAGCTCATGAATCAAATTATCGTTAAAGCTGGGTATCAGTTTTTAGGAATTCAACAACCCATTCAGGCTGTTCCTAAATTAATCGGCGTTAATCCAAAAATGATTTTCCTCGATATTGGAATGCCGATCTTAAACGGTTATGAAGTATGTACTCAGATTAGACGTGTTTCCAAACTACAGAAAATTCCTATTATCATGCTAACGGGTAATGATGGGGTCTTTGACCGAGTTAAAGCAAAAGTATGTGGTGCATCTGATTTTCTCTCCAAGCCGATTGAGGTGGAAAAGATATTACAAACTATAGAAAAATTTTCTGCTCCTAATGCACCCACGATGATGATGACGAGTTAACCTCAATCTAATTAACATAAATCTAAAATATAAGTACTTCAAGAAATTATTCTTCTTGGCTATTGGCTATTATTGAACAATTTTTGAGAAAATAATGACAAAAACAAAGCTTTGCTTAATAATCAAACTAATCCAATAAAAGCTAAATTCTTACAGCGAATTTTTACATATCAAATACAGATATTGTTAATAATTTATGAATCTAGCTGATTATCAATAAGACTATAATTAATATTACTAATTTATTTATTTAATATTTATTGTATGAAATAGATAACGAAAAAATATTATAAATATTTAACTACTAAAGCAAATCAAATCTATACATATAACATGCAAGTCTTAACAATAGTTTTTGTCTTAATAAATTAAAAAATTTATGCTGGCTAAAGTTTAAGACTAGAAATGATATGAATGCTAAAATCTTGTCCAAAATATCGGATCAATTAATATACTTCAAGCAAAAACAGTTTACTGGGCAAATTAATGTTCAAGGAAGTAGTTCTACTACTTGGAGAATATATCTCTGTTTGGGTAGATTAGTGTGGGCAGATAGAGGTGTTCATCCATATCGTTCTTGGAAAAGATTAATCGATAAATACTGTCCAAGAAATCTTACAAGTTTTACAAATTCTCATCTGACATAATCTAACATAATAATAAATCTGTGAAAAGGTAAGATTTTATCCTCAAAACTTTTGATGGATACTATTTTTTTTGACTAGCCTAGTCTATTTTAAGTTTTGTTTAAACTCATGTTATTTTGTAGTTCTTTTTGGGAACTATTTAACCAAAGAGTATTATTATTTTTGTTCTGGAGAACAGCTAAATTATGAGTAAAGTCTTAGTGGTCGATGATAGTTTGACTGATCGCCGAGTCACGACTACCTATCTTGAGCAAGCTGGCTTAAACGTTTTAGATGTTGAAAGCGCGGAAGAGGCTTTAGAAAAGCTAGATCAATATCAGCCAAAGTTGATTGTTTTGGATGTGGTTATGGGTGGAAAAAGTGGCTTTGAACTATGTCGTGCTCTCAAAGCAGATGTGGCAACCAAAACAATTCCAGTGATCTTGTGTTCTTCTAAGTCCACTGAAGCTGACAAAATGTGGGGTGATGTAGTCGGGGCAGATGCTTATCTTGCTAAACCCGTAGACCGTGACGAACTGATTAATAAAGTGCAGCAACTTATTGCTAGTTAAAATTATTTCAACAACATAATGTTAAGCACATCTGCTAATTCTCTATCTTTGAGTATTGGAAAAAATTCTGATATTCAATCTGATTCTAAACAAGTCCGTAAATTTTTACAGTTTCAGCTAGGTAAATCGGAAAAGACTCATAAATCTTCTGTGGAAGGTGATATTGCTCTTTTAGATGCAGAAATCGTTGCTGAAGTAATTACTATTTCTCCTCAAGATATTTTGCCTGTGCCACAAATGTTTTATTGTGTTCTAGGAATTTATGGCTGGCGCAGTGAAATGTTGTGGATTGTAGATTTAGAAAACCTGTTAGGATATCCACCACCTCTCGATGAGAATAATTCTCACCAAGAATTATTGGTAATGGTAATTCAGTTTCAGGGACAGTCAATGGGATTAGTCGTTTCGGGAATTGACAATTTAATAGAACATGATTTAGCAAAATTTAAATCATCATCAGCAGAAATATTTTCCGAAGATATCATTCCTTTCTTACACGGATATTTTACGGGGTCAGACAACGATATTATTATGCTAATTGATGCAGAGGAAATTTTTAATTTCTTTTCTATAAAAACTGAGTTTAACTATTCTCAGTAACAAGTAATTTTATGCTTAATTCCGTAGTCTTTAGCTAATTATTAGTACCAAATATAAATTAGAGAGAATAAGAGTAAATATTATGAATTCATCCAGTACTTATCAAGAGCAATCTGTAAATAGAGCGATAGAAGCTAATAGCTCAAAATCTGATCTAGTGCAGAAAATCAAGAAAAGTCTATACAAGCAAGAACGCGATCGCCTGTGGAAAGTTCTTAAACAAATTCGTCAATCCACAGCCAAAAAAGACTTTATTAATAATACTGTTAAAGTAATTCAGCAAGAACTTCAAGCTGATCGTGTTCTCATCTATCGTTTTGTAGGTGAAACAAAGGGAAAAATTGTTGCCGAAGCTTTAGTTTCTGGCTGGACTCCTGCTTTAGATGAGACGATATCTTGTAATTGTTTTGGTGGACAGAAAGCCTCAGATTATCAAGATCAAGGGGTAGTAGCAATTGAAAATCTCGATAGTGCCAAACTTACTCCCCATCAAAAGCAACTACTATCAGGATTTCAAGTACAAGCTTCCCTCGCTTTGCCGATTTTGCTTGATTCCCTCTATTCTGACAGTAATGGCTACGAATTAGGTGAAGTGTGGGGATTACTAGTTGTTCAACAGTGTAGTGAACCACGTCAATGGCAAGAAGATGAAATTAACTTGCTCTATCAATTGACGATGGAATTAACTAGGGTGCTGCAACCACCTTTACCTCGGTTGAAATCTGGCTCGCAACAAGATTTTGTCTCGGTAATCAATCAAGAAATGGGACAATCCATGGAGCAAAAACTGGAGCAAATTCGTCACTTCATTCAAGCGGATCGAGCTTTGGTCTATGGTTTTAATCCTGATGGTAGTGGCGAGATATTAGCTGAGTCGGTAGATTCTCAATGGAGTAAAGCTAGTGATTCTTTTGACAATGACTGTTTTCTTACCGCTGCCAACTGTGAAGAGAAGTATGTTGTCAATGACATTTACAGTAAAGCTTTTGCACCCTGCTTAATTGAACAGATAGAAGGATTAGAAGCCAAGGCATACATCGTTGTACCGATTAAATCAGGCGATCGCCTATTAGGCATGCTAGGAGTTTACCAAAACTCGGGAACTCGTAACTGGCAAGAGTCTGAAGTTCAGATGATTGTGGAATATGCTCCTAAATTTAGTCATACTTTAGAACAAACTAGCCCGATCCGTGAACTAAAATTTCAGGCGCAGCAAGCAAAACTGGTTTCTAATCAAGATTTTCTGGCTTCGATCAATCAGAATGCTCGACAATTGATGCAAAATTGGTTGGATAAGATTCGCCATGCCATGAATTTAGATCGGGTTGTTATTTACAGTTTCAATCCCGACTGGAGTGGGGAAATGCTAGTTGAATCCTTTGTTCCTAATTATAGTCCTGCGGGAAATGTTTTAGACCAAGATTTCTACTTTAAAGGTGGAGAATTTGAGCCTTATTACCTGGCTAACGATGTTCACTCTAAGGGTTTAGCTGGTGCGGTGCTAGAAAAATTTGAAGCGATGCAAGCCCAAGCCTATATTGTGGTGCCAATCCAGATTAACAATCAACTTTTAGGTCTTTTAGGAGTTTATCAAAACTCTGGGACTCGTAATTGGCAGGAGTCAGAAATTAAGCATGTGGTCGAATATGCCACTAGATTTGCAGCTCCTCTGCAACAAACAGCTTATCTGCGTCATACCCAATTCCAAAGTCGACAAATGGCAAAAGCCTTTGAACGGGAAAAAGGATTGTCGAAAATGCTGGAAAAAGTCAGATTGGCTAAGGAAGAACAAGCGGTTTGGCAAATTGCTACCGATGAAGGTCGCAAAATCTTAAATGTTGATCGGGTAGCTATTTATCGCTTCAATCCTGATTGGAGTGGTAATTTTGTTGCAGAGTCTGCTGCCCCTGGGTGGTCTGATTTAACCAAAATTATTCCCTTCATTGAAGATACTTTTCTGCAAAATACTAAAGGTGGTCGTTACAAAAATGGTGAAACTTTTGCCGTAGAAGATATCTATTTACAAGGTCATAAGCAGTGTCATATTGAACTATTAGAGCAGATGGAGGCGAGAGCCTATGCCCTGGCTCCGATCTTTATTGCTGATAGTGATATGTTTGGCAGCAAAAAACTTTGGGGCATCATTGGCTGTTACCAAAATACTGGTGCCCGTCGCTGGCAAGATTATGAAGTAGATACTTTAAGACAACTGGGTCTGCAAGTTGGTGTGGCAATGCAGCAAATCAACTATCTAACTAAGCTAGAAAAGCAATCCGAGCTAGAAAAAACTAATAGTAAAATTAGTGAGCAAATTCGTAAAGCCAAAAATATTGACCAAGTATTCAAAGTAACAACTCAAGAAGTACGTCAAGCCCTAAAGGTTGACCGTACAATAGTCTATCAATTTAACCCTGATTGGAGTGGTCAAGTAGTAGCCGAATCTATTGCAGGTGATTGGGTATCTTTATTGGTCGAACAAACAGATGATGAAGTTCTAAGTGGTGATCGAACTCAAAACAATCGCTGTATTCTCCGTAAGTGGTCAACTGGTGATATCACAGAAACTGATACCTACCTAGAAAAAACCAGGGGAGGAAAATATATTAGTGAAGGCAAAAAATATACTGTAGTTGATGATATTTATACCCAGAAATTCCCTGACTGCTACATCGAATCATTAGAAAAATATCAAGCTAGAGCCTACATAATTGCTCCTATTTTCCAAGACGACAAATTATGGGGACTGCTAGGAGTTTATCAAAACAGTGGTTCTCGTAACTGGGAAAAAATGGAAGCCGACCAAATGGTGCAGTTAGCCAATCAATTAGGCATCGCCATTCAGCAAATTGACTACTATGATCAACTTCGGGTTCAGTCAGAAAATCTGACTCAAACTTTAGCTAGAGAAAAGGCGGCTAGGGAAGAGTTGCAGAAACAGGCATTAGACATCTTAAAAACTGTCAGACCTGCATTTAGTGGAGACTTAACAGTTAGAGCTAAGGTTACAGAAACTGAAATTGGTACTGTGGCAGGAGCTTATAATACTACTCTCGATTCACTCAAAGATATTGTAGAGCAAGTACAGGCTGCCGCCTTACAGGTAACTGAAACCACTGGTTCTAGTAGTTCAGCAATTAAAGGCTTGTCTCTACAGTCTGAAAGACAACTGATGGAGCTACAGGAAGCATTAGATAAAGTTCAATCGATGATTGAGGCTTCTACCGTAACTACCGAAAATGCTCAAAAAGTAGAAGTGGCAATTAAGCAGGCCAACCAAACTGTGCAGGCTGGTGATCAGGCAATGAACAATACGGTAGACAGTATTGCCAGTATTCGAGAAACCGTAGCTGATGCAGGAAAACGGGTTAAACGTCTGAGTGATTCTTCGCAAAAGATCTCTAAGGTAGTTAGTTTAATTAGTAGTTTTGCGACTCAAACTAATTTATTAGCATTAAATGCAGCTCTAGAGGCGACTCGGGCAGGAGAATATGGCAAAGGCTTTGCGGTAGTAGCCGATGAAGTTCGTAATCTGTCTTTGCAATCTAGTGAAGCAACCACAGAAATTGAGAAATTAGTTCGGGAAATTCAAGAAGAAACTCAAGAAGTAGCTGCTGCTATGGAAGCTGGTGTTGACCAAGTAGCAGAAGGAACAAATTTGGTTAACGAAACTCGTGACAGTTTAAATGAAATTGTGATTGCCACCGCAGAGATCCAGGGTTTGGTTCAAGGGATTACTAGTGCGGCTAATATTCAAACCCAGGAAGCTGAATCTGTGACTCAGGTGATGGGACAAGTAGCAGAAATTGCTAACGAAACCTCCCAAGATTCAGGTAAAATCTCTGTTTCCTTTGAGCAGCTAGAGCAATTGGCACAAAATTTGCAGGCTAGCGTATCTCAGTTCAAAGTCAAGTAAGACTTCAGTAGTTCTAACTATTCTAACCATAATGAATTCTGGAGTAGAGAGATTCTATTTCAGAATTCGGATTTTTTATTACTTAACTATATTCAAGAGAATTATTTGACGATGATTACCGACCCCAGTATTCGCGACCAAGCCTATCAATATTTTTTAGAAGAAGCGCCCGAATTATTAGAAACCATTGAGCAGGAATTATTTGCTATTAATGATGGTGATATTGAACTGAAAGATCGTCCCCTAAGAGTTAATAAGCTAATGCGTGCTACTCATACTCTTAAGGGAGGAGCCGCCAATGTGGGGTTGGAAACTATCAAAACCGTCGCCCATTCTATGGAGGATGTGTTTAAAGCTCTTTATAACCCTGAATTAGAAATTGACCATCAGACCAAAAAATTACTCTACGCCAGTTATGACTGTCTGAGGATTCCCCTAACGGCGGAATTTAGTAAAGCACCGATTGACAGAGAAGAAATTCTCAATCGTGCTGCGGGAATTTTTGCTGAACTAACTGAAATCTTTGGGGATTATCTGAGCGATCAGGATGCGTTTCCTACTTCAGAAGAATTAGGCTTAGATGTAGTTCAATCTTTCTTTGAATCAGTAGTTCCCGAACGTATCCAGGAACTATCGGTTGCTCTGGCAGAAGGTGACCCTGAAATCATGAAGGAGGCATTACAGTCTCAGGCGGAAATCTTCCTGGGCTTATCCCAATCCCTCAATTTGTCTGGGTTAGGAGATATTGCCCAAACAATTCTTACCGCTTTAGAGGTTAATCCCGACCAGGTTCAAGGAATCACGGAGGCAGCGATCGCTAACTTTCAAGAAGCACAACAGCAGGTAATGGCAGGCGATCGCGATCTGGGTGGTCAAACTTCCCCAGAACTACAAAAGTTTACAGGCTCGGTAGATACTATAGGGGATCATCAACAGCAATTTAACACTGCTGATTTTATAGCTGATAACTCTATATTTGCTGAGACAATAGAAGTTACTAAAGATGATGAAGACGCTAGCGCTATTTTTGGTTCTGCGTCTTTAGGAGAAGATTTCACCAACATCTCTGACGATACAGAAGAAGAAGATGTTCAAGACATTTTCGGTTCTGCATCTTTAGGAGAAGATTTCACCAACATCTCTGACGATACAGAAGAAGAAGATGCTCAAGACATTTTCGGTTCTGCATCTTTAGGAGAAGATTTTACCGTCGTTGTCGATTCAGAGTCTGATGATGCCGATGCATTCTTTGAAGAGGAAGAAGACTCAGGAGCCTTGATGACTCAAATCTGGGGTAGTGAAGAAGTTATTGAAGAAGTCCCTGATAGTTTCGCAGAACAAGCCTTACTAGACAAATCTCAAATATTTGAGGAAGCTGAAGCATCTTTGCTTCCCGCAACACAGCCAAAACCAGTTAAACAAAAAGCAGTTCCTCCACAAGAAATATCGACTAGAGACGTTAGAAAATCTCGATTTGGTAACTATATAAAAAATGCTGCTCAACAAACTGTCAAGCCCAATAAAACTAGCAAAACTGTTAGGGTTAATCTAGAATCTCTGGAAAAACTAAACGATTTAGTTGGAGAACTGTTAATCAACCAGAATAGAAATATTCTTAAAGATGAACAAATTGGTCAATTTGTCGAGCAACTACTTAATAAAATTAGCTATAGTGAGCAAATAGTTAATGAATTGATTGAAGTTGTGGATGAAGTTTATCTCTCGCCACAACAACAGCAACTATTACAAGAATTACCAGCTAAATTAAACAACATTACCCAGTCACAGAGTAAAGATTATACATCTGTCCTCCCTGCTTCTACTGCTCAAAACCCTGAAGCTAGGCTAAACAAGCTGTTGGAATTAACTACAACTAGTAACTCAGAACTAGTAAGTATTGCCGAAAGAATCAAAAATTATAATAAACAGACCCGAAGAGATACTCAAAAACAACAGCGAATGCTGTTAACCATGAGAGACGAACTGATTGACACCAGAATGTCCCCAATTGGTAGACTGTTTAATCGTTTTCCCCGTCTGCTTAAACAGCTTTCTGTAACTCATGATAAAAATGCAGAACTGAATATTACTGGTAGTCACATTCTAATTGATAAAACTATTGAGGAAAAACTCTATGATCCTTTGCTGCACCTAGTTAGAAACTCTTTTGATCATGGTTTAGAAAAACCCCAAGAAAGAGCGCAGACTAATAAACCAGAATCAGGAACAGTTTTCCTCAGAGCATATTACCAAGGCAGTCAAACTGTGATCGAAGTTGGCGATGATGGCAAAGGCCTCAACATCGAGAAAATCAAACAAACTGGCATCAAGAAAGGATTAATTTCAGCAGAACAAGCAGCAATTACTCCACCATCCCAGCTAGTAGAATTACTATTTGAACCAGGTTTTTCTACTGCTGATAAGCTTAGTGATTTATCTGGTCGAGGCGTTGGCATGGACGTAGTGCGATCGCAAATCGAAGAAATGAACGGTACAATTTCGATTGAGTCTACTCCAGGAAAAGGTACGACTTTCTCTTTGCAAATTCCTCTAACTTTAACTATTGCTAAATTAATGCTAACTAGAGCCAAGGGAATGACCTATGCTTTGTTAATTGATGCCATTGAAAGAATTATTCTGCCAACCTCTAAAGAAGTTCAGATTTTTGAGGGGCAAAAAATTTTACATTGGCCCACTAAGGATGATGTGGAAATGGTTCCTGTACGTCAACTTTCTAGCATGATTGAATATCCTCGGACTATTCCTCAATTGCAAGAGTCGGAATCTAGTTTAAATAATCCAATTTTACTTTTACGCCGTCAGAACGGCTTCATCGGTTTGGAGGTAGATCAAGTATTAGGGGAGCAGGAATTAGTGATTAGACCCCTAGGCAGTGCCATTATACCTCCGCGCTATGTCTACGGCTGTAGCGTTCTCAAAGATAGTACTTTTACATTGGTAATTGATGGCACAATGTTGCTCAAAGATTCTCAGTATCGTAGCAGCACCATGAGCCAAAGAGCCTTTTTAGGCGGTACTAGTTTCCAAGCTCTACCTAGTAGTAGTGTTAGTACTCAGCAATTGCCTTCTGCTGGCTCGGCCAAGTCTCCACCTGTAATGCCTCAAACCATCTTGGTAATTGACGATTCTCATAGTCTCCGCCAGACTATTGCCCTATCTCTGGAAAAAGAATGTAAACAAGTACTTCAGGCAGATAATGGGATC
Source organism: uncultured Pleurocapsa sp. (assembly GCA_965365755.1). GTDB lineage: Bacteria > Cyanobacteriota > Cyanobacteriia > Cyanobacteriales > Xenococcaceae > Waterburya. Next base: position 10,282 of record CBDUCX010000046.1, read on the forward strand.
AATGCTCTAACAGAATTGAAAAAATCAGGAGAAGTTGAATTTATAGTGTGTGATTTGGAAATGCCTCTAATGAATGGGTTCCAATTTTTAAAGGCTGCAAAAAATAATCCTGAGTATCAAGACCTGCCGATTATTATCCTGACTTCCCGCGACAGCGATAAACATCGGCAACTAGCTTTGGAACTGGGTGCCTCTGCTTACTTGGTCAAACCTTGTCCTGAACAAGAATTAATCGGTGCAATTACTCAAATTATGCAATCTCGATAAATCATGAGTATTTTTCAAAAATTCCAATTTAAATACGTGTCAGCTTACTAGTCCTATTGCCACCAAATCTTCAATTTGTTTAATTTGATTATCTCCAGCTAAGTAGCCGATCCCCCGATGTAAATGGAGGGTAAACTGCTGTTTTAAAGTGTCGTTATTTATTTCTATTCCATCTTGATAACATCTTTGTTTAAGAGCGATCAATAATATATCTGCGATCTCCCCACCAAAAACATTCCAGGTAATTTCTACTTTGCTATCGGTTTTGATGGGTACGGGGGAAGGAATACTGGGTTCAGCAAGAGAACGACAAAAAGCCCAACGACAAAGGATATTCCACTGTTTAATTTTGGTGTTGCGCTTTAGTTTAACTAGCTGATCTTCAGCAGTTTTGGAAATGCGGACTCTTTCTATAGGGTTATCCATAATATGATTTACGCAAATTACTTGGCTTGATCTATACGAAACAGGAACACCATTAGAGCAACTACACCTAATTGAAGTGCAAGATTAGGCAAGTTGCTAGCTAGATCTTGACCTGACCCTAACTTTGCGAGGAATACAAACGCGCCAATTAAGCCAGACGCAGCAAATGCTACGTAGAAAAATTTTCTCAACCCTCTGTAGGGAGCTTTAGATTCTGCCTTCAGACGGGCATATTTTTCGGGAGTAAGATTATTTTTTCTGGCTCTTGCCAATTCTTCGGGGGATAAATCTACCATTACTATAATTAGGTTGAATCGAAAAAATTAGTAAATATTGCTCATTAACGTCTATATTAGCGAAAAAAAGAGAGGTAAACTGATAAACAGTCACCTCTGGTCTCTATTGCTTTATTTCTTAAATACTGGTTTGGTTGTTACAATATGATGAACCAAAATTGCCTATTGAACGACAACTTTACCTACCATACCTGCACCACGGTGTGGCTCACAGTAGTAGGAGTATTCACCAGCTTCATTAAAAGTACTTTCATAGCCTTCCCCAGGAGAAAATACTAGGTTTTTATGAGATTTATCAGTAGCATTTTCAAAAACTACGTTGTGAGGAGACATTTTGTTGTTTGTCCATTTCACTGTATCTCCAGCTTTAATAGTTACAGTGGCGGGGTCAAACTTTAACATTCCATTGTCAGTACCCATTTTTACTTCAACGGTTTCGGCGCTAGCAGGATTAACGTTAAAGAAAAAAGTAGTCACTACTAATATTAAGGTGGACAATAACAAACTTAGTTTTTTAGTCATTTTGTTGAACTCTCTATAATCAAATATGAATTTCTGTAGTAAACGCTTCTCAAAATCTGGATTCAAAATCTGAGACACAATCTATCTATTTGCTCAAATCAAGAATTTAGAGTTGTGAGAGGGGCTTTATTCATCCTTAAATATATTACTACAGAAGTTTGACGACTTGTAAAACTTCTACAGAATGTCATTTGACAGTTGTATCTGGATCACCGAACATGAGCAGTTGATTACAATCAGCTTCATGATTGCGTTTTAATAATTTTGAGAGGAGAAACCATGTTTGCCAGACTTTTATCAACGCTACTGGTATTTTTGACTGCTGCGATGTTTACTTTCGCTACTCCCGCTTTTGCTGGAGATGCTGCCAGTGGGGCGAAAATTTTTAGTGCTAACTGTGCTGCTTGCCATGCTGGGGGGATGAATGTTGTTAACGGAGCCAAAACTTTGAAAAAAGAGGCTTTAGATAAGTATGGAATGAACTCACTTGAGGCTATTGTCACCCAGGTGACCAATGGTAAAAATGCTATGCCAAAATTTGGAGGTCGTTTGAAGCCTGAGCAGATTGAGGACGTAGCAACTTACGTTTTATCTCAAGCAGAAAAAGGTTGGTAAACTCAACCTCTACCTCTTTAGCGGTGAGAAGCTATCAAATCTCCATTTAGCAACGCTAACAGTTTAAGTAAAATTTAAAATTGTCTTAATCACTATTTTTTCCCCCGATCGCTTTAAAGAGAGATTGGGGTTTTTTATCGGTTTTATCTGCTAATACTATAGTAAAGTCAGCTCTAAAAAGCCTGAAGGAGCTTTGAGTGAAATCTGTATAGAGCTGACATCATTAACAATATAGATAAGCTGTGGCTTTCGTGTGACGAATCAATGAATTTTTGATGACAGTTTCTTACAATAAAGATAAGAGCAGTTCTGCTGAGGGACAGGAGGTTGTTATGACATCCGAAAATTCACCACTCAAGTGTGCAAGTATCGATCTAGAACTTGAGGCAATTAGACGTTTTCGCTCCTTCGCTCCGTTGCTTAACCCAAAATGCCAAGTATTCCGCGAACTCAATGGTGCTTTTACTGTTTTATGCCTAGATTTTAAGGCTTGTCCCCAAGAGCTAAAAATAAACAAAGAAGAATGGCAGGAATTTGCCAAACTATTGCTACATTCGTCTCATTATTTGGGGTTAGCCAACTCTTTGGTTTTTAAACATGGCGATCGCATTCACTCATGGATGACTTTGGATCAAATGAGATACTTTGGGGAGTTTTTTGAACGAGACTAAAATTATGTAGATATATTACTTAAATGTGACACAATATGTGAATTAGGAGAAGCAAGATGTCTTACTGGAATGTGTTAGTTGATGTACATGAACATGGCTTCAGCCGAGCTTATTTATTGCTTAAAGAATTGGGTACTGTGTATATGAGTGACTTCGACAATGTTTTACAGATCGAAGTAAGTAGTATCTCAAAATTTTTGTCAACCCTTGGTACTCTAATGTCAGACGATCCTAGCCTAGCAAGACTTTTGGATTTGGTTGTACCAGTTACTACAACTTTCTCTTTTCAATCACCAGAGGAATTTGAAGCCAAAGCAAAAGAAGCAGTCTTATATTGGTTACCGACTTTAGCAGGTAAAGGCTTTAATGTCAGGATGCATCGTCGTGGTTTCAAAGGTGAAATTTCTAGTCAACACGAAGAGCAGTTTCTTGATCAAATTCTGCTAGAAGAACTGACAAAAATAGGTAATTCAGGACATATTGCTCTGGAAAATCCTGACGCTACTATCGTTGTAGAAACAGTAGGTCAACAAGCAGGACTCTCTTGTTGGACTCGTGAAGATTTACAACGCTATCCGATGCTGAAGTTGGATTCTTAATGCTTTAAGATCTAATCGTCAGATTTAAGCCTCAAATCACTCTTCACAAATTCCTCAAATTGTTATTCTAAATTTAGGATACCTGAGTTTATGCAGTAACAGCAGTGATCGCAGCCTGCGTGAGTCGGCTTGAGAAAGGCAGAGGAGAAAATCTTGGCATTAAATAAGTGCAGTAGCCCAAAAGCAAGTTAATTCTTATTTCCAACCGTTGGCTAAATTTTAGATATATTTTCCTACCTTGTCTAGCGGTTAATTTTGGATTCAGGGTTTTTCTTATTTTTCCAGATTAACCAGCTTGAAGATCTCTGGATTTCCAGTTCAGCAATATTGTGTTTGTTTTTTCTGGGGCAACTATGAAACTTATCAGCAAGGCTTTTGAACACCAAGATTTCATTCCATCTCGGTTCACCTGTGATGGTCAAAATATTTCCCCTGCTTTAAATTGGACTTCTCCACCAGCAGCTACTAAAAGTTTGGCCTTAATTTGTGACGATCCTGATGCGCCGGGAAAGACTTGGGTTCACTGGGTGATCTATAATTTGCCCCCCTCAACTTCTTCCTTATCAGAAGCTATTGCTGTGGGAAGTAAGACCCCAGAGGGAGGTTTACAGGGCATTAATGATTTTCAAGAGCTTGCTTATGGAGGGCCTTGTCCCCCAGGAGGAACTCACCGTTACTTCTTTAAACTTTATGCCTTAGATGAGATGTTAGACCTCAAACCTGGAGCGAGCAAAGCCGAATTAGAAGCAGCAATGGAAGATCACATTATTGATCAAGGAGAGTTAATGGGATATTACAGCAGAAATCGTTAACTGGAATAGTTAAATTATTGTTACTTAATGCGAAAGAGCGATCGCTTGAATCTCTCTTTGGGCATCAACTTAGAGGAGGTTATTATCATGGAAAAAAATCAAGAAATTTCTAGACTAATTAATTACTGGGAAGATCAATTAGCCAAATGGGAAAGAGAATATCGTCTTTTTGGCCCCAAAGGAGAGATTGAGAAGCACCAGACTGGTTTTGTTAAGACAGATTTGAATGGTTTAAGGAGCCGCATCAGTAAACTGTATCATTTGCAAAAACAGCTAGATTCCACCGTTGAAGAATTAGAAAATTATCGACAAAAAGTATTAGAACAAGGAAACCAGAGAATGAACAAATTTCACATACATCAATATCAATAGGAGCAAGTAATCAAATACTGAGAATCTATCACCAACTTTTAGATCTCAGTAATTGGCTCAACATAAAAAGCAATACCAGCATTACTTTCTAGTTGATAGTCGGGTAAGTTAGCTAACACCCCATCTCTTTCGGCTACGGATGGCGTATAAAAGTGGGCATCAACTACAGGATTATAAAAGCGGTATAGTGGAATTGCACCAGGGCGATCGCTTTCATAGCCATAGTAGGCAATTCCCTCAAAATTATAATTTGCCAGATTATTACTAATATTGTCTCGCTCTGCCTCGGACATGGTATATAGATGCGCTCCTGTGCTGGTATTAAAAAAGCGATACACTGGTCTGGCTCCTGTGAAGGGATCGGCTGTGTCAGCAGCAGAGATATAAGATTGCCCTTCATAGCTATAGTTCTGGAGATTGTTCACAATGGAGTCTCTTTCTGCTGCTGATGCTGTATAGAAATGTACGCCAATATCAGAGCGAAAAAAACGATATATCGTAGAGCCAGACACAAGATCGTGACTACTGCTCACGCTGAGATTATAATTTCCTGAGCTTCCTGGGTTAGTACCCTCCTCTGTTACGGGGTTATATTCTCGTCCTGCTTCGCTGTTGCCATTGACTCCGATATAATATTCCCTACCAGCGATCGCCTCTAACTGAATTGAACTACTTTGGACTAGCTGACTAGTATCATTATTGGCAGCAATCTCCTGACCATCGGCATCAAAAACCCTGAGATAGGTATCGGCACTAAATTCTTCGTTATTAGTAGTCCTAACACTAATAGTTTCACTGGCATCAGGCACAAAACGATAGAGATCGACATCCGTATCCCCGATAATAAAACCACTATCATTGCCAATATTACCAAATAAGCTTTCTCCCGAAATAATCGTCTGTAACCCAGGGCTAGCAATAGTATTGTCAACTAAATTTCCTGCTTCTGATAAAGGTCTGAGGCTAGCGTTGATGATGTATGCACCTGTATCCCCTCCCGTACCGCTACCCAGGATAAAAGGAGCAAAATTTTGGTTGCCAAAACCCGTAACCGCCACATAATAGTCAGTATCAGGAGCGATCTGAAACCGCAGTAGAGAATCATTACCATTAATCTGATCGTTGATTCCTAAAGGTTTACCCTCCCCGTCGAACAGCAAAATAACACTGTTTATCGGGTCTGCAACCTGAGAATCGACATTAATTTCCAGGATACCCGACTCTCCCGAATTAAACTGATAAAAGTCCACATCCCGTTCGCCAACCTCTTGTGACCCATCGCGACCAATAACTTCAAGGCGATCGCTAATTGGTAAGTTAGTTATCTGGTCAGCTTGAGCAATGCTCCCGTTAAGGTCGTTATTACGTCGCTTTACTTCCGAAATGGCGTTAAACACATTGACCCTAATATAGGAACCATTAGTATTAATAACGTTATCGTCCTCATCATCACCATCGATAATCGGCTCCCCTGTAGTGCGTAGAATCTCATTTACTTCCTCTGGAGTCAACAACCGACCACTAAACTGCAATGATGCTTCCTGCAATAGGGCGACCGCTCCTGCTATGTGGGGTGATGCCTGGCTCGTCCCTGCTCTTTCCCCCAGTCCTCCGCCTGGCACTGTGCTAGTGATAACCGCTCCTGGAGCAAAAATCACGTTGGGAGCATCTAAACGTTGACTGAAGCTAGTAATCCGATCCGCCCCAGTGCTGTGGTCAATGCTGCCATTATGCCAGAAAAAATTGCGTCTGCTCCCGTCTTGCCAAACTGCACCGACGGCAATGGTACTAGAGATAGCAGGAAAAGCAATGTTCGCTGGATCTGGTCTAGTGGAATTAGCAAAGTAGTCATTTCCTGTGGCGGAGATAACCGTAATTCCTGCTGCTTCTAAACGCTGAATATCATCGGCAATAATATTTCCTGGTAGCTGTAATTCTGAAGTATAAAAACCTTGACCTAGGGATAGATTAACTGCGGTAATGTTGTATTGCTCTTGGTTTTCCAGAACCCATTCCAAAGCATTTTCAACTTGGCTCACAGAGCCTGCACCATTATTATCTAATACTCGCAGACCGATTAAACCAACATCGGGAGCAACACCAATGGTTTCGTCCACCGCACCAATAGTCCCTGCTATATGAGTTCCATGTCCCTGGGGATCTGAAGGATCATCGTCATTGTCAATAAAATCGTAACCAGCCACATAGTTAGGGGCAAGTAGAGGATGCTGGGCATCTATTCCTGTATCAATGACGACAACGCTAAAGCCACTACCGTCTATCCCCGCAAACTGAGGATCATTCCGCAGTTTGGTTAGTCCAATTAGGTCAAATGCGGGGTTTTCCCCTGGGTTTGCCTGCTCGACCGCAATTGACTGATTATTGATCGCAACTGTAGCCAGATCCTTACTAGTCAATACATCATGAATTAAAAACAGAGCAGGCTCAATAAAGGAATTTGACAAGCTCATTAATATGATAAATAGTCTTCAACTGGATACAAATCACGAAGTGTCGCACACCGTCTCAGGATTATATAATGACTAGGCAAAAATTTTTGGTTAAGCTTTATGAGAATTAAGAAGTTTTTTAAACAATCTGCATCTTAAGCATTTAGCTCTAGCTTTGATCGCGATCACGATTATCTCAGTTTAAACACAAAGCGATCGCCAAAACTGAGGCTTGATCGCTTTTTATCTGAATATATGTAAAGGAGAATTTAAGGTAGGAGTTGCCCTTGGATTTGTATTTTTACCTGTTGATACAATTAACATTATTAGTGAGAGGCAATTTAAAAAAATATGACAGCTAATAATGCAATTTCGCCTAAATCAACTATTCCCCCTTTAGAAAATGGTGACAAGCTAACTCGCACCGAATTTGAGCGTCGTTACCATGCCATGCCGAATCAGAAAAAAGCAGAATTGATTGAAGGAATTGTGTATATGGCATCTCCCCTAAGAATTACCCAGCATGGTGAACCCCATGCACGTATTATGCTTTGGTTAGGCTTTTACCAGACTTTCACGCCGAATCTGCAATTAGGAGACAATTCTACAGTACGCCTAGATTTTGACAATGAACCTCAACCCGATGCACTGCTGAGAATTAAGATTGGTGGACAATCGACAATTAGTCAGGATGGTTATGTAGAAGGTGCGCCAGAGTTAATTGTGGAAATTGCCGCTTCTAGCGCTTCCTATGATTTACACCAAAAACTCAACGTTTACCGTCGCAATCAAGTACAAGAATATTTAGTGTGGCGAGTTGATGATGGTCAATTTGATTGGTTTAGATTAAATAACGAAGAATATATTAAACTTGAACCTAATGCAGATGGGGTAATTTGCTCTGAATTTTTTCCTGGATTATGGTTAAATATATTTGCTTTATTGGCAGGTGACCTAGCTAAAGTTTTAGCGGTTTTGCAGTTAGGATTAGCTACACCTGAACATCAATCTTTTGTAGAAAAATTATCAGGCGCGATCGCCGATTAACTCAACTCCTCAACCGCGATCGCCGAACGGATAGCTAAAGTTTATCTCTCTTCTAAAATTGGTTAAGTCTACAAAAGAAAATAGCAAGATTACATTTTAAAGTAGCTAATCGTCGAATAGCCCGTGGGGGATACTTGGGAAACCCAAGCATATCCCAATACCGTTCGGTTAAGCCCCCCGACCCCCAAATTTGGGGGAGAAAGAGAACTAAAAGTCCCCCAATTCTGGGGGATTTAGGGGGCGAATAAAATAACTTAAGAGACTAACCGAACAGTATTGAAGCATATCCAACCACGTAAGAATCTGAGAGCTAAGAGCTTAAAACCGATTGACAAAAAACACACTACCTTATGGGTTGCGGTACCCTTTAGGGTAACTTGTCACGAATGCAGTTAAGCTAATGCCTTGGACTGGACAATTTTCTCTTCGATTAGCTGACGATTTAGCTCATTGCCAATGAAGACTAATTTTGTATGTCTAGTCTCTGCTGGTGCCCATAGGCGGTCATAAAAAGTGTCGAAGCGATTACCCACACCTTGCAAAACTAAGCGCATCGGTTTACTGGGGACATTAACAAAACCTTTAATGCGATAAATTTCTTGTTCGGTTAAAAGTTGTTTGAGCTGCTGGATTAGCTCTTGAGGAGTAAAAGCCTGTTCTAAAATCAGTTCAATTGAATTAATTGACTCATCATGTTCATGTTCCTCTTCGTGGTCATGATGAGAATGACGATTATCTAAATCATTTTCTACCGCAGCATTAAAACCCAGCAACAAATTGGGTTCAATCTTGCCATCCCTAACGGTAACTATTTTCACCCCTGGCTGTAATTCCTGTTTAAGCCAAGTTGTAATTTTATCTAGTGTCTCAGGCTTAACTAAATCAGTTTTGGTCAACAGCACTAAATCCGCGCAGGCTAACTGATCCTCAAATAGTTCTTCAATGGGAGTCTCATGATCTAAACTCTCGTCGGCTTGTCTTTGAGACTCTAAGGCAGCTAAATCTCCCACTAGATTGCCCGACCCTAGGGCATGACAGTCTACTACCGTAACTACCCCGTCTACAGTGGCACTATTGCGGATTGCTGGCCAACGAAAAGCCTGAATCAAGGGCTTAGGTAAAGCTAATCCCGAAGTTTCGATGAGCAGACAATCAATTTTATCCCGACGTTTAAGTAATTCTTGCATAGTAGGATAAAACTCTTCCTGCACTGTACAGCAGAGGCAACCATTAGTTAATTCCACAATATTGCTCTCGGGACTTTCTGACTCATCGCAAATTTGACAGGAGCGCAATAAATCGCCATCAATGCCCACTTCGCCAAACTCATTTACCAAGACAGCAATGCGTCTACCTTGGTTGTTTTGTAGTAAATGGCGCACCAAGGTAGTTTTGCCTGCGCCGAGAAATCCTGAAATTACGGTAACGGGTATTTTGTGCATCGTTAATTACTAATTACTAATTACGTTAAAGCTAAGAAAATTCAACCTAAGATCAAGTTAGAAAGGAAAGCAAAACCAATACCACTGATGGTAAACCCAGCAAAGCGTAGTAGCAGAGAAGACTTACTAGGTTGATGAATTATGCTCTTGCCAAGATAGAAGGCGATCGCACTAATCCCAAGTTGAATTCCACAAAATCCTAGTAGATAGGCGACTAAAGCAGTGGTTTCTGCGCCCACAATGGATTCACCATAGGCATAGCCATGAAAAATACCTGCGATCGCCCCAATTACCGCTACTAAAGTTAAATTTGCCTGATTTTTCTGAGCAAGAAAGACTCCCATAGCTAGGACTGAAGCGGAGATAATGAGTTCGGGTGCGGGTAAGTTAACGCTCTGCAAATGAATTCCTGTTCCCATCGCCGTCGCTATCACAAATGCTAGAGGAATAATCATGCCGCTTTTTTTACTTAATGCCGCCAGTAGCCCAATTGCCACTACGAACACCAGATGGTCAATACCAATGACTGGATGACCTAAGCCAGACAGGAAGCCTTGAATAAAGTTACTGGGAGTAGCTCCTCCATTGGGATGGTGAGCTAAGACAGGAAAAGCTGGAATCAGGATAGTTGCAGCCAAACCAAAAGCGATCGCTCTATTCTTGTTCATATATAATTACCAGAATTTTGTGTTAGTACAGACAAAATCACCTACTGTCAAGTATATTTTGTCCCTGAAGCACGTTTGGACAGGGTTTTAACTTTGTCTCTTGCCAGAAGCGAAAGACATTATAGGCTAAATTCGTACCGCTATCTCAATAAGAAAAAACCGACAGTGGTTAACTTTGAAATAATCTCGGTTTAAATTAGTAATAAGGAGTTAGTCTCAACCAGGTTTTGAAGAGTAAATAATGGCGAGCAATGTCGGGCAAAACTAGCATAATCTGTACCTCGCAGATCTAACAAAAGCTAATGTTCATCTAATCGGCGGGCATTCTGACTCTAGGAATTACAGAGGTGTAAAACCTTTACAGTTGCGGGACAGCGCCAGATTTTCACTGAACTTTCCCCCTTGCGTTTGATGATTGATCATCATCAAAACCGATTAATAATCAATGTTTATGTTCACTTCGCTAATCTACCACAACCGAGGGGAGCTAGAGCTTAAAATTACTTAAACTAAGACTTGTAGGTATTGCTATAATCAGCTTTGAACAGAATCTTAAATAAATCGGATAGTAATGGCAGACTGGCAGGTAGTTAACGGTGGTATAACTGCACCGAAAGGATTTATCGCATCAGGCATCACCGCAGGTTTAAAATCTACAGGAGCAAAGGATTTAGCGTTAATTTTGTCTCAAACAGACGCGATCGCCGCAGGAGTATTTACCACTTCTCAGGTACGTGCTGCCTGTGTTGATTATTGTCGTCAGTGTCTCCAAACAAAAGGCAGTGCCAGAGCTATTTTGTGCAATGCAGGACAAGCCAATGCCGCCACGGGAGAGCTGGGATGGGAGGATGCAATTGAAAGTGCCAAACTGTTAGCCCAGGAATTGAATATTGCTCCTGATGAAGTGCTTCTCGCCTCCACAGGAGTGATTGGTCAAAGAATCAAAATGGAGCAGTTACGCCAGGGAATAACGCCCCTAATCAGAGCGGCTGATGAAAAAGGCGGAGCAGATGCAGCTAAAGCGATTACTACTACCGATTTAGTAATTAAAGAGATTGCCCTGGAAACCACTATCGAAGGTCGTCCTGTGCGTATTGGCGGGATTGCTAAAGGTTCGGGGATGATTGCTCCTAATATGGCTACGATGCTGGGTTTTATTACCTGTGATGCTGCTGTTTCCACTGGTTTATGGCACGAAATGTTGCAACGAGCTGTGAATAAAAGTTTTAATCAGATTACCGTTGATGGTGATACCAGTACGAATGACTGCGTGCTGGCTTTGGCTAACGGACAGTCTCGTACCACCGCCATTACCGATAACAGTCGCAACGCTCAAAAGTTGGAAGGAATGCTAACCGAAGTATGTCAATATCTAGCCAAAGCGATCGCCCGCGACGGAGAAGGGGCAACTTGTTTAATTGAGGTTCAAGTATCAGGGGCACCCAGCGACGAAGCTGCTGCTCAGGTAGCAAAAACTATCGTCGGCTCATCATTGGTTAAATCCGCAGTATTCGGGCGCGATCCCAACTGGGGCAGAATTGCCGCAGCAGCAGGTAGAGCAGGGGTTAAATTTCATCAGGATGAATTAAATATTGACCTGGGAGACATCCCTTTGATGCGTAATGGACAACCTCAAAACTTTGACCGCAATGCAGCTAGTAATTACCTTAAGCAAGCAGCAGCAGGGGAATATTTAAAAGAAGACACGGTATTGATTACCGTCAGCATTGGCGTAGGCTCAGGTACAAGTACCGCCTGGGGTTGCGATTTGACCTATAAATATGTCGAGATTAATGCTGAATACACAACTTAAGAATATTTTAGATATATAGTCTTCTGCTAAAAATTGCTAAAAATGTTAAACGTAGACTAGCTAGTTTGCAAACCAGTTCTCCTTCAGAATTGAAACTACTCGGTACAATGAAAACTAAGAGTGTAAATGATGCTAGGAAAATCGAAAAATCATTACATCAAAGATTTGATGAAAATCGCATCAGAGGCGAGTGGTTTAAAGCTGATGTCAAACTACTAGACTATATCAAGCAACAGATGCCGAAATCTGAAATAATGATTAAATGAGCCAATTAATAAAAAGCATTTCTCAAACCGCAACAGACCCACTCAAGCTGACAACATCCGCGGTGAATTATCTTTTCTGGGGTTGATGGCGATACCAGCACTAATGACTGCGTGTTGGCTTTAGCTAACGGACAGTCTCGTACCACCGCCATTACCGATAACAGTCGCAACGCTCAAATATCTTAAAACATCATTACCATTTAAAACCACCTTTTTCGTTAGACCCTGGAACGGTTAACCATTTCCAGTTAATTATTGCAGGTTTATACTAAATTTGATGATGACTTTGAGCCATTTTTTTCAGATCTTCTGGTGAGACGCAACGGCG
>CBDUCX010000047.1:0-22272 GCA_965365755.1 uncultured Pleurocapsa sp.
CAGGCGATCGCTGAAATTAAGGAAAAATCTGATAAATTTCTCGGCGATGGGCGACTCGTTGACAAATCATAGTTTGGTTTTTTTTGTCTACCGTCAAACCAACTCTATAATCTCCGACTCGGATTTTATATTTATCTTTGTAGCCTTTCATCTTCTTCAGGTATCCCAATTCAAAGGGATTTTCTGATACCAATTCAGTAAAAACGATTGGTTCGATACGAGATTGAGTATCTAAAGGCAAAGAGGCTAATTCTTTCAGAAACCGTTTAGTATATTCAACTTTCCACATTATCAGTCTTCAATGATGCTAGATATTCTAATGCTTCTTCTTTGCTGAGGGTTTCATCGTCTTCTACTTCATCCATCAATTGAGCCAATCCATAATCTTCTAAGATTTCCTCAATTTTCTCAAACTCAGCAATAGGAATCTGAACTGCAATCGGTTGGCGATCGCTATCTAATACATAATTTTTATTGATTTCTAGCATCAGCTTGATTTCTCAAATATTGTTGATGATTAATCTTAGTCTATTGCTTTGATAGATAATTAGGCGATCGCAATTCAAATAAAGCGATCGCCATAACCAAACAACTATCTGATAGTTACGAATAATCCTGATTTATTAATGCCAAAAATTGGTGACACTGTAGCCTAAGTTTTCCAGCATTTGATAAAACACTGGTAGACTCAAGCCAATCACATTGCTATGACACCCGACAATTTTCTCGACGAACATTCCACCTTTCCCTTCCAAAGCAAAGCTTCCCGCGCATTTAAGGGGTTCCCCCGTAGCCACATAAGCTTCAATAGTGCGATCGCTAATATTGGCAAAATAAACTTGAGTGATCCCACAGCGAACAATTTGCCTTTGCTGCTTCAGATCAATCAAAGCATGACCCGTATATAGTTTTCCCATTTTGCCGCGCATACCGCGCCAGCGAGCGATCGCAACTTGGGGGGATTCTGGTTTACCATAGATGCGATCATTTACTGTTAATAGGGAATCACAGCCTAATACTAAAGCGTCTGGAAATTGAGGTGCGACAGTCTCAGCCTTGCATTTTGCTAAGGTTTTAACTAATTCTTCAGCATCTTCGATCTGTACCTGATCTTCGTCAAAATCACTTTTGCAGACGATAGGCTCGATCCCTACCATCCTCAGCAACTTTAGACGAGCAGGGGAAGCAGAAGCCAAAACCAAACTTACAGACGTATTATTCTCAGTCATAAATTATTAATCATTTAATCATTTACTTTGTTGACTGTTGACTGAATTTAACTGAATTTAACGGACAGTAAAAGATTTTGCTGCGATTTCAAAACTATCCTTCACTGTATCCCAACGTTTTTGAGGAGTAGATAAGTTAAAAGTGAAAATTTTGCCTCTACTAACCGCAACGCTAGCGATGTTATGTCTTTCTCCCTGTTCAGGCAAATTCTCCTCATATTCTAGAAGATAGTACTTTTTATCTTGGTTTTCACGGGCTTCCGCTCTAATAAACTCGGCTTCTCGTTTAGAATCTGGAGTATTGTTAATCACTTTCAGTAAACGATATCCCACTTCCGATGGACTACCCAAGTCTTCTAAAGTTTTACCTTCAGGAACTACGTCAATAATGACACTTAAGTTTTCTGTTCTTTCCACTAAATCTCTAAAGACTACATCTACAGTCCTTCTGGCAGATGTTCCTAAATTAACAGGTATCCAACCATTAGGATAGAGAAACTCATATCCCTTGCTGGTATTAACATAGCTTTGTAACCCGCTGACCCCTGTTGAACAACTGGATACTACTAAACTTAATACAATTAATAATCCAGCGAAGAACGACTTGAACATTGTTATTTAATTACCTCTATATATTTATTTGCTGATTTTATAAACTCTATAGTTTTATTGTTTGATAACGTACAAATGCCCCACGCTGTAATATGCTGAACATGGGGCAAAATTGTCATACTTTGTTTTAGATTTAAGATTTAAAACAATTTAAAACAATATTTTAAAATTCAACTAGCACTTGAAGCATATACGGCAACTGCCATCACACCACCCAAAAGTAAAAATGCCAGAACCCCCAAAATTGCGTAATTGCGTTTTTCAGTTGAATCTGGCTCATCTGCTGTATACATTTGAGGCTCTCTAGCAAAATTATTTAGTCTTCCACCTTCTTCTTCTGTATAAGGCATAAATTTTATTTCCTCTTATTTTTTGTTTGTAAACCTTAATAAATAGTAATCTTATTTATCCCATCACACAATTAAATTGGGTTCGGAGTTTGGAGTTTGGAGTACTAAGGTTTAATCAGAACTCAACTGCAGCTTGATTTTCTCCTCATTAGATACATCGGAGATTTCTTGATAATCCAGCTCTATAGATAAATTGCGATTAAGGGCAACAGAGCTATTGACAATCAAGCCGTCACCATGAATTCCCGAACCATAACCCAGATCTATTGTCCAAAAATGTTTGTTAGGGCTAATTTTTTTCCTAGACTGTAGTTTCCCCCCCCAAACAACAAATTCTTCCTGTTCGTTTTTCTTCAGGCGAGTTTGATATTTAATAAAGGCAGAGCATTTAAAACCCAAATTTTCTGCATTAATTAAATCAGTGTTAATTTCAGAGCTACTTTTTTGCTGGTCGCTGCTGTAAGTTAATTTAAAACCACCAATTTGCGAATTTAGTTTCCACTGCAAATTATGATTGTTATCTAAAGCTGCTGATGCGGAAAGGGATAAAAAGTCACTTTGCACTGCGATCTCCATCCCTGTACTGTAGGATTCGGTTTGAGTATTGCCCTTAGCAATTAAGGTTAGCTCAGAAGCCACCCCCCAATTGAGATCAAACTTCTGATGCTCTTCATCGTTGTAATAATTCAACACAAAATTGCTGGCGGGTTGAAAACGAACATGAGAATGTAGATCTACTGTCGATTTCTTGGCTAATAGAGAAAAAGTTGTCTTGATGGGCAAAATATCACTGTCATAGGTTAACTGCGTAAAACCAGCAAAATTATCTTCATAGATAAAACCTACTCCCATAGTTATCTGGCTAGCTAGGCCGTGATGGTAAGTAATGCCACCACGGAATTCTTCAAATTCTTGAGCCTGATTATCTTGATCTTGCTCTAAAACATCTTGTTTTACTAGATTATCATTTCCTCCTCCAGAGAATGTCAGGGTTGAACTACCAGCAGCTAATACTGGTGACGAGTCAGTGTAATTTAATTGGGGCAGAGTTAATTCTTGGAGATTATTTTTCCCCCAATACTCAACTGTGGTTAAGCCCCAGTATTCATGTTTATTGGCACTAGGCCAAAAAGTATTTTGGAAACCTAATACCAAGTCAGTATCTTCTGAATCGTGAATATAAGGTTCGTTTTCCCCAGAAAAATAATCATTATTTTCCAGGTTCAGTGAAGAATTAAAGCTATCTAATTTAAATTTATTGATAGTCAAAATGTGATTGATCAAGCTGAACATCGAAGGTATTTCTGGCAGAGCTTGTTGAGTCAAGAGTTTGGTCGAGAAAATTGAAGCATTAGAAATACCCAGGGATCGTTGGTTAACAAATTTGGGATTAGCCAGGACGGAATTATTCCAACCAAGACAGCCGAAAATGCCACCAAAGAGGACGTTTGCTACAATGGCTTTCATTCATCTATGAGGGGAAATACAATAGACAAGTTGCTGATTCACTAGCTGATAACTAGCAAAACTCAAGATTTCCTGACCAAACTTTCCTGACTGAGGAAAATTGCTGGGAAAAATTACTGAGAAAAAGTAATTTAGTTTTAAATCGAATTTTAAGTTTTGTAGTTGTCACAAAATATACTAGTAGCAAGCATCTTATCGAGTTTTTTACTTTCTCTACTATTCTATTGTGAACCTTTTTTTCTTGTCGAGCATAAAGTTTATGTAAAGATTAACTACGAATAGCTTGAAAAGCAGATAAATCAAAGATTGAACTACTTGCAAAAACTCGTACTAGCATCAAAGCTACTTCGAGTTTGTCTAATAACTTTAATAAAATTAAACACATGAAACGATTCGCTACTGTTTTGTTAGTAAACTTGGGCATAATTAGTGGTCTAGTTAACACCGCTCAAGGGGAAAATCTGACCACGGCGCCAGAGGAGTTGACAGAAATTATTACTGGAATCGAATCAGCAGCAAACAACCAAAATCTGGATCAGCTAGTTGAGTACTATGGAGATGATTTTACTAACTCAGATGGTTTGACTACTGATACTTTGGTAAAAGCTTTAACACAGATGTGGGAAAACTATCCTCAACTCAAATACAGTACAGAGATTAAATCTTGGTCAGAGGAAGGCAACGAGCTAGTAGCCGAGACTGTAACCACTATTAGAGGCGTCAAAAATACTCAAGGGAGAAAAGTTCGCTTAAACTCAACTATTAAATCCCGTCAATACTTTCAGGAACAAAAGTTAGTTCGTCAGGAGATTTTGACAGAACAATCTCGGTTAACCTCTGGAAGCAACCCGCCCAAAGTCAAAATTGTGGCACCAGAAGCAGTAACAGTAGGGGCAAAGTATAATTTCGATTTAATCGTCAATGAACCCTTGAATGATCAAGTTTTACTGGGGGGAGTACAGGAAGAGAAAACTGCAAGTAGTCTGTATCTTAACCCCACCGCACTAGAATTAGAGCCATTACCAGCGGGAGGAATCTATAAAGTAGCAACTGCGCCGTTGCTTCCTGATAGTAATTGGCTTTCAGCTATTTTAGTTCGCGGAGACGGGATTACGATGATCACTCATCGAGTAAATATTGAAGAAAAACCAGCTAAACCATAAAATTCAGCTATTGACCTACTCCCACTGCTTTTAGCTGTGGGATTCGAGGCTCAAACAGAAATTGCAACCTGTGGTTGACTGACATTTCCTCCCCTCAGAGTTGAAGCCCCAACTCTCAAAATTACTCGGCTAGCATTTGAGTCTCGACCATGTTTGGTAGAGCAACTCGGACACACCCAGTAGCGTTCATTCAAGCCAAGCTTGTCTATTACAAAATCGCACTCGGAACAAGTTTTACTAGAGGGATACCAACGGTCGATATAGCTGACTATTTTGCCTTTCTTCTCAGCAACAAAATCTAAGATTTTCAGAAACTCAGCTAATGCCAAGTCCCCGATCTTTCTTACCCATAGTTGCTGCATACCCTTGAGGTTAAGCGTCTCAAAGAATAGGATGTTCTGTAGCTTGATCTTCAAAAAACTTGGGAAATAAATATAGCGGTTGGGAAACAAAACCTAATCCATTTAGAATAATTGCCTTGACTATTTCTCCTGAATTAACTATTTTTTGTTCATCTATGACTAATTCTTGGTTGATGAGATCTACTATTTGTAGTTCATCAATTATTCCTGCGACTATTCCGTTTAGGGTTGATGTTTTTAATTTCTATTCCTGTTAACATTTCTACTCACATATAGAGTCAAAGTTCTGTAGGAATTCAATTGTATTTATTTGCTGCTCTTGATTCTGGATAATTAGCTACTTTTGAGCGCTCCCAATCCCGATTTATATTTCTTTTGTGCTTCATTTGCGTGGCTGCTGAATGTGGGATTAACTGTTCAGTAATTTGAGGTTTCCAGGATGAATTATTTTTCATCATGGCATTCAAAACAATTAAAATCTTGTGCATACAAGCTGTGAGGGCTACTTTTTTGAGTTTACCCTGAAGAAAGCTCTGTAATAAGCTCTTGTATCACGGGTTTTAATTCGACAATACTGTCTGTATCGGAGTTCATAATTGCCCACACCGCGTTTAAGTCTATTCTCCAATAGCGATGAACTAAAAGATTGCGGAAATCGATAATATCTCTCCAGGGAGTATCGGGATATTTTGCTTTAAGCTCGTCGGGTAGCTTATTTACTGCCTCGCCAATAGTTTGTAGCCTGTAAAATGTTGCCCGTTGAATTGTTTCATCACTCAAAAACCTCTCCTTTCCCAAGGCGACATAAGATTCAATTCCTTCTATTTCCTGAAGGATGTCAGTAAGGAAAAGTAGAGCATTGCGTTTTTGAGTCATAGAATTCCTCGTTACAAATCCCCTAAAGGAATAGCTTCGCGTAATACCTCATCGCGGATGATTGGATGAAGTACGGTGCTTTGAGCAACATCGACCTCGCAGCCTAAAAGCTCTTTGAGTTCGCGAGTTAAACGAATCAGATCGAAAAGTGTTTGCTCTGGGGGAACATCAATCAGAAAGTCTACATCACTTTCTGGGGTATTATCATCACGCACCGTAGAACCAAACACCCTCATATTCGGGGCGTGATACCGTTTGGCAAGCTCTAGAATTTGCTCGCGATAGTGTTTTAATTCTTCTTTGGTCATTCGATAACCTTTTTATTTATTTTAGATCGAGAATCCTCTTTGTTTCCTCCATTGAAACTCGTCCTTCAGAGTTTTCGATTCTATCAACGGCAAGAGCGGTATCTGCCATATCTTCCAGATATTGAGCGATCGCCCAGAATCATTTATACAGTAGAAGGCAACTGGTGGTTACCTAATCACTTGCACATCAAGGGAAATATCAAGATCTGCCCAGGCGCGATCACTGGTTAAAACAGGAACTCCCCATCGCAATCCCAGACTCAAACAAGCGCGATTGCGAAGCTAGCCGCAGGCATCGCCCAGAGATAAACCTGCTTGTTTTGTTTGTGACCAAAGTCGTCCTGTCAGTTCTCCATCCTCTGGGGTAAATGGCTCTATCCTCAGCCCCATTATCTGCAAGTCATCAAGCATCCCATCTACATTAACTCTTGCAGCGATCGATTTCTGGACAACTTCCGCCCAATTAACACTAGACATGAGTGATTCTGCCAAAACTTGATCAATCACCTCACTTCCTGGTTCATCTTGCAAGTATGCCAGTAAAGCCGAAGCATCTAAAACTACAGTCATTCAGTAGCTTCCTCTTTTGCTGCTTCACGTCGTTCTGTGATTAACTCATCTGCTAAACTGCGATCCTGGGGAACTTTTGCAAATCGATCTTTCAGGCTTTGTTTGATTGTCTCCTGTTTTTCGATGACTAATCGCCCTCCCTGTTCACGGGCAATCAGTTTATCCCCTTCCTCTAGTTTCAGCGATCGCCGTAACGCTGCGGGAATTACTAACCTCCCTTGGCGACCTAAATGTACTTCCACTGAATTTTGGCAATTTATCCATTTTATCTGCCATATTTAATTTTTTGTGGCACACATTTTATTGTATGGCATACTCCTGTGGCAAACCATCGCACTCTTGAGAGATCAGCGTTAGATAAATTCAAGGTATGAACTTTAGTACAAAAATATCAGACGATACCGTTTTAGAAGCGCACATGATAATTGCGATCGCCTGATAATAGTATTCTGATCTATTTATTTAATCTTGAGGAATAAAGGAGATATGGAGACGAGTGTTAGTAGCTTGAGCAATACGATTAAGAGTTTTAATGGTGGTATTTTGTTCACCACTCTCTAGCCGAGCAATTAAGGATTGTTTAGTAGACATAAGCTGGGCAAGCTCCTCCTGAGTTAAGTTAGCCTGAGTACGAGCAGAAATAATAGCAGAAGCAATTTCAAATTCGGGGCGTTGGGCTTCATAGCTAGCTTTGTATTCAGGATTATTCAACCATTTTTGGTGCAGCAAATCAGAAACAAGCGTCATGATTCAATCTCCTTTCGGTTGATAGTTGAAATATAACATATAAGTTATAGCGATCGCCTTAAAATCTCTAACTAATAACTTTAACAGGTAAAAAGGGCTGGTAATTTAGTTATTTGTCGAGGAATTACTTATAGATTCATTACCATAAGGAGATTCTGCACCGACAACTTTTTCTCCTTGTTTTTCTTTTTCGGCTAATTCTAAATTGAGTTCTAAAAGCTTTTCTAATATGTCATCATTGGCTTTAAATTTGTAAGCTTTCATGACTAATTTATCTAGCTGTTGATGTAGCTGATAAAGTTTACTAGCTGGTTCATGAAAGTATTCGTTATAAAGTTTAGGTAAGGATTCAGGTATCAAAATAAGAGATTTAAAAAAGACGATTGCCAATGAGTAATGTTCGGGTTGAGAGAAATTCGGGTTGTGGAGGTTGCAAGAGAAAAGAAAACTGGGTAATGTGAGAGTAAGATGAGTCAAAAACCCCAGTGTCAGAACAAAGAACAATTAAGCCAGTTGTCCACTAAAGAACTGGTAGAAATCATACTGGCTCAACAAGAAATAATCGAAGGGCTATACCAAGAAATAGAAAAGCTCAAAATAAGTAGAGACCTCGACAGCAAGGTCTCATCAAAACCTCCATCTTCTGACTTATTGAAAAAGCCAGAAAAGAAAACAGACTCCCCAGAAAAAGAAGGAACCAGGAAAAACAGAAAACCAGGGGGTTAACTAACTTTGACAATTTTAGAAGAAGAGTTCTCCTAAATTGGCATTTTCGCTAGCAATTTATCATACTTAATCTAGAAGAGCCATAAGAATTAACCAGGTTAATCGACAAAAGTCAAGTCTGGTATAGCTTCTATTTCGCGATCGCCTTCTTTGTTAAAAAAAATCTTGATGGATTTTACACAGTAAGTTCGGTAGAACCCAAATTTTTAGAAAATAGTAGCTTTCAGCCTGGGTTAATGGTTTGTTGTCGGAGAGAAGAATATGAACAAGCACAAAACAAGCTTAATCAATTACAGGGGGCTATTTATCTCAGTCCTTTATCCGATGATCAGATTCAGCAATACCTAAAAAAAATAAATCGTTTAAGTATTTGGGATGAAAC
Source organism: uncultured Pleurocapsa sp. (assembly GCA_965365755.1). Taxonomy (GTDB): domain Bacteria; phylum Cyanobacteriota; class Cyanobacteriia; order Cyanobacteriales; family Xenococcaceae; genus Waterburya. The sequence goes on from CBDUCX010000047.1 coordinate 8,793, forward strand.
GATAGTCAATGAGCAAAGTTTAAAAAAATTAGTGCGTAAACCATTGTTTCTCACGATGTTAGTAGTTGCTTATCAAGGAAGAATCATTAAAAATTACTCAGAATTATTTGAAGCTTATATCAAGAAACAACTCAAGAATCCTGATAATCAAGGTACATATTGATTGTAGGGCTTTTTTTTGGACTTTTGTTTGGGCTGCTATTCGGGTTGAGTAGCTCAGATATAGATAATAAAAACTTCCCCAATCAAGGAATTTGGAATTCTTTTTACAATGGGTTGCTGTTCAGTCTGCCGTTCGCTCTGATGTTAGTGCTGAATGCAGGACTGAATAGAGGTCTGATTTTCGGGCTTATTAGCGGACTGATTGGTGTAATGATGTTTGGACTGATTCGCGGGCTTAATTCTGTTATGATGCACATTATTTTACGTTTCTTTCTTTACCAAAACGGAGATATTCCTTGGAATTATGCTAAATTCCTCGATCATGCTGCCAAGCATCGATTTATTCAGCGTGTAGGTGGTCGCTATCGTTTCATGCACGACTTGCTACGGAAACATTTTGCTCAGATGCCCTTAAGTTAAACTAATCAAGAATTACGACAGACTGTGAAAGTTTATATGGGATTAATTATCACTTCTAAACAGAGACTCAAAAGCTGATAGCTATCTTATCCCGTTAGATACAATACCCTTTTAGGGGTCGAGAGACTATACAATGAAACGCTAGCAGTATAAGTTAGGCAAAAGACAGAGTAATATGCCCCGTCGCGACGATCTCCACAAAATCTTACTTCTTGGTTCAGGCCCAATTGTCATCGGACAAGCTTGTGAATTCGACTATTCTGGAACACAAGCCTGTAAAGCTTTGCGAGAAGAAGGATACGAAGTAGTTTTAGTTAATTCTAATCCTGCTTCTATCATGACCGATCCTGAAATGGCAAATCGTACCTATATTGAACCCCTGACTCCAGAAATTGTCGAAAAGGTGATTGCCAAGGAAAAGCCCGACGCGCTGTTACCCACAATGGGGGGACAAACTGCCCTCAATATTGCCGTATCTCTGGCAAAGAGTGGAGTGCTAGCCAAGTATGACGTTGAATTGATTGGGGCTAAATTACCAGCTATCGAAAAAGCTGAAGATCGACTGCTGTTCAAAGAGGCAATGGAAAAGATCGGTGTGCCGATGTGTCCCTCTGGTATTGCTAATAACCTGGAAGAAGCCAAGAAAATAGCCCAGGAAATAGGTAGCTATCCCTTAATTATTCGCCCTGCTTTCACTTTGGGCGGAACAGGGGGTGGTATTGCCTATAATCAAGAAGAATATGAACAGATTTCCGCAGCAGGGATTGATGCTTCTCCTGTAAATCAAATTCTGGTTGATAAGTCACTTTTAGGTTGGAAAGAATATGAGCTAGAAGTGATGCGGGATTTAGCAGATAATGTGGTAATTATCTGTTCCATCGAAAATATTGATCCGATGGGGGTACATACGGGAGATTCGATTACCGTCGCCCCTGCTCAAACCTTAACTGATAAAGAGTATCAGCGTTTACGAGACTATTCCTTAGCCATTATTCGGGAGATTGGCGTAGAAACAGGGGGTTCTAATATTCAGTTTGCCATTAATCCCATTAATGGGGAAGTGATTGTCATTGAGATGAATCCTCGGGTATCTCGTTCCTCCGCATTAGCCTCTAAAGCGACGGGTTTTCCCATTGCTAAATTTGCGGCTAAGTTAGCGGTGGGTTACCGACTCAATGAAATATATAACGATATTACGCAAAAAACTCCTGCCTCCTTTGAACCGACTATCGATTATGTAGTTACCAAGATTCCTCGCTTTGCCTTTGAAAAGTTTCCTGGAACAGTACCAGTTTTAACCACCCAAATGAAATCGGTTGGCGAGGCAATGGCAATTGGTAGAACCTTTAATGAATCCTTCCAAAAAGCCCTAAGATCCTTGGAAACTGGTCGTTATGGCTTCGGATGCGATCGCCAAGAAACCTTACCCTCAATCCCTCATGTACGTTCTAGTCTCCGTACTCCTAACCCTGAGAGGATTTTCAGCATCTATCAAGGTTTAAAGCTGGGTATGACTCCCGAGGAAATTCATCAGCTAACAGCTATTGATATGTGGTTTCTGGATAAGATGCAGGAGTTGCTTTTAACCGAGAAATTTCTTAAAGGTACTCGTCTGGATAAAATTACTGCCGAACAGATGCGTTTTGTTAAACAACAGGGATTTAGCGATCGCCAAATAGCTTTTGCCACCAAAACTAACGAGGATGAAGTACGGGCATATCGCAAGGAATTAGGAATTTTACCTGTATATAAGCTGGTAGATACCTGTGCTGCGGAATTTGAAGCCTTTACTCCTTACTATTACTCCACCTATGAATCAGGAGAATCAGAAATTACCCCCAGCGATAAAGCCAAGGTGATGATTTTAGGGGGTGGTCCTAACCGTATTGGACAGGGGATTGAATTTGACTACTGTTGTTGTCATGCAGCCTATGCCCTTTCCGCCGCAGGATATGAAACCATTATGGTCAATTCCAATCCTGAAACCGTATCTACTGACTACGATACCAGCGATCGCCTTTATTTTGAACCATTGACCAAAGAAGATGTCTTAAACATTATCGAAGCGGAAAACCCCGCAGGAATTATTGTCCAGTTTGGCGGACAAACCCCCTTAAAACTGGCTGTACCCCTAGAGCAATATTTGAAAAATTACCCAGAAACTAAAATTTGGGGAACATCCCCCGATTCGATTGATGTGGCAGAAGATCGGGAAAGATTTGAGCATATCTTACGAGAATTAGAGATTAAGCAACCTCCTAACGGTATTGCCCGCAGTTACGAAGAATCTCTAGCTATTGCTAACCGTATTTCCTATCCTGTAGTAGTGCGTCCTTCCTATGTATTGGGAGGGAGAGCCATGGAAATTGTTTATTCCGATGCCGATCTCAAACACTATATGACCTACGCCGTGGAGGTAGAACCCGATCATCCGATTTTAATCGACAAATTCTTAGAAAATGCGATCGAAGTTGATGTCGATGCCTTGTGTGACCACCAAGGAAAAGTTGTCATTGGCGGTATTATGGAACATATAGAACAGGCGGGAATACATTCAGGAGACTCAGCTTGTTCCATTCCCTACAACTCCTTACCAGAATCAGCGATCGCAACTATTCGTGACTGGACAACCAAATTGGCTAAAGCTTTGAAAGTAGTGGGATTGATGAACATTCAGTATGCAGTGCAGGGAGAACAAGTGTTCATTATTGAAGCAAATCCCCGCGCTTCTCGAACTGTTCCCTATGTCTCTAAAGCCACAGGTGTTTCTTTAGCCAAAGTAGCATCTTTAGTCATGTCAGGAAAAAGTTTAGAGTCTTTAGGGGTGACCAACGAAATTGTGCCGAAACATATTGCTGTAAAAGAAGCAGTGCTACCGTTTAATAAATTTCCCAGTAGTGATACCCTTTTAGGGCCTGAAATGCGCTCTACAGGAGAAGTTATGGGGATTGATACCGACTTTGGGAAAGCCTTTGCCAAAGCTGAAATTGGCGCAGGAGTTAACTTAGCTCTAACAGGAACAGTGTTTGTCTCCATGAACCAGCGAGATAAAATAGCGATCGTCCCTGTAGTACAAGATTTCATTGACTTAGGCTTTAAGATAGTCGCTACGTCGGGAACCCAAAAGGCATTACAAGCCAACGGTATTAAAGATGTAGATCTGGTTTTGAAATTACACGAAGGTCGTCCCAATGTTGCCGATTCCATTAAAAACAATCAAATCCAGCTTATTATTAACACTCCCACAGGAGAAGAGTCTCAAAGTGATGCTCAACTAATTAGAAGGATGGCACTAGACTATAGACTACCGATTATTACCACTATTGCAGGAGCAAAAGCCACCGTAGCTGCAATCCGTTCCTTACAATCAGAACCTCTGGAAGTCAAGGCATTGCAGGAATATATTTAACCCGCACATCATATACATATGCGCAGTCTGCTGTTATTTTGGAGTAGCGATCGGGAATTATAGGTTAATGTCCCCACAGCGAGTTGTTGAGATAGCAATTTAATTTAATGAATGGAGAAGAGTTATTACTGCTATACCAGCAGGGTAATAAGGATTTTAGTCGTGCCGATCTCAGCCAAATTCAGATACTACAGGTTGAATTAACTAATATCGACTTTAGTAGAACCGAGTTAGACTGGGCTAACTTTAGTGGCACAAATCTGAAGGAAGCTAATTTTAGCCGTGCTAATCTCAGCAATGCTCGCTTAATCAAAACAAACTTGGCGGGAGCAAATCTTAATAGTGCTGATCTGGTAAGAGCGGATCTTAGCTGGGCTAATCTAGAAAATGCCTCTCTTACTAGGGTAGATTTAAGGGATGCTAACCTTCGTCAGTCATTTTTTCGGGATGCTAATCTAGCTGATGCTGATTTGAGTGGTGCTAATCTGACTAGAGCAAATTTGAGTGGTGCTAATCTGACTAGAGCAAATCTGAGTGGTGCTAATCTGACAGGAGTAGACTTAAGTGGAGCTGACTTTACCCGTGCAGATTTGAGTGAGGTTAATTTTAATAACGCCGATTTGACTTATGCTAATTTTAACCGTGCTGACTTGACTGGGTGTAGTTTACGTCAGTCAAGTTTAGAGCAAGCAATTCTTAAGGGAGCAAATTTGCGTTCGGCAAACTTACGCAGTGCCATACTAGCAGGGGCTGCGTTAAAGGATAGCGACAGGAGCAATAGTAGTTTAGCATCCATATCCCAGCTAAGTCTGAGTAATTCCCCAGAAACTAAAAAAATCGATTTCGGCTCCGCCAATATGACCGGAGCTAATTTACAGGGGGCTAATCTACAAAATGCTAATTTCAGATTTGCCTTGCTATTCAAAGCGAGTATGGAAAAGGTAAATTTAGAGCATGCCAGCTTAGTTGATGTATATTTACGAGGCGCAAATTTAAGAGGAGCTAACCTGAAAAACAGTATTTTAAGCGACATCAATTGGAAAGGAACTGTTATGCCCGACGGAACGATTCACCCGTGAATTAGTTAGTAGTTAGTAGTTAGTAGTTAGTAGTTAGCAACGGTTATAAACCGAGAATTGTGCGAGCGATGTAGAAGTAGATTAGTACCCCTAAGACATCGACGGCGGTGGTAATGAAGGGTGCGGACATTAAGGCGGGATCTAAACCCAATGAACGAAATAGAAAAGGTAGAGCCGAACCAGCCACAGAAGCTAAAAGAGCGATCGCAATTAGACTAATTCCTACAGATAATGCCACTGCTAAACTTCCTTGAAGCAGATATGCCCAGAGGGTTGCCATTGTTCCCAAAATCAGCCCCAACAAAATACCTGCCGTCGCCTCTCGAAAGACAACTTTTCCGCCCCCCATGTTTTTAATCTCTTCGGTATTTAAACCCCTAATTACTACCGTAGAAGACTGTGCCCCCACATTACCACCAGTACCAGTCAGCAGGGGAATAAAGGCAGCCAAAATAACCACCTGCTGTAATAATCCCTCTTGGGAACGAATAATTGCTCCAGTTACGGTATTGGTAAGCAGCAAGACAAACAACCAAACCACCCGACGACGAGCCACGGTTAATAAATTAGTTTGAAAATAATTATCGCCATCAGACTGTACCCCCCCCAGGGCATAGATATCTTCCGTGGCTTCTTGTTCAATAATATCAATCACGTCATCCACAGTAACAACCCCGACTAGTCGCTCTTCACTATCGACTACAGGCAAGGCCACAATGTCATAACGTTGAATAGTTCGGGCAACTTCTTCTTGATCCGTATCTGTGTGGACAAATACTACATCACGGGTCATAATTTCCGCCAGAGTTGTATCTGGTGCCGCGATGACTAAATCTCTCAAAGAGACAATCCCTGTCAACCGACGGGATTTATCGGTGACATAGAGATAGTAAACAACTTCTGAGGCATTAGCGAGGTTTCTGATCCGTTCTAAAGTCTGGCTAACGGTTAAATTCTCCTTTAAGGAGATGTATTCGGGGGTCATAATGCGCCCCGCCGTATCCTCGCCGTAACCGAGTAAAATCGCTGTAGCTTGACGTTCTTTGGGACTCAACTGTGACAACAGACGGCGTACCACCTTTGCTGGAAGTTCATCAAACATTCTCGCACGATCATCAGGGGACATTTTGTCTACAACGTCTAATACTTCTTGTCGTTTAAATTCCTGAATTAAAGCCTGTTGAACATCCGTATTAAGATACTCATATACTTCGATCGCCTCTGCTTTAGAGAGTAAACGGAAGGCAATTAGCTGACTCGATTCTGGTAAACCTTCGATCGCTTCGGCAATATCTACAGGCTGTACAGGAATTAAGAGAGACTTTGCCCCGTCAAGATTACCGCTCTCCAACAATAACTCCAGTTGCGATCTGACTAACTGTCGTAATTCATTATGTTTAGTTCCATTAGGTATCATACATTACGTCCAATAATACGGATTTATTCTTGACTGATTACTGTTTTTGAGCGGCAAATAAAATATCTCTTATCCAACAATTAGTTACTAGATCTGATTTAATTCTTATTTTTTAATATTGTTTTCCATCTTTTGATGAATCCTTTTAATTCGACTGTGTTAATGTACTAGAAAATAGAGATTTCAATTCGGTAGGCGCGTTTGTTTCAATTTGTCATAACCTCAGGGCTATCTTATAGATCGGCAAGCTTTTATCCGAAATAAATATTTATCTCAAAATAATTTCGCAAATCAGGAGACAATCAATGTCAATCTATGTCGGCAATCTTAATTACGAGGTCACTCAAGAAGATCTTACGACTGTTTTTCAAGAATACGGTACCGTAAATAGAGTTTCTCTGCCAACAGACCGTGAAACTGGTCGCCCCAGAGGTTTCGGTTTCGTCGAAATGGGTAGCGACGATGAAGAAACGGCAGCAATTGAGAGCTTAGACGGTGCAGAATGGATGGGAAGACAATTACGAGTTAATAAAGCCAGACCTCGTGAAAATAATAATCGCGGTGGTGGCAATCGCAGTTTGGAAAACTCTTCTCGCAACTACTAAAAAATGCATAGTGTTAGATAAACTAGATAAACCTTTTATAACTAATTAATCATTAGTTAACAATTATCAATTTATCAGATTAAAAACCTCTCTTGGATCAGTGTCTTGTAGTAGACATTTTTAAATTGGGAGGTTATTTATTTTACTGAAAACAGAGTTGTAAGCTTAAGACTTATTAGTTTATAGCCTTTTGAGACTAAATATCTATTGGCTATTACCTATATTAACGCCTGATATGATGGTTATTGTAGTTACGTAACATTTTTGCTTCTTATATCAATTGAGAAATTACATGAGACAGATAATTTTTCTTTATTTCCCCATCTTCCCATCTCCCCATTAATCATCTGTATTAACTAAAAACTGAAACGATATTACACTGCTTTATCAGCCTGTTTCTCTTCATTGCATACTCAGGTGTTCCAGAAAAGTCATCAATTTTTAATTGAAATTCAAAAAAGCAAGAGAAATCCCTGGACAAATAATCTCTTGCTTTTATTTATACCTGGGTTATGAATCTTGATTACTTAAACAAATCTGGCTTACGTTCGGAATTACTGGAATTACTGGGTTTTGGTGCAGCGGAATTGCTTCTTAACTGTTGTCCTGTCCCACCATCGGCAGGATCTAAGAAAGGTCGAAGGTCAATATTTTCAGGAGATTTACTGCGCCTATTTCTGTTTTTGTCACTGCCACCACCGATTACGTTGCCGATTTCGCCTAAAATGTCACTTCCCGACTGACCATCACCAAAAGTATATACACCCTGAGTTGTACCACCATCATCTGCGATCAGCAAATTATCAAAAATCAAATCGCGAGTTAATTGAGGATCTTGTCCAGGAGGAACAGTCAAAACAATACGGCAATCAGTAGGATCTAATTGAGTCGTAACACAGATAGTGTCATAACCATTTTCTGACCCAGTAGTTAACTCTAGTAATCCATCCTGACGATAGGATTCAAAACGGGCAGTAATTGCATTACAGCGTTTCTGGGGAGTCCAGCCCCCGCCTAACTGACTAGGAATTGCCCAAGGATTGCCCTGATTAGGCTGGCTTTCGGGATAATACATGACGGTATATTCACCATTAACCAGTTCGCAAGTGAATCTCGTATCCCCATTACTGGTAGTATTCGGAGGAGGGGGAACAGAACCGGGGCTATTAGGTGCATCAATAATTACCTCTGGTGGCTCACTATTCTGACTCAGAACTTGTCTCAACTGTTGAATATTGTTGAGATTCAAATCCTCAATACCAAGAGCGTTCGCCCTGTAGGGAGAAGCAATTAAGGCGATGATTGCTCCTGGGATGGTAACTAAAGAAACCAGGGTTTTAAATTTTAAATGGCTGTTTAACTTCATGGGTTGTGGTGACAATATTGTTAGATTGTTAGTTTCTGAAACAGTGCAAAATTAATATTTTATATACTGCGATCGCATTAATCTAGAAACCTATCTGATAATTTAGTTTAGGCTTCAATACTTTTGACGATTATGAGGTCTAAATGTTTCTCACAAAGCCCCGAAACTGTTTTCATCTCTACTCAGACCTACATGCTGCTTTTCTACCTACTAACTACTAACTAGTTTTGCAATCTCCTGATCTTGGAATGGCAATCTAGAGGATTTGAGGCAGAATTTTCAGGTAAACTTCCACTAGCCTGTGCCGTGAGTATGACAGTTCCTTGAGCATCTCGATACCAGTTATGGGCGGGAGGAGGTAGAGTCCTGTTGGCGGTAGCAGGCGATCGCTCTATTTGAGTTGTAGGATCAGCGAATTGAATCATAGCTTGGGGGTTTAATAACTCTTGGGGACGGTTTGGCAAGCCTCCTCTTCCCGTAATCGTCAGTTGGCTATTACTGGCTCCTCTTTCCGAGGGACAAGCCACGGCTACGGTTTCTTGGGGTTGAGTTGGTTGTTGAGGTACTTCTAATGAATCTAAAGTGGTAGGTTCAAGAGTTTCGATATCTACTACTCCATCGACTCCTAGGGTTGAGCTAGCAGTAACTTGACATTCCCCGCAAATAAACAATCCCTGGGTATCTATGTCAATATTCCCACCCATCCCCATAAAGGCATCCGCAGTAATCTGACTACCTCCTAAAGCGACAAGATTGTTAGCATTGATTATGATATTGCCACCATCTCCTGCTCCCCCTGCCGTTGCCGTAGTGAAACTACCACCTTGCCAAAAAATATTGTCAGCCTTGAGGAAGATGTTGCCACCACCTCCAGATTGAGTATCTGCGGTGATTGCACTTTGATTATCTAGAGTAATTACATTAGCATCTACTCTCAAGCTGCCAGCGTTTCCCGTTCCCGTAGAGCCCACGGCTATTATTCCTCTAGCATCAAGATTAAGATTAGCTGTATTAATTGTTAAATCTCCGCCGTTTCCTGTAGTTGTTGGTAATGGCTGTGCTCCCACTCCAATGCTACTTTGCAAAACATTGTTGTCAGATGCACCTATGACACTAACTGATTCGGCAGCATTGATAATTACGCTGCCACCGTTTCCCGAACCCAAACTAGCGGAGGTTATTTGGCTCCCTGCCAAAATTTCTAACTGATTAGTATTAATAATAATATCTCCCCCTTGACCAGCAAATAAAGTACTAGCGGAGATAATCGAACCATCTATGGTGACAGATTGAGCGACATCCAGTACAGTCGAACCTGCCGTTCCATCCCCTGCCGTAGCTGCGGCTAGCAAAGCTCCATCTCTTAGCTGTAGATTTGGAGTTTCAATACTAATCTTCCCCGCATCGCCACTGCTTGTCGTAGCAGCTAGAATACCCTGATTAACTAAATCTGGGTCTAGATTAGCTAAGGACTCCGCACTCAGAAAACTGGGATCAAAAAATAGTGCCTGTAAAAATTCAAAACCAGAACCAATTACTTCCACAGAGTTTTTGGCTTCAATCTCAATATTACCACCTGTTCCTGAACCAAACACTGAAGCGTTAATCAATCCGCGATTTAGCTTAAGAGTATTAGTAGCAATCGTAATACCTCCTCCTTCGCCAGACACTGTGGAGGCAGACAAAGATCCTAGATCTTCTAGCAGAATCGAATCGGCAGCGATTGATAAACTTCCTGCATTGCCAGTACCAAAACTCTGTACGTCAACTGTAGCATGATTGCGTACGATTAATTGAGGAGTAGTAACACTGATATTACCTGAACTGCCATTAACTCCAGTAGATGATGTTAAATCTCCAGAGGTTGCCAGTAACCCAACCCGACTTATGCTGGGAAAAGTTGGTGTGCCAATTAACTCTACCGAATCCGTAGCGTTGATAGTTAATTCTCCGCCATTTCCTGCCCCAAAGGTTGTCGAAACAAAAGATGCTCCATCACGAATAATCAGCTTACCAGTAGTAACTGTTAAATCTCCTCCATCAGAAGCACTATAAGTAGATGTGCCAATTCCAGCACTAATTGTAACTTCAGGATCTAGAGGGCTGACTAAAATTCCTGAAGCTTCAATGCTCTCATCAGCTTGAATATTGATATTGCCTCCTGAGCCACCAAAAGGAACTATTTCACCATTCGGTGGCAGTATCGCCCCAGAAATGCTAGAAATTCCTGCGTCATCTATCCTGATGTTGTTAGCGCGGATACTAATGTCACCTCCATCTCCTGAACCTAGAGTAGTACTAGTGATAATTCCTGTTTGCACAATGGTGTTTGGGGGACTATTCCTCAGCTCTATGGAGTCATCAGCCGTGATGTTTATATCACCCCCTGTAACTTCACCAAATGTCAGATTGATAATTGTTGCACCGTCAATGACTTCTAAACGTTCAGTCGTTAAATTAATATCTCCTAGGGAGGCTGATGCTATGCTGCCTAATCCTGCCCCTGTTTCTAATGCTGAGGCACTGAGGACTGTATCTATTGCTGTGATGTCGATGTCACCGCCGATGCCTGCGGTAAAAACTGGGTTAAAAATAATTGCACCTTCCCTCAGGTTTAAGGAATTAGTCTCAATTTTGATATCTCCTGCTGTCCCTGTCGTCGCTGTCCCAGCAAAAATTCCTGTAATGCGATCGCCTGGTTGCAATGTCCCGTTGAAGGCATTGAGTTGATAGATCTGCTGGAATTCAGTAAATCCAGTCCCTGTAATATTGATATCTGTTGCCGAAATACTAAGATCGCCAGCATTACCTGCCCCAAAGGTAGTACTGCCAATAAACGATTGCGGGTCGATATTCAACCTCTCTGTAGTAATGCTGATGGTACCACCTTGACCACTGGCTTCTGGACTAACATCATTGACAATCTGGGAACTGGTTACAGCATTTTCCCCTACTCCTGATAAGGACAAAGATTCCGAGGCATTAACCACCACGTTTCCCCCTGGTGCATCTGCCAAAGTTTGGGCGGTAATTTGCGATCGCTCTAAAATAACATTACTTCCCTGTACTTGAATGCCACCTGCTGAATTGGGAGAAAAGTTGGGATTGAGTAAAGCAGACCCTGCTAATAGTTGCAAATCGGCAAATTGAGTGACTCCTTCGTATCCTAGTTGCCATCCCGCACTAATTTCAGTAATATCTACTTGCCCTTGGGCGACGCTACCCAGATCAATTCTTCCTGATTCAGCTGTGACGACTCCACCGTTAAAAGTAATGCCGTTACCGACTAAAGCAAAAGTATTTCCTGGGGTTACTGCCAAATTTGCCGAACCATTTTCCAGTCCAGAAACCTGAATAGCTGCTGAATTTTGACCCAACTGTAAACCCACAGGGGCGCTAATAGTCAGTAAAGGTTCCGCTGTCAGATCTGTATTAAAGACTGTACCGTCCTCAAAAATTACGCTGTCTGCGGTGCTACCTAAAAATGAGCCGCCAATGTCTAAAGAGGCATTGTCCCCAAAGCTAATTCCTTGGGGATTGAACAGAATCAAATTAGCGCTACCATTAGCACGAATCAAACCGTCAATGTTAGAAATATTATTACCTGTCACGCGACCGATAATATTTTTTATGTCTACACCATTATTAAAAAATGCGGTGTTGCCTGTCTCAACAGAAAAGTCTTGAAAACTATGAAATAAATTGCTGTTGGCTGCTGTTCCCCCAGTAATTTCCGTAACATTATCAGTAGTGTTGACTTCTGTTCCTAAAGTGCCATCAGAGGTTACCTGTGCTGCCAGGGGAGTACTCATAAAGCAACACCCTGTCAAACCGCCGAGAAATCCCATCCCATATAGCGATCGCCTGAGCTGGGTAATTTGCTGACTGCGATCGCCTTCTGCTAAAAATGCTGTCTGAAACTGAGTGTCGTTGAGCCAAAATATCGCCATTTTTCACTATATCTGAGGGAGTCGCGAATAATTTCTTTGTCTAAACCATCTTGTGCTGTAATTATACAGATTTACTTGTTACTTGTTACTTACGAGCAATTAACAAAACTTGTTCTAACCAGCTAATGTACTGCGATAAAGTTGATGGCGAATTTAGATCACCCATCTTATATTTCCCTTTGGTTAATATCCAACTAGGTCTAACTAAACTTTTAAAAAATTTATTGTAATTCCATCAAAGAGGTATAAATAAAATGGTTAATGTTGCTCAGGCGAGTCCCAATGATCGCCTTAAATTTATTAAAAATACTTATACTCACCTAGCTGGTGCGATCGCTGCTTTCATTCTGGTAGAATTTATTCTATTCCAAACAGGCATTGCGTCAGGGATTACTAGTTTTATCTACGAGAATAGATTTGGCTGGTTAATGATCTTAGGTGGTTTTTCTTTATTAGGCTATTTATCACGAGGCTTGATCGCGAAATCCGATGACGTTGGTACACAATATGCAGGATTAGGCATATATGTTATCGGAGAGGCATTAATTTTTGCCCCGATACTTTACATTGCCACATACTATACTAATGATCCTCATTTGATTCCCATGGCTGCTATTCTGACATTAATGATGTTGGTTGGTATCACCACTATTGCTTTCACCAGCGGCAAAGACTTTTCTTTTTTAGGCAACTTTCTGCGAGTTGGCGGTTTTATTGCTCTAGGTTTGATTGTTTGTAGCGTTTTGTTTGGCTTTACCCTGGGTCTAATTTTCTCGGCGGCAATGATTGTTTTTGCCTCCGCAGCCATTCTATACACCACATCTAACATCATTCACAGATATGCAACCCATCAGCATGTGGCAGCATCTCTAGAGCTATTTGCTTCCGTAGCCTTATTGTTCTACTACATTTTGATGACATTACTAAAAATGTCTCGTAATTAGGGACCAGTTCCTTGCCGCTTTCTAAAAAGCTGAAGCCCGACAAATGGCGGTACATAGAGCAGATATTAGCGATCGCATTATGGATACAATTAAACACCACCACAATTAATAGAGCCTTCAGGCAGGCG
>CBDUCX010000048.1:0-22156 GCA_965365755.1 uncultured Pleurocapsa sp.
ATTGCAGTAATTCTTGTGATACTAGATTCCAAAGCTGTACTGTTCCATTAATATTGCCAACCGCCATTAATTTATGATCAGGACTAATAGCAATTGAGTTTATATTATTTATACTGTTTTCATCAGTATAGATATTTTTTCTGGTTTTCATACACCATATTTTAAGACAATTGCCTTTAGCAGTACTAACGAAGTATTTTCCGTTAGGAGTAATCGCAATAGCCATTATTTCACAAGAATATTGCTCAATAACCTGAGATTTTGTCCAAGGATTTGTCAAATCCCAGATTCTGATCGTCCCATCTGCACTACCGCTAATTAAAATGCGATCGCAGGGGCTAATTGCTAAGGTGTTTACTGAATTAGTATGACCAGATAAAGTGAATTTTAAGCTTCCTGTAACAGCATTCCAAACTTTAATTTTACTGTCGGCACTACCACTGATCAATAGATCACCTTTGTTGCTAAAAATCAGAGCATAAACTACATTATCATGACTATGGGGATTATGATATTTGGAAATTATACGTTCTAAAGTTTTATCACTTAATTTCCAACTGGTTATTGTATGGTCAAAGCCACTCCCAATTACACTCTGATTATTAATTGCTACTGCTTGAACTTCTTGAGTCCCAAAGAATGAATATATTCGTTTTCCTGTTTCCATATTCCATAGGCTAATATTATGATCATCACTAGCACTAGCTAAAATATTATCTTTGATAGCAAAACAATTAATTGAATTAGTATGTCCAGAAAGAGTTTTTACTAGCTGCCAACTAAACTTTTCTTGTAATTCTATTTCTGCACTATCAGGTTCAATTACAAAAGAATTATGCCCAATATTTTGAGAATTAAATCCAAAAGAATTACGAGTATTGGATTTGATTTGAGCTTTTAGCATTTCCAGCTCATCTTCTATTTCTAACTTGGAAAATTGTTGTTCACAAGCAAGATTGGCAAACAAGGGATCTAATTCCATCATTGCTTGATAATAAGCATCCATGTATGAAATCTTGTCTTCCATACGATTAAAAGTTTCTGCGTAAGATTCTTTTGTCTCAGAGTTAGCATACATTTTTGCTAGTCCGTAAATTCCTAACCCGAATACTCCTCCCATAGCAGTCATTGAACCAATACCAATACCAAAAGCACTTCCACCAAAGCTTATTCCCATCCCACCAATAGTTGAAGCAACAGTCGCACCACCAACAGCACCTAATCCCGTGGATATAAAAGCTGCACTGTCACCATTACCAATTCCTTCAACAGCACCATAAGCAGCACATCCGACTACTGTACCTGCGGTTGTCATCCCAACTAAACCAATGCTAATTCCGCCAAAACCACCAACTACTCCTACACCACCGATAGTTGAATATATTCCCGCACCAGCTACACCGCCAGTAAGAGGAAAAGCTATATTATTTTCCATTGAGCAAAAAATCTATTTTTAAAGAGTTATTGTTTAATCTTCTTTAAATCTAAATTCATTGCTAAAAAAGGGCTTGAATGAAAATACTGATTTACCAATCTATTTTTTATACTTAAATAAAAAGAAGGGAGAAAAATTAAAACTTCCTCCCCTCTTAAACTAGATAAAAAACTAACAATTGATTAGTCGATCGCATCTTTAACTGCGTCTTTACCATCTTCTACAGCATGTTGTGCAGATGCTTCTGCTTGCTTTGCTTTCCCTTCAGCTTGATCTGCTTTATCTCCAGTGATATTACCCATAGCTTCTTGGGCTTTACCTTCAATATTTTTTGCTGTAGCTTCGACTCTATCTTCAGTACTCATATTAATTTATCTCCGTAAACTATTTGTATTTACTGTTACTAATCACAATAAGACAAAGTTACTCTAGAGTTAATCTATCCAAAGCAATAATTATTTAAACCTAATATTTATAACTTATTACCTATATAAATACCTGTCGTAAGGAAGAGATCTTTCTAACATGTATTTTTTAAAATACTAGGGAGTAAAACTTATGTTACTTGCGATTATTCAAAAAATCATTGTCCATATTCAATTTGTTTAGATGACTTCTCAATATAAACGAGAGATTCATTCTGTTTCAAAAAGATAAATTATTAAAGGAAAGAAAACCCGTGTTTTACAACGAAATGATGCTGTTAGCGCAGCAGGGAATAATAGTCGAAAGAGAACAAGATTTAGAAGCGATACAGGATGCTTCTTTTGTTTTTAATGGCCCTCAATTTTTCGCGGCATTGATTGCTGGAGTGGTCTTGGCTTTCGCTGTGCAACTACTATTTACTAATTTGGGTGTTGCTGCTGGTATATCGATGGCTGGTGGTAGTTCAGGTTCGAGTTCTTCCAGACATGACGACAATTCAGGAGGATTTGGTAGTACTGTCAAAAAAGTCGGCGTGGCGGTAGGTTTAGGAACATTAATCAGTGTTTCCTTCGCTTTATTTATTGCCAGTTTCTTGGCGGTAAAATTAGGCTTGTTTGTGGCACCTTTATCGGGGGCAATTGTGGGCTTAGTTATTTGGGCAACTTTCTTTGCCTTGATGATGTTCTTTAGCTCTCGGGCAATTGGTTCATTACTAGGTTCAGTAGTAAATACGGCTACTTCTGGGATGCAGTCGATATTAGGTACGGCTACCGCTGCTATTGGTGCTGGTGCTGCTAGTAAACAGGTGGTTAATACTGCTGAAGCTGCTGCGGCTGCGGTAAGGAGAGAGTTGGGTATGGCGCTCGATCCTGTAGCTATGCGCGAGAATGTAGAAGACTTTTTGCAGTCGGTTAAACCCGCAAATCTAGATGTCAATCAAATTGCTCAGGATTTTGAACGGTTACTAGACGACGAGAATTTACAGGAAATTGTTGACAGCGACAGTGTGCGCAATATTGACCGCAATACCTTTATTCAGTTAATTAGCGATCGCTCTGATATTTCCCGAAAAGATGCCGAGCGCATTGCTACCAAAATGGAATCGGTATGGCAGAAAACAACTAGTAAGCTTACTCCTTCTGCCAATCCAGTTAGTAAACTTGGCAATTATCTCAAAACAGCTACTAAAGAGCAACTTATAGGTACGGATCTTGGTAGTCAAATTAACTCTGTAGTTAGCGAGATTAAAAATAGTCAAAGTTCTGCTGATGGTACTAGCCCGATAGTAAAAGCTGCCACTTCTTTTGGTGCCAGCAGTTTAGCCAATATAGTTATGGGACGAGCTGATCTATCTGATTTTGATGTGGAGCAAATTGTTGACCAATTGAAAACCGCTGGAGAACAATTGGGAGAGAAAACAGAAAAAGTAGCTTACCAAGCAGGGATTAAAGACACTCCTCCTACTACCGTTAAGAAAGATATTGATAACTACTTGGCGAATGCTTATCCTTGGCAACTTAAACAGAGTAACCTTGATCGAGAATTTCGCAATCTAATCTACGATCCTGCTGCCGATCCTCAAGCTGTAGCTGCTGAACTTAGACAAATTAGTCGTGCCGATTTTGTTGAAGTTTTAAGACAAAAAGGATTATTATCCCAGGCACAAATTCGTAGTACGGCGAACATCCTTGATGCAATTCGTTTGGAAGTAATTGCCACTGCTGAAGCTGCACAGGCTAGGGAAAAGAGTATTGAATTAATGGTGGAGGTAGAACAATATCTAACTACCGTTGCTCAAGATAATTTGACTCCTGAAAAAATTCAGCTAGAATTCAAACCAATCCTAGAGGATTTTGATGCTAGCTATGAACAGTTAAGCACCCGTCTGGCAGTCTTAGACCGTCCCACTCTAGAAAGAATGCTAGAGTTACGAGGAGATATGAATGAAGTTACCATATCGGCGATCGCAGGAGAACTCGAAATAGCTCGCGATCAAGTATTAGAAGATAGCCGTCAAAACGTTAGCCAAGCTAAAGCCGTAGCTGAAAGACAGTGGCTACAGATTCAGTCTTACCTCAGAGATACAGGCAAAGGTGAACTAAACCCTGATGGGATCAAGCGAGAGTTAGAATTATTATTTAGAGATCCCCAAGCTGGAAGTTCGGTATTAAGGGCAAGATTAGAAAGTTTTGATCGCGATACTTTAGTTCAGTTACTCTCCCAACGTCAGGATCTTACAGAAGAGCAAATCGAAGATACTATCGATACTGTCGAAGGTTCTTGGATGCGCTTAGTCAATGCACCTCAAAAGCTGGTGGGCAAGGCACAGGAACAATACGATCTGGCAACATCGGAAATTGCTAGTTATCTCCGTCGCACTGGCAAACCAGAACTTAACCCTAAAGGTATTGAACGGGATCTAACTTTACTGTTTAATAATCCGAAACTGGGTTCAAAAGCGATCCGCCAACGTTTAGCCGCCATGGATCGTGATACTTTAGTTCAACTATTAGCACAACGACGGGACTTGAGTGAAGCTGATATTAACCAAGTGATTAATGACGTTCAGTCC
Organism: uncultured Pleurocapsa sp.; assembly: GCA_965365755.1. Taxonomy (GTDB): domain Bacteria; phylum Cyanobacteriota; class Cyanobacteriia; order Cyanobacteriales; family Xenococcaceae; genus Waterburya. The sequence goes on from CBDUCX010000048.1 coordinate 4,434, forward strand.
ACCCTCAAAAAGATTGCTAAAGCACCTCGTCGTGCAGCTATTCGTACTCAGGAGAAGATGCAAGACTTCAAAAGTTCAATTGCAGATTATCTTCGTTCCACTGATCAAGCTGAGTTAAATCCTGCTGGCATCAAGCGGGACATAGAATTATTACTTAACGATCCTCGTGCGGGTGCAGAAAGCCTCAAGGATAGATTAGCAAGTTTTGATCGCTCTACTCTAACTGCATTACTAACCCAAAGAGAAGATATTTCTAAAGCAGATGTGGATCAAGTAGTAGACCAAATCCTCGAAGTTAGAGATAGGGTCATGTCTCAGATACAGGTGGTGCAGAGTAAAATACAGTCTGTCATTGATCGTTTGTTAGCCAAAATTAAAGCCTATCTCGATAGCTTAGATCGTCCCGAATTAGCTTATGCCGGTATCAAACGCGACATTAATACCATGTTTGATGATCCTCAAGCTGGCTTCTTGGCACTAAAAGATCGTTTCTCTCGTATTGACCGCGACAGTATGGTTGCAATCATGAGTTCCCGCCCAGATATTTCCCAGGCTGATGCTGAGCGTATTATTACTCAGATCGAAAGAACTCGCGATCGCACCCTGCAACGTGCTGAACGCATTCAAACCGAAGCTGCTATGCGTTTGGAATCGGCGAAAAAACAAGCGGCACAACAGGTGGAAGATACTCGTAAAGCTGCTGCGACTGCTTCCTGGTGGTTATTTATTACTGGTCTAGTAAGTGCCATTTCCTCTGCTGCTGCTGGAGCATTAGGTGTTGTTGGCTAAGTTTAACTAATAAGTAATAAGCAATAAGTAATAAGTAAATAAGTTTTTGAGGCGTGGCTATTAATATAGCTGCGTCTTTTTTGGTATTTGGTATTTTGATCTAGTTAATGTAATTTAGAAAATTTTTAGGAAATAACTGTCCACTCAAATTAATCTACTTTATACTGAGTTACTGTGCTTTACAGCGTAAAATAACTTAGTAAGACTATAAGCAGAAAGACTTTGAGTAATCGTCCAGTCGCAATTGACTTATTTTCAGGCTGTGGAGGAATGTCTTTAGGTCTAGAAGCCGCTGGCTTTGACGTGGCAGCCTCGGTAGAAATCGATCCCATTCACTCTTTAGTTCATCACTATAATTTTCCTTATGGAGTAAGTATTTGTCGGGATATTTCTCAATTATCTAGTCCAGAACTACTTAGAGCGATCGCCAAAAAGGGATTCGATACTAATATAGACGTACTAGCAGGGGGACCTCCTTGCCAGGGTTATTCCTATATGGGACGAAGATCACTAGATGATCCACGCAATCAATTAGTCTTTGAATTTGCCAGAATTGTCTTTGAAATTAGACCAAAGTATTTCATTTTTGAGAATGTACCTGGTATTGCCACTGGTAAACATCAAAAGTTTTTAAATAAGTTAATCGAGACATTTGAAGAAAATAGATATTCTCTAGTTAGACCATTAAAAGTGCTTGATTCTTCTGAGTATGGCGCACCTCAAAAGAGAAAAAGACTAATTTTAATTGGTTATCGCGAAGATATGCCTGAGCCTGATTATCCTCTGCCAACTCATGGTAATAACTTTCTGCCATTCAATATTGTAAGCGCTGCGATCTCAGATTTAAGTAGAATTCCTGTATATTTAGGTCAAGATCAGGGCATAAGTGTTGAGCAGCTTAACTATTCAGGATTTAGAAATAGTTTTTATGTCAATCCCCAGGGAGAATATTCTTTGTGTCATAAAAGAAGCCCCAATAAAATTGTTTGGGGTCATATTGGATCTAAACATAGAGATCAAACGATTCAACGCTTTGCCAACACTATTCAAGGTAAAAAAGAGCCCATTAGTCATTTTTTTAAACTCTCCTCCAATGGTTTAGCTAATACTTTGAGAGCAGGCACAGCCAGCAACAAAGGAGCATTTACCGCCCCCCGTCCGATTCACTATCTTCACCCCAGATGCTTAACCATCAGAGAAGCTGCTCGCATTCATACCTTTCCTGATTGGTTTCAATTTCATCGCAAAATATGGCATGGATTTAGAGAAATTGGCAATGCTGTTGTCCCTTTATTAGCCAAGTCGTTAGGGAAAGAAATAATTAAGTGTTTAAATATAGACGAATCTACACTAGAAATTGCCGAATTGGAGTCAATTGATGATGCGATTTTGAATTATAAAATGAAACAGGCTTCTGATTTCTGGCAAGTGCCTCATGATGTAATCCCCAAAAGAAGAAGAATCAAGGTGTAGTTTTTAACTTCAGACAGAAATCTTAAATCAGCTCTTAGGTAGTAGGTAGTGGGTAGTAACAATCCGAACATAAATCTGTAATGCTTTACCTAGTGCTAACATGGCTAAGAAAAGCTCATAATATCCACTTTATTTAGGTTTAATTAGGTTTAATAGTGGCACAGGTTGTAGTCGAAAACGTCTATAAAAGCTATTCTCGTGGTCAGGCAAATCGGGGTGATAGATCTAAAGTAGCAGCCAAAAATATTTCTGCTCAGAAAGCAGTATCGCAGCAAGTCAGTGTCTTAAGAGATATTAATTTTACCGTTGAAGATGGTGAGTTTTTGGTTCTTGTCGGCCCCTCTGGTTGTGGCAAGAGTACTCTCCTGCGCTTACTGGCTGGGTTAGAAGAACTAACAGGAGGAAATATTATCATTGGCGATCGCCTTGTGAATGATCTACCCCCTAAAGCTAGAGATATTGCCATGGTGTTCCAAAATTACGCTCTTTATCCTCACCTGAACATTTATGACAATATTGCCTTTGGCTTACGCAGAAATAATCAGTTATCAGCAAACAGTGATCAGTTACCAGTTAAAAAAATATCAGAAGACTTATTGGTAAGTATTACTCGTTATGCCCCTAGAAGCTGGCGTTATCTGTCGGCTAAAGAGAAAAGTGTCCGTGACAGAGTAAGATATGTGGCTAGTTTGTTGCAGATCGAATCTTTACTCTTTCGTTTACCAAAAGAATTATCAGGAGGACAAAAACAACGGGTAGCATTAGGTAGAGCGATCGCCCGTAACCCTCAAGTCTTTCTCATGGATGAACCTTTATCTAACCTGGATGCCAAGCTGCGTACCCAAACCCGTGCTCAAATTGTTAAGCTTCAGCGTCAGTTAAACACAACTACAATTTATGTTACTCACGATCAGACAGAAGCAATGACGATGGGCGATCGCATTGCCGTAATGAACAATGGCAAAATTCAACAAATTGCCCCACCTTTAGAGATTTATGAACAGCCAGTCAATCGTTTTGTAGCAGAGTTTATTGGCTCACCACCGATGAATTTTTTACCTGTAGATTTGGTTTCACCTTTAAAATTAATTAATCCCAACTTTGCCCTCGAACTTCCAGAAACCTGGGCAAAACCGTTGCAATCTAGTCAGGCAAAATCATTAACTCTGGGTATTCGACCGCAACATCTATCTGTAGGTACATCAGGTGAATCCAGTATTCAGATTGAAGTCGATTTAGTAGAGGCACTGGGAAATGAAACTTATATATCTGCCCATTTAACGGCACAGCCTGATATTACTCTAACGGTATCTCTGCCCCCAGAACAGCCCGTCAGGATCGGCGATCGCTTGTGGTTAACTGTAAACATCAATAAAATCCATCTTTTTACAGTTGATGATGGACGAGCAATAAGTATCGTAGTACGTTAACTGTTTAGGATAAGTTTAATTAATTGCTCGTAGGGAGCAAGTAATATCGTTTTATTTGGGAGCATCCCACTTTTTGATTAAGCAGAAATACTTAGATTGATATCGCTATTTAAATAAGCACAGCGAAGTTTTAACATCTGAGGCACATTGTTGGAATTCCATTGTGCGCCAATAATCTTCATTGATGATCTCTAACACTTAACTCTATACTTTCAAATGTTTTTAATTCTGCCGTTGGAGTATTTCTGTACAATATTTCTGCTACCTCTTTCAGTTTTGCTTCGACTATTGCTTGTTCTTCTGGTGTCATCTTTTTATGAGGTAAATCTATATTTTCTTCCGACACCATATTACTCTAAGCATTTTTACTCACTGCAAAAGTGGGATGCTTCCTTGAGAAAACGTTATGCTAACAAACCTTTAAGAACTTTTGCCGAAACTTTAGAAGCATTTTTAACAGGTATTTCCTATCGTTTTTTTTGCTGGTTACAAAACAATAAAGAAGTTTTTGTTGAACATAAAGCCGAGCGGGGCTTTGTTTGGGGCTAAAAACAGGTAAAAAGCTTTCTGTCTTTGGATTTTAACCTTTTACGCTCGCTTTTTTCCTAAAGTCCAGCTACAGAAGTTTATAATATTCGCTTACAGGTAAACTATTGCTTAACAACATGGGTAACTACAGAAATCAGGTTTCACTTCGTCCCTTTGGTCGTTTCTGCTTATACTTTGTATCTGTGGCGATTGTGGTGATCGGATTATCTTTAACACTTCATCATCCTGTAGTTGCTCAAACTGATGAACTAGAAATTGTCGCCGAATTTCCTGCCGAACATCCGCCAGGTAATATTGCCATTACGCCAAAAGGTAGGATATTCATGAGTCAGCATCAATTCTTTGGTGCGCCTTTGCGAGTAGTGGAAGTATTAGATGATGGCAGCGTTACACCATTTCCTAATCAAGCCTGGAGTAGTGAACCCAATAGTCAAGGAGTTGGTTTAAATACCGTTTTAGGACTTCGTTCTGATCAAGATGGTATAGTTTGGATGCTTGATCGTAGTGCTGGATCAGGACAACCAGGGAAAATCGTCGCTTGGGATACGGAAAACGATGAACTATATCAAGTGATCTATTTACCACAACCAATTATTCCTGAAAGTCCTTTTTTAAATGATTTAGCGATCGATCTCGATCATAATGCGATTTATATTACCGATACTGCTAGTGGTGAAGACTCGGCACTGATCGTCGTCGATCTTAATACAGGATTTTCCCGTAGGGTATTGGAAGGAGATATTTCTACTCGTCCCGAAGACATTCCCCTGATCATTAACGAGCGGATCATTAATTTAGCAGGCAAACCAGCTAAAATCGGCGCAAATCCCATCACCATTGATCCTGATAACGAATGGGTTTACTATGCACCCATGAGTAGCACATCTTTATATCGCGTCGCTACAGAAGATTTACTAGATGAATCTCTCTCTCCTGAAGAATTATCTAGCAGAGTTGAACGCTATGGTGATAAACCGATCTGTGATGGCATTACTGTTGATGGAGATGGCAATGTTTATATTACTTCTATTACGGAAAATGCGATCGGCGTTGTTGATGCTACGGGGAAATATGAGATCTTATATCAAGATGATAAGTTACTAAGTTGGACTGATGGCATGGCATTTAGCAAAGATAATTATGTTTATGCCACCGTTAGTCAATTACAAAATTCTCCAGTGCTTAATAATGGAGAAAATGATTTTCAAGCACCTTTTTATATTGTTAGGTTTCCTGCTTTAGCTTCAGGAAAAGTTGGAAGGTAACTCTTAATTTCAGCCAAAGAAAAGGATATTTTTTTGTATCTTGCAATACAGATTTTTTTTGAATTAAAGCTAGTTTCAATAGAGCGCGATCGCCTGGAAGACGAGACGTAAAAACTAACTATCATAAGTATCCTAACTTATTTTGACTTTGAGAATTGTTTAAGTCCCGTTAAAACATGCTTGAATTAGACAAGATAGGACTATGACTACAAGCGATCGCTCTTTTATCTCAAGTTTTAACGATGTTGGGTTGCACTTCTGAATTAAAAGTGATACCTAATTAAAAGCGATAATTATGATCACCAACCCATAAACTTACGGGGACTGCATTTCCCCAGGGATCAACTTTGATTTCGACGACAAAGGCTCTATTGCCATCAGCATCACCCTGGAGATCGCTAATTTCTTGATTGATTTTCTCTCTTTGACTTTCTGGCATGTAGTAAGTTTCTAAGCCATAACTGACAGTGCGATATTTTCCGACTTTTCCCTTAATAGCGATCTGATTGTCAGGCAAATCTTGAGGTAAATCTTGAGTTACTTTAATCGCTTTCCAAGGTGTAGGAGGTTTTATTTCTGACTGAGAATCTGCTGCTAAAATTACATAAAATATATCTCCTGGAGACAGATCATTTCCCCCAGGAAGTTTTTGCAAGTCACTGGTGCTAGATATGTCATAGCGAAGAGTTTGAGAATAACCCCGCAGTAAGTCATAAGGATCTACAGGGACAGTTTGAATTACTGCATCCATCCCAAAATTATAGGTATAGGCACTCTTGGCAGGAACAAATAAGATTACCCCTAACTGTAACCCCAAAGGCAGTAAAAATCGCCACCAAGGTAAATTGATTGAAGGTCGAGAATTAATCATATCTTTAGTTATCAGAAGAATTTACAGTGCTTAAATAACGCTCAAACCACAGTCCTGCCAAGATTGCTGCAATACCGCAAGCAAAAAGTGCGATCGCTTTTAAAATTAGACCAGTATCGTATTCAAACATGCGGGAAAATATTTGCAAGATTAATAAAATTATTCCCAACCAAAAGTTAAATCTACGTCCTTCTCTAACTGACTGACTAATCAAAATTATGGCTAAGAGAAATAGCAACAGGTTAAAGATTATAGTTCCCGCGATGCCGATGGGGGCAACGGCAATATTAAACCAAATTAAGCCAAATAAAATTACGAGAGTCGTACCGATATAGGTAGAGTTGCGATCAAGTCGCCAGGGTAAATTACTAGTTCTTCTTACTCCCAGTTTCCACCAAGCCCAGATTCCCCAAATAGTAAAAATTATTGGTGCAATTAATAATGGCCAAGGGGCAAAATCGATAAATTTGCCAGATTGAGTAGAGTCAAAATTGTTGTCCCAGAAATTAAAAGAACAGAGATAAAAGAAACATCCTAGATAAAAAACCGCCAATTTGCGATTGATAGCCTCAAAGTTAACCTCTGAGTTAGGAAATAGTAAATCATCACCATAACTCCAAAGCAAACCAGGAGGCAGAATAAACAAGAGGGCGGGAATAAAGCTGGTGTTTGACAAATCCGCAACACTTAAATATTCGGCTAAATTTGTTCCTAAAGCAAAAACAATTAATACTGAGCTTAAACCAAAAATCCAACGAGAGCGACAGTAATATGCCAGGGGAATAAATAAAAAGGCAATAATCAACGACATTTGCTGTAATTCTTGCCCTGAACTTGTTCCCAGACTATCGAAGTTCCAGATTCCCCCACAGTAGGCGATCGCCATGAGGATAATCGCCATGAACCCCAGGGAAGTTAACCTCAGAGCATAAGCCATTGCCCAAACGCCTAAACCCCAGATTAAATATAGCTTGTAGGCTGCACCAGTCTGATGAAACATCTGAGACATCAAGCCCAGATTTGCCCCCAGAATCAAGGTACCGAGTAATAATAATCCTTGTCCTAATCTAGATTTTCGCTGATCAGGCGATCGCCATAAATAAAATCCTGTACAGTTAGTCCCCATAAACAAGCCCAGTAACAACAAGACTTTAATTGGTCTAGACCAAGTTTGCCAGTTAGCCGCCACAAAGGTAATGACACCCAAACCCAGGAGAATAAAACCCAAGCCTAAAACGATCAGGATAAAGCGATCGCGTGAAGCCGAATCTAACTCCTCTAAGCGATAGCGAGTTGCCAACTGCTCATATGTTTCTGGGCTAATTAACCCCTCATCTCGCCATTGCTGTGCTTCCTGGCGTAACTGATACCTAAACTTTTCTGAAGCCATAAATCAAGGTAGAAAGATACCAAGATAACTCACCGGAACTCAAAAGCTAAGAGCTAAGAAACTAATACATCTGAATATAGCAACTTCACAGGCAACGAAATTATGAAACTTTATAACTTACTGATAACTAGGGGTTATAAAATATGAGATTTTAGAAGCAAGTATAAATACTAAAAAGATTTTTAAGATAATGGCACAAGAATCAACGGTTATAGTTACAGGAGCATCTTCTGGAGTCGGTTTATATGCTGCCAAAGCTTTAGCTGATCGAGGCTGGCATGTAGTTATGGCTTGTCGTAATCTGTCTAAAACTAAGAAGGCGGCAGAGCAAGTTGGGATACCCCAGGATAAATACAGTATTATTCATCTTGATTTAGCCTCTTTGGATAGCGTGCGTCAATTTGTGCAAGATTTTCGCTCTACTGGTAAATCTTTGTCAGCTTTAGTTTGTAATGCTGCGGTTTATTTACCCCTGGAAAAAGAGCCACAGCGTAGCGCAGAGGGTTATGAATTGAGTGTTGCTACTAATCATCTAGGTCATTTTTTACTCTGTAACTTGATGCTGGAAGACCTCAAAAACTCTCCTGCACCAGAAAAAAGATTAGTAACTTTAGGCACTGTTACCGCTAACCCCAAGGAAATAGGCGGTACAATTCCCATCCCTGCACCTCCAGACTTAGGTGACTTACAAGGTTTGGAGTCTGGTTTTAAGTCCCCTGTGGCAATGATTGACGGTAAGAAGTTTAAGCCAGGCAAGGCTTATAAAGATAGCAAACTCTGCAATATGCTAACCATGCGCGAATTACACGATCGCTATCATCAGTCTACAGGAATTATTTTTAATGCCCTCTATCCTGGGTGTGTTGCCGAGACTGGTTTATTCCGCAACCATTATTCGTTGTTTCGGACTATCTTCCCTTGGTTTCAGAAAAACATCACAGGTGGCTATGTGACCGAAGAATTAGCAGGGGAAAGAGTAGCTAAAGTAGTTGCCGATCCTGGATTCAATGAGTCGGGAGTTTATTACAGTTGGGGTAACCGTCAGCAGGAAGATCGTACTGCCTTTAAGCAAGAAATCTCTGATGAAGCAATGGATGCTAATAAAGGTAAACGTCTCTGGGAATTAAGCGCCAAATTAGTCCATCTTACTTAGTTTAAAGTGAATAGCGATCGCCAATATTTTCTGCTCTTATCAACAATACTCCAGAAATTTTAGTGAATTGCGATCGCTTTAATTCGCAGAATCTCCCTTTTTCACTTGACAATTATTAATATCTTCTGGTTTTCAAAATACCCCAGGTTAATCCAGATATCACGGCGGTCATTAATAATATTGAAATAATTCCTCCTGGCAGAAAGGTAATAAAACCGATACCTCTCAGGTAATATAGGGCAATAAAACCCATCAGAGAACTAAAGAATATATTGGGTAACATAGCTTTTCAGTTTCCAATGTTAAGTTGAACAAATATCATAGATTTCTCTCAAAGATATAGCAATGTTTAATTTTTGGTTACTCAAACTCGACGAAATAATGCACTACAGACTGTTATTAAGTACCAAAACCCACCTTTGAGACATTTTCTAAGATTAGTCTGAGAAGACTTTTAAAACAAAATAAAAAAAAAGCCTAAATTACTCAGTTCATACTAGGATGCTAAATTACGTAATCAAAAATGAAATTTATAGCAATACAATCTAATGAAAGCAGAGGTTGTTCAAACTTTTTCTCCTTCTTCTTCAGTTGGCAATATAAATCTAACTGATGCAGAAACCTTACTATTTTTTACTGCTGACCCCACTCCCCCTCCGGGAGAAAGCTCATCTCTTTTTCTTTGGAGGAGTGATGGTACTGAAACTGGAACGTTTCCCTTACGGGAGATAACTTTTAATTTTGCAACAGATGAAGTTATTAGAGCAGGATTAGCTTCTAATCTTGGAGGAATCGGAATAGATGGGAACTTATTTTTTGTCGGCTCTGAAAATGAATTTGGAGCTGAACTTTATTTCAGTGATGGTACTGTTGAAGGAAATGAACTCTTAAAAGATATCAACCCCGAAGGTTCAAGTAATCCTGACAATTTTACTGACGTTGAGGGAACTCTTTTCTTTACTGCTGATGATGGCGTTAACGGAAGGGAATTATGGACTAGTGATGGGACAAACGCAGGTACTCAATTAGTTGCCGATCTTACTTCTGGAGAGGGAGATAGCACCATTACATCTTCTGTCGATTTCAATGGAACTTTTATCTTTGATAAGAGAATTGGTGAATTATGGAAAAGTGATGGCACCGAAGCTGGCACCCAATTAATTAGGGATTTTGGAGGTAGAAATAGTCAAGAATTCACTGTTGTCGAAGATACACTGTTTTTTACAAATGCTAATGAATTATGGAAAACTGATGGTACGACTGAAGGTACTTCATTAGTTGCCGAGTTGCCTGGTCGTACTGGTAACTTAACAGCTGTTGGTGATACTTTATTTTTTACCTATAATGATCCAGATCTGAATATAGGTGAGGAATTATGGAAAAGTGATGGCACCAGCGAAGGTACTCAATTAGTAAGGGATATTCGCCCTGAAGAAAGACAAAATGGGACACCAGTTAACCAAGCTTCATTTCCTCTCGACTTGATCGATGTCGATGGTACATTATTTTTCATTGCCGATGATGGAGTTAATGGCAGAGAATTATGGCGCAGCGATGGAACCGCTGATGGTACTCAGTTAGTTAAAGACATAACCGAAGGGGAAGATTCAACATTTTCCACTACAGGTAATCGGAGTAATTTTACGGATATTGATGGAACTCTATACTTTTCTGTTGGAAATAATATTGACTCAACACTCTGGAAAAGTGATGGCACCGAAGCTGGCACAGTTCAAATTGAACCTGAGCAAATTTCTGTTGGCGGCGATCAATTTGAGGACTCTTTTCAGCAAGTAACTCAATTAATAGAGTTTGATGATGAATTATTTTTTAATGCTGCTGCTTATGATACCCAAGAAGGAGATTACGTCAACGCATTATTAACCCTATCCGATGTCGAAAATGAGCCAGGGGGCAATGGAACTGGGAATACTGTGTATCGTTTCTTCAATAATAATGCAGGAGTTCACTTCTATACAGCCAATGAGGCAGAACGGGATGCAGTTCAAGAATTAGACAACTTTAGCTTTGAGGGGGCTTCTTATGTTGGGGCAGATCCTCTAACTGGAGAAGCAGAAACTGTACCTGTATATCGTTTTCTCAATCAGGATACAGGAGTTCATCTTTACACTATCTCCGAAACTGAACGAGATGCGGTTCAGGACTTGGATAACTTTGGTTTTGAAGGAGAAGCCTTTTTTGCTTATGAGTCGGAAGTTGAGGGTTCAATTCCGATCTATCGCTTTTTCAATAGCACTAGTGGAGCGCATTTTTATACTCCTTCTGCTGCGGAAAGAGATAATGTAGAAGATAATTTATCAGAGTTTCAATCTGAGGGAATAGCTTACTATGCCCTTCCTGTTTCGGAGTAAATTAGCAACGCCCTTTCGCTCTAATCAATTGCCACCAACAAAACCAGCCAGATATTAAAAATAAACAGCCAGCTATAGTTAATCCGATAAATAAATTATAGCGAGATGAGATCGCACCAATGATCGGGGCAACTATAGCAAAGGCTATGCGAAATACTAAACTATTAATTGACAGAATAGTTGCTCTAACGGAGGAAGATATTTGTTGATTAATGGCGTTAAGAATTAAAGGCGAACATAAACCCCGCACCAAATAAATAATCATAATAAAAATCATGCCCCAAACTTGCTGGATATTGCCGAGACAAATATAAGAGATAGCTAAGATTAGAACTAAGAGAAAAGTAGCTTTTTTGATACCTAAAATACGCTGTAAATGATGAGAGTTAACAGAAGCTAAACTCATCCCTAAATGAAATATTGCCCAAGCCCAACCAAAAGCCTGAGTGGGAATATTTAACTGTTTGAGATAATCCTGTGATAGCCAGACAATTAAGAAAGTAGCACTAGAAAAAATACTACTTAATAAGATTAACCATCGAAGAGCAGGATATTTAAAAACATCAATAATAATCTTTTTGAGCTGATTTAATTGCTGATTTTTAGCAATAGATTGATGACGTTGTGGCTCAATTAAACTAAGTGACAGACCAAAATAAATAACTAAACATACTGTTTGTAAATAAAAAGGATAGACTAAATTTATTGCAGCGATCGCCGCTCCTAAAATACCACATAATGCCTCACTAATTCCTGCGATCGCCACTAATCTTCCTGAACAAACCTGATAGTATTGCTCTTTCCCTAACTGCAATAAAGTATCAAAAACTAGGGCAGTATTTGCCCCTGAAATGAGACTTCCTGCTACCCCTGCTAAGACCTCGGCGATCGCAAATTCCGTAAATGAGCTTCCTACGCAATATATTAACCAGCTAACAATCCAGATTCCGCTACCTACTACTAAACAAGTCTTTCTACCCCAGATATCTGCCAAGTATCCTGATGGTACTTCTAGGACTAAAATCGATAAAGACAAAATAGTTTTTAGCAGGACAATCTGCTCTATATTTAATCCATAATTTTCGTAGAATAAAACAATTGTCGGAATAGGAAACCAAGCAAAAGCTAATCCCCGTAAAATATAGAGCTTAGTTAAATTTGAATTGAGAGAATTATCCAAGTAGATTTAAATATCTAAAAGTTGAATCTTCTAATGTACTAAATAGTTGCGCAAAAGGCTGTAATTTACTAGGTATTTTGAGATTCTCTTACCTGATCGATATGCTCTTCACTCCACTCGGCTAACAAAGCTAATGGTTCAATTAAGGTTTCTCCCAGAGGTGTCAGAGAATATTCAACCCGTGGAGGAACTTCGGGATATACTTCTCTTTTGACTAAGCCATTCTTTTCTAACTTACGCAGAGTTTGAGTTAAAACTTTCTGAGAAATGCCTTCAATTTTGCGTTCCAACTGTTTGTAACGTCTAGTTTGATAAGCCAAACAATAAATAATAATAACGCTCCACTTGTTGCCAATAATATCTAAAACTTGCTGAGTAGGACAGTTGAGAGTGAATATTTCTGGTTCGGGTCGATTACGGATTAACTTACGCACCATTTGGTATGTGTCTTACTTTTTAGTACCTTCTTGATTGATGACCTGGGTTGGCTTAATCATATCAGTAAGGTTTCTCATAGTTAATTGAAGATGGAACAAGTCTCCGCAAGTGCAATCATTGAAAAATCGCGACAAACTTCTTTAGGAAAGCTTTTATACGTAATTACTTCCACCGTCATTCAAGATCTAGAAACTGTTAATCGATTTTTGCCAGTTCATTTGGAATATTTGCATTCCTTGGAAATCAAAGGAGTTTTATTTGGTGCCGGACCATTGTTTAGTGAAGACGGTGAGTTTTTTGCAGGCAATGGCATGATTATCGTTCGTGCAGAGTCCGTCGCCGCAGCCAAAGCGATCGCCGACCAAGATCCTTTGCACCATAATCAGGTACGTCAGTACCGAATCCAGCCTTGGTTACTCAATGAAGGCTCAATCAATATTTCGCTATCCTATTCCAACGCTCAAGCAACTATCAACTAAACACATTACTAAGCTATGACTAACCTCTTTGACTCTTTTCAGTTAGGTTCAAATACTTTGAACAATCGCGTGATTATGGCTCCGATGACTCGTTTACGGGCTGATGGCACTATTCCCACCCAGTTAATGGCAGAATACTACGCCCAACGTGCTAATGCGGGTTTAATCGTTACTGAATGTACGATGGTGTCTCCTTTGAGCCAGGGTTACATGAATGTACCAGGGATTTACAACGCAGCACAGACTAAAGGCTGGCAATTAATTACCGAGCGAGTTCATGGCGAGGGGGGGAAAATATTCCTGCAACTTTGGCATTCTGGTAGAGTAGCTCACTCTGCTTTACTTGATGGTGAACAACCCCTTGCCCCTAGTGCGATCGCTGGAACAGGAAAACTCCATACTCCTATAGGCAAAGTAGATCTAGAAACTCCTCGCGCGCTAAAAACTTCGGAAATCTCGGAAATTGTGGAACAATTCCGCCTCGGTGCAGTTAATGCCAAACAAGCAGGCTTTGATGGGGTTGAGTTACATGGTGCATTCGGCTATTTGATCGATCAATTCCTCCAAGATGGTTCTAATCAACGCCAGGATGAATATGGTGGGTCAATTGCTAATCGCGCCCGTTTTCTGCTAGAGGTAGTAGAAGCAGTAACTCAGGTCTGGGGAGGCGATCGCGTCGGCATCAAACTCTCTCCTAGCAATACTTTTTATGGCATGTCCGATTCTGACCCCAAGGCTACTTTTAGCTATGCTATCCAGGCTTTAAATGATTACAACTTGGCTTATATTCATTTGATGGAACCCAATGAGGCTGATCTAAGTACTCGTGACGTAATTAACCCTGTGTTACCTGTTTTTCGTCCCCTATATCAGGGAAATATCATTACTAATGGGGGTTATGACCAAGAGACAGGAAATCGGGCGATCGCTTCTGATGGTGCTCAATTAGTTTCCTACGGTAGACCATATATAGCTAACCCTGATCTGGTTCAGAGATTTAAACAAGATGCAGAACTAAATCAGCCGAACCCCAGAAATTTTTATGGTAGAGGAGATACAGAAGATGCCGTGGTTGGATATACAGACTACCCTTTTTTAAGGGGTTCGTGACTAGTTATAAAGAACGGAGAGGGGGGGATTCGAACCCCCGATGAAGTTTACACCCCATAACTCCTTAGCAGGGAGCCGCTTTCAACCGCTCAGCCACCTCTCCATGAGCTTATCGATTTTGCATTATAACAGATTTATTTCAGCTATAGTAGACAATTCTCAATTTAGCAACGTGGCAAGGCTTACAATGAATCATAATAGTCACAGATATTGTTATGACCATAACTAGCGATCGCCCGAAATTAATTAACTTTTATACTTCCCCTATCGGCAAAAAAATAATTACAGGTGTCACAGGACTAGGTTTATCTTTGTTTGTCCTGTTTCATATGGCAGCAAACCTAACTTTCTTGACCGGTAGCAAGGCATATAATCAGCTAGCGCATTTTATCAATAGTTGGGGCATCTTACTCTATATCATTGAGTTTATCCTATTGGGATTGACGATATTTCATGTGATCGTAGGAATCTCAATCAAACTTAATACCCTGCAAGCTCGTCCCATTGGCTACGCCCAATTTAAAAGTGCCGGTGAACCCAGTAAACAGTCAATGAGTTCCCGCAGCATGCTAATTACGGGCTTGGTATTGCTAGGATTTTTAGTCTGGCACCTAGCAAGTTTTAAATTCGGCAGCTACTATTCCACAGTAATTGACGGGGTAGAGATGCGAGATTTATCCAGCCTGGTTAGGGAAAAATTTCAGAACCCAATCTATGCTTTTGGCTATTCAGGAGTGATGATTATGCTGGCTTTCCATTTGCGCCACGGTATCTGGAGTGCTTGGCAATCAATTGGGCTACTCAATTCTAAAATAAGTCCCGCAGTTTATGCGATCGCCCTGATCTTGGCTGTGTTAATGGCGATCGGTTTTATCATCTTACCTTTATCGATTTATTTTGGTCTATTAAACTAAATAGATGAATCAAAAATTACAACAGGGTCAAGTCGTCGAATTAGAAATAACGGATCTCAATACCAGTGGGGAAGGAGTAGGCAGATACGAAGGGAGAGTTGTCTTTGTTCCCAATAGCGTAACAGGCGATCGCCTTAAAGCCAAGATAATTCAGTCTAAAGCTAAATTTGCGCGGGGAAAAATTGCACAATTATTAACTTCTTCTCCTCATCGTATTCGTCCAGGCTGTATCGTGGCGGATAAATGTGGGGGTTGTCAGTGGCAGCATATTGAGCCAAGTTATCAAAGAGAAGCAAAACAGCAGCAGGTAATTCAGGCTTTTCAGCGTATTGGTGGATTTGAAGATGTTCAGGTACAGCCAATTCTCCACACAGCTAATTCACTTAACTATCGCAACAAGTCAACCTATCCTCTAGGAAGATCCAATACAGGACAAGTACAGGCTGGGTATTATCGTCAGGGTAGTCATAAGTTAGTTAACCTCAACCAATGTCCTGTGCAGGATGAACGCCTGCATCCGTTGCTTAAAGAAGTCAAGCAGGATATTCAGCAACAAGGTTGGTCAATCTATAACGAGAGTAATCATCAGGGAAGATTAAGGCACCTATCACTGAGGATTGGCAATAATACTGGAGAAATCTTGCTTACTTTGGTGACAGCTAACCAAAATTTGACAGGCATTGCAGAACAGGCAGAAATATGGCTAGATAAATATCCTGGATTAGTAGGAGTCTGTTTAAATATTAACAGCGATCGCACTAACGCTATTTTAGGTAAGAAAACTTATACTATCGCAGGCAAATCTTATTTAAGAGAAATTTTTGCAGGGGTAGAACTACATATTGCAGCAGATACTTTTTTTCAGATCAACACTGGTGCAGCAGAATTATTATTTCAAGCGATCGTTAAACAGCTTAATCTTACGGGAGACGAAAATATTGTTGATGCCTACTGTGGCATTAGCACTTTTAGTTTGCCTTTGGCACGTCAAGCCAACCAGGTTATCGGCATTGAAGTTAACCCAACCTCGATTCAGCAGGCAAAAAACAATGCTGCACTCAATCAAATTGATAACGTAACTTTTTACAGCGGTAAAGTCGAAGATTGTCTGCCACAAATCGAGTTTCAACCAGATATTTTACTGCTAGATCCACCCCGCAAAGGATGCGATACTCAGGTAATTTCGACCATCTTAGAATTGCAACCATCTCGTATTGTATATATTAGTTGTAAACCCTCAACTTTGGCCAGAGATCTTAAGTTATTGTGTCAGTCAGGTATATATCAACCTATTTATGTTCAACCTGCTGATTTCTTTCCCCAAACAACTCATGTTGAGTGCTTCGCTATTTTAAATAGACGATCAGATGACGTTTAAATTTATGCTTGTGGGAAAAATTTAGTATAATGGACATATATTGAACATAAAGAGTTTTTTCAACCCTTGAGAGGAAGACTATGATTTTAGCTGTTAGATTAGTCAACAAACTAACGGAATCATTAGAGAGGTGCGGTTGTTAAAATCTATAGTCTTAGCCATGGAAAATATCAAGCTAACAAGAGCAATCAAGTTCATTTTTAGTTAGTAGAGGCAAATTACAAATTAATTTAGTCTCAATATCCTCTAATTAAATCTGTACAGACTACGAACTTGGCACAGTTACGGAAACTCAACAACATAAATCTCAAAGTTCAATCGAGAGGTGTATATTAGTGATTGCAATCCCTATTCCTTGGAATAGAAGCAAGTGGAGTACAATGAGCTTCACTTCAACACTCTACCTCTGTCCCGTTCTTGATTTACTTTTGGTAAACATACCTCCAGAATGGCGAGCAGAAGTAAGACTAGGATTACAAGAAGCATTGGTCAATGCAGCTAAACACGGCAATAAGCTTGACCCAACTAAAACCATTATTGTCAAATTTACAGTCACTAGTAGTGAATATTCTTGGGTAATTGTCGATCAAGGCAAGGGGTTTGCAGAGGGATGCAAGTGTCTCAACACTCGTCACGTCGAAGCTCAAACATTACCAACAGAAGAAGCAGAGAATGGAAGAGGTTTTTCTATCTTGCATGAAATCTTTGACAGCGTACATTGGAATCGGGATGGTACCCAGCTTACCCTCTCAAAAACAGTCTCCAAGACTAGAGAAAAGCAGCCTTGTATTTGTTGAAGATTTTTAAAGATCTTTATTTCTGTCGAAGTCAATCGTGAATAAAGTTTGATATACTTATTAAGCGCTATTGGCAGCGTGGCGACATAGCCAAGTGGTAAGGCCGTGGATTGCAAATCCATTATCCCCCAGTTC